>NZ_CP088081.1:1278372-1597965 GCF_021049305.1 Ideonella dechloratans
CCTCTTTCAGGGCCAGCAGGTTGTGCGGCGACAGGCCCAGCTTCTCGATGGGGGGCAGGGCCTTGTTGGACGCCAGCAGCCGCAGCACCACATCCTCCAGACCGTTGTTGGTCGGGATGGTGGCCACGCGCAACTCGATGGGGCAGGAGGGGACGAAGCGGGCGAAGTTGATCTTGCCGTCCTGGGGGCGCCGCCGCTCGGAGATGTCCAGGTCGCACATGATCTTGATGCGGGCGACCAGGGCGTTGCGGTAGGTGTGCGGCAGCTCCAGGTAGGGCTTGAGCACGCCGTCCAGGCGGAAGCGCACCCGCAGCTTGCCGCGGCCCGGCTGGGGCTCGATGTGGATGTCGGAGGCGCCCTGGGCATTGGCCTCGACGATCATGGTGTTGATCAGCCGGACCAGGGTGTTGTCGGACTGCTCGATCGGCGGGTCTTCGAGGGCATCCGTCTCGCTCACCCGGATCTGCTCCAGATCCGCCAGCAGGTGCTCGGTGCCCTTTTCGTCGAAGCTCAGCCGGGTGGGCTCGTTGAGGTTGACCTGGGCCTGCTCGATCAGGCCGTGACGCTGATAGGCCGAGATGATGGGCTGTGTCAGGTCCTCGGTGGCGGCCAGCACCGGGATGACCTTGCTGCGCGAGGCGAAGCTCAGTTCGTCGATCAGGCTCTTGCGCGAGGGGTCGTCCATGGCCACGACCAGGCGGCCCGGCAGGGTCTGCAGCGGCAGCACGTTCAGACGCTGCGCCAGCCCGAAAGGCACCAGCCTCAGTGCGGCCGGGTCCACCGGGTAGGTCTCGATCTGCACCACCGGGTAACCCATCTTGCGGGCCAGGGCGGAGCGCAGGGCCTCGCGCTTGATGTAGCCGGCGCGCACCAGCAATTCGCCCAGCGGCACGGTGCGGTTGCTGCGCTGCTCGATCAGCGCCGCATCCAGCTGGTTCTGGCTGATGTAGCCCATGGCCAGCAGGGCTTCGCCGATGCGCACCATCGGCATGCTGGCCTGGGTTTCCAGGGCGGCTTCCAGCTGCTCGCGGGTGACCACATCCTGGCTCAGCAGCACATCGCCCAGACGGCGCTCGCGCAGCTGGCTCTGAACGGCCAGCACCTCGGCGATCTGGGCCGGGCTGGCGGTGTCTTCGGCCACCAGCATGCTGCCCAGGCTCTCGCCCAGCTGGAAGCGTGCGTAGACGTCACGCGGACAGAACAGGCGCTGCACGGTGCCCTGGTCGTCCAGCGGCGGGAAGAGGAAGAGGCCCTCGGGCAGCTCCACATGGCCCACGGTGCGGCCGGTCAGCACGCTGCCGTCCACCAGGTCCACACGGTAGTCGATCGAAGGATGGAAGTCGGTCAGCTCGGGCGGCACCGCGCCGCGGTCCATGAAGGAGGGCCGCATCGGCGTGAGCAGGGTGATGCGACGAAAGCGGCTGGGGCGCAGGGCCATGGCCTTGCGCGCGGGGGGCACCACCAGCTGGATCACGTTCTGGGCCGGCAGGTAGGCCAGCAGGCTGGCCTGCATCACCTTGCCGTTCTGCCCCTCGATCTCGCAGGGCTCCGGATCCTGCTGGGGCAGGCTGGTCGGGTAGATGGCATACGGCGGCGTGGGCCAGGCAAACGCCCCCGGATTCGCACCCGGGTTCGTCTCGGCCACGGGCGCGGCAAGATCGTCGTGTTGATCTGTCGTGAAGAAGGACGGCAGCTGCGACATGTTGCTCATGGCCAGGGGAGGTCTACCCGACACGGAGGGTCGGCGATACAGGTGATCCTAGGCGTGCGACTCAACCGGCCATGCCGGAATAAGACCGTGGATTCCCGCCCAGCTTGATGTCAGGATCCCCTTCGGGCCTCATCGTCCATCGCCCCGATCGTCGGGCGGCGCCGGCGGGTCGGTGTCGTCCCGGTAATGCTTCCAGCGGTCCACCGCCTGATGCATCACCTTCATCTGTCTCAGAAAGCGCGGGCAGGGGTCGCAGATGGTGAGGTGCAGGCGCAGCTTCATGCGCTCGGCCAGGGTCAGGGGCCGGTCCTCGCTCTGCAGGATGAGGGCGGTGGCCTGTCGGCAGGAAATCTGGAACAGCATGGCAGAGGGGCTTCAGGGGATCAGGCCGTCGCAGCGGTGGTGCTGCCGAACCAGTTGGCCTGCAGGCAGTCGCGCAGGCGCAGGCGGGCGCGGTGCAGCAGCACCCAGAGGTTGGCGCTGGTGATGGCCAGTTCCTGGCAGATCTCGTCGGTCTCCAGTTCCAGCCAGATGCGCATCATGAACACCCGGCCCTGCACCGGCGGCAAGTGGTCCATGCAGGCATCGAGCACCTGCAGGAACTGCTGCTGGCCCAGCAGGGCCTCGGGATGGGCATGCCACTCCACCGGGGTCTCGCGCCAATGGCCGGTGTCGTCGAACAGCAGCGGGTCCAGGTCCTCGGCGTCGTCGGCCTGCAGCACCGTGGCCTCGCGCGAATGACGGCGCAGCTGGTCCACCAGCTTGTGCTTGAGGATGCCCACCAACCAGGTCTTGAGCTGCGACTGGCCCGCAAAGGCCTGGGGCCGCTCCAGGGCGGCCAGCAGCGTGTCCGACACGGCATCCTCGGCCCAGGCTTCGTTGCGCAGCTGGGTGCGGGCATAGCGCATCAGTTGCGGGCGCAGCGCCTCGACGGCGCGCTGGAAATCGTCGGCCATGCGCGAAACAGGAGTCACAACACACCCAGTGTAAGGAATCGGGGATCTGCCGCGACCACCGGATGAACGGCGGCGCAAGGGGCGCGGCCTTCGCAACCTTTCTCACTCCTGGAGCTTTCCATGTCTTCGAACCATCTGCTCGTGTCTTCCGCCCTGACTGCCGTGCTGGCCATGGGCCTGGGCGCTTCCGCCCACGCCGAAACGGGGGCCAAGGAAAAGTGCTTCGGCATCGCCAAGGCGGGGGCGAACGACTGCGCCAACCTCTCGGGATCCCACTCCTGCGCCGGCCTGGCAACGGTGGACAAGGGCGCCGACGAGTGGAACTACGTGGCCAAGGGCAGCTGCCACGCCAAGGGCGGCCGCACGCTGGACGAGGTCAAGGCGGGTGCCAGGGGCGGCAAGTGAGGGCAACCGTGGCCAGCCCCTCCATCGGCATCGGCTGGAGGGCCCCGCATGCGCGGGATCTGCTGCAGCGCCGGCCGGCGCTGGGCTTCATCGAAGTCCACAGCGAGAACTTCTTCGCCCTCGGCGGGGAAGCCCGCGCCGCGCTGCGCGCGGCGGCCGAGCACCACCCGCTGAGCCTGCACGGCGTCGGCCTCGGGCTGGGCTCGGCCAGCGGGTTGGACCCTTGGCACCTGGACCGCCTGGCCGAACTCGTCGCCGATTTCCGGCCGCGCCATGTGTCCGATCATGCCGCCTTCACCCATGGCCCCGGCACGGACGCGGGCTGGGCCCATGCCGGGGACCTGCTGCCCATCGGCCTCAACCCCGCCTCGCTGGCCCTGATGGCCCGGCATGTGGACCAGGTCCAGCAGCGGCTGGGGCGGGTGCTGGCGGTGGAGAACATCAGCGCCTGCCTCTGGCGTGACGACGACGAGATCGCCGAGCCGGCCTTCTTCAACGCCCTGACCCGCATGACAGGCTGCCGCCTGCTGCTGGACCTGAACAACCTGGTGGTCAATGCCCTGAACCGAGGTGCGGCCGACCCGGTGGCCCAGGCCTGCGCCTGGGTGGATGCGATCGATGCGCACAGCGTCGACGAGATCCACCTGGCCGGACACGACGCCAGCGGGCCGCTGGTGGTGGACGACCACGGCAGCGCGGTGAGCGAGTCGGTTTGGGCCGTGTACCGCCATGCCCTGCATCGCCTGGGCCCGGTGCCCACACTGATCGAGTGGGACACCGCCCTGCCCGACTTCGACACCCTGCTGCAGGAGGCGGACCGCGTGGCCACCTGCCGGCCCCAGCCCTGGAGTTCGCCATGGACGCCTCTGCCCCAAGCTGCCTGAACCCGGCGGCACTCACCCCCCAGGCCCTGCGCCTGGAGCAGGAACGCCAGGCGCAGCTGCTGGCGGCCATCCGGGCCGGTCACGGCCCGTTGCCTGCGGGCTGGGCTGGCCACCGCGTCGGGCTGCTGGCCCACCAGCGCCACGCACGGGCCACCGCACGGCGGGCGCTGGCGGGGGCCTACCCGGTGCTGGCAGCCTGGCTGGGCGAGGTCGAGTTCGAGGCCCTGGCCTGGCAGCATTGGTGCCAGACACCGCCCCGTCGGGGCGATCTGGCCCGCTGGGGCGCCGCCTTGCCCGAGGCCCTGGCCTCGGAGGGACCGGGGACCGGCACCGAGCACGCGAGCCTGGCGGCACTGGAGTGGGCCGTGCACGTGGCTGCCCGCGCGGCGGACCCCGTGCCCGGCCTGCCTCAGGGCCTGGACGCGTTGCAGACCACACCGCCCGAGGCGCTGTGGCTCTTGCCCCAGCCCGGTCTGGCGCTGCTGCCCTGCAGTCCGCAGGTGTGGGCGCGTTGGTGCGCGGCGCAGCCAATGCCGCCGCCCGGGTCGGAAGATCCGCCGATGCCCTGCGAGTGGGCTTTGGTTCGGCGGGTGGGTTGGCAGGTGGCGGTGCGGGCTCTGCCCGCCGACCAGGCCCGTTTCACGCACCGCTTGCTGGCGGGCGACAACCTGGGAGAAGCCTTGACCCGGGCCGCGCCCGGGAACTTTCAGGACTGGCTGCGCGATGCGCTGGCCGAGGGCTGGTGGCGCGCGGTCAGCACCGCGGCGCCGGGCAGCCTGCATGACGAGGATGAAGAACCATGAACTTGTCGATGATTGAACGTGGCCAGGCCCTGTGGCGGCCGGTGGAGGCCACGCTGCGGGCGCTGCAGGCCCCGGCCCAACTGGCTGCCCGGCTGTATGTGGGCTCGGTGTTTTTCCGCTCCGGGCTGACCAAGCTGCGCGACTGGGACATCACGCTGGCGCTGTTCCAGGACGAATACCACGTGCCCCTGTTGCCGCCCGATGTGGCCGCCGTGGCCGGCACCACTGGGGAACTGGTGCTGCCGGTGCTGTTGGTGATGGGCCTGGCCGGGCGCTTTGCGGCGGCCGGCCTGAGCGTGGTGAACGTGGTGGCCGCCATCAGCCTGACGGACATCGCCGCGGCGGCCCTGACCCAGCACCAGTTCTGGGGCAGCCTGTTGCTGGCGCTGGTGCTGTGGGGGTCGGGGGCCTGGTCGGCAGACGCCTGGCTGCGCCGCCGCCTCAGTCCTTCGGCGTGAAGCCGATCTCCATCGTCGGCGGAATGGTGCCGTCCACATCGCGCGGCAGCTTGCCGGTGCGGTCGATGGCGCGCAGCACCGTTTCGTCCCAGTCGCGGTTGCCGCTGGAATGGGTCAGGCGCCGGCCGATGATCGTGCCGTCCGGCGCGCAGCGCACCTCCACCACTGCGCGCGGGTTGCCGTCGATGCTGTCGAGTGAAACGATTTTGGGCCTGACGTAGGCCACGATGCGGCCCGCATAGTTGGCCGAAGGGCCGGACGTGCGCTGGGCCGTGCCGGTGCTGCCTTGGGCGCCGTTGGCGCCGGCCACGCCGGTGGGGCTGCCGAGCTGGGCGGCCATGCGGCGCAGCTGATCCTGGCGGGCGGCCTCGGCCAGCTTGGCCTGGCGCGCCTTGTCGGCCTTCTCCTTAGCGGCCTGCTCTTTGGCGGCCTGCTCCTTCGCGGCCTGCTCCTTGGCTGCCTTGTCTTTCGCGGCCTTGTCGGCCTTCTCCTTGGCCGCCTGCGCCTCCCGGGCGGCCTTGTCCTTGGCAGCCTTCTCCTCGGCGGCCTTGGCCTGGGCGGCCTTCTCCTTCTCCCGGGCGTCGCGCTCGGCCTGCTGGCGCTTTTCCCAGGCACGTTGGTCGCGTTCGCGGGCCAGCTCGGCCTCACGTTCTGCCTGCGCCTTCTCGGCGGCGGCCTTCTCCGCCGCCTTCTCGGCAGCCTTTTCGGCGGCAGCCTGTGCGGCCCGGGCCGCCTTCTGCTGGGCGGCCTGCTGTGCGGCCTGTTGGGCTGCAGCCTGCTCGGCAGCGGCCTGGGCCTGCTGCTGTGCCTGCTCCTGGGCCGCGGTGTCCTGGGGCGGCGTGGGCTGGGGCTGCGGCTGGCCATCGGCCTGACCCAGCGGGGCGGCCGCGATCTGCGGCACGGCCGACCACAGTTCCGCGCTCACCCCTTCCGGGTCGGCGGTGTGCCATTGCACGCCCAGCGTCAGGGCCAGCACCAGCAGGGCATGGGCCAGCAGGGACATGACCCAGCCCGTGCGCGGGCTGTCCGCGGTGGGCGGGTGCAGGGCCTCGCGCGGCGTGGCCAGGGGCTGCAGCGGGCTGCTCACGGCATCAGCCTCCCTGGCGGACCGACAGCCCCACGTGTTGCACGCCGCGGCGCTGCAAGGTGTCCATCACCTTCACCACGCTCTCGTAGCGCACCTGCTTGTCGGCCGAGATGATGACCGGCACGTTGTCGCTGCCCGCCTGGGCGCCCAGCACCTGGTCGGCCAGGGCGTTCAGGGTGGTGGTCTGGGCCTCGCCCTTGTCGATCTTGAACTGCAGCTTGTCGTCGCTCTGCACGATGATCTCGACCACGCTCTGCGGGCGGGCCTTGGCCTTGCCCACGCTGGGCAGGTCCACCACGCCGGTGGTGATCATCGGGGCGCTGACCATGAAGATGATGAGCAGCACCAGCATCACGTCGATGAACGGGACCATGTTGATCTCGTTCATCGAACGGCGCCGGCGGCCACCGCCGCGGGGAGCGACTCCAGGCATCTCGAGGCTCCTCGCTCAGTGGGTCGTCGCGCCACCGGCGCTGCCGACATTGCGCTGCAGGATGTTGGAGAACTCCTCGACGAAGCTCTCGAGCTGGATGGCGATGCGGTCGATGGTGCGGGCGAAGTGGTTGTAGGCCAGCACGGCGGGAATGGCCGCGAACAGGCCGATGGCCGTGGCCACCAGCGCCTCGGCAATGCCGGGGGCCACGGTGGACAGGGTGACCTGCTGCAGGTTGGACAGGCCGACGAAGGCGTGCATGATCCCCCACACCGTGCCGAACAGGCCCACATAGGGGCTGATGGAGCCCACCGAGGCCAGGAAGCCGATGCTGCCTTCCAGCGCGTCGAGCTCGCGCTGCAGGGTGGCCTTCATGGCACGGCGGGCGCCGTCGAGCTGGCTGCCGGCGTCGAGCTGGCGTTCGCGCAGCTTCATGAACTCGCGCATGCCGCTGGCGAACAGCCGCTCCATCGGACCGGTGTCGGGCTTGTTGCTGGCGGCGCGGTAGAGCTCGTTGAGGTTGCGGCCGGACCAGAACTCCTGCTCGAAGCTGCCGTCGCGCTCGCGGGTGCGGGACAAGCCCACCACCTTCGAGAAGATGACGCTCCAGCTGGCCAGCGAGATGAGCAGCAGCGCGGTGACCACCAACTGCACGATCAGGCTGGCGTGCATCAGCAGGGAGACGATGGAGAGGTCCTGGTTCATGGGAAAAGGCGTGAGAGGACGTCGGAAGGGATGCGGCGGGGGCGGAAGTTGGCCTGGTCCACGCAGGCGATCTCGATCTCGCCTTCGCACAGCAGGGTGTCGCCTCGCCAGGCTTGCTGGAACACGCTCATGCGGGCCCGGCCGGGTTCGGCGCGGTCCACAGTGACGATCAACGCGTCATCGAGCCGCGCGGGAGACAGGTAGCGCAGCCGGGTCGATGCCACCACGAACAGAGCGCCGCTGCGCTCGCGCAAATCCTGCTGGCCGATGCCGGCCGCGCGCAGCCACTCGGTGCGGGCGCGCTCGAAGAACTTGAGGTAGTTGGCGTAGAACACCACCCCACCGGCGTCGGTGTCTTCCCAGTAGATGCGCACGGGGAAGCGGAAAAGCGGGGCTGTCGTGGGTTCGGACATGCGAAGCCGCGATGATACGCCCACCGCTGCAGCGCAGCAGCAGCGGGCCCTGTTCAGCTGCGATCGCCCCGCAGCCAGCCGAACAGACCGCGGCGGATGGGTTGGGTGGCTTCCAGGTCCGGATCCTGGCTGTGCTTCCATTCCCGTAGCGCATTGGCCATGTGGCGGGCCGAGGGAAAGCGGGCATCCGGGTTGCGGGCCATGGCCTGGGCGGCGATGGCCGAGAGCCCGTCGGGGGCCTGCGGATTCCACTGGCAGGCCACCGGCTGTGGTGAGGTGAGCACGGCGTCGATGATCTCTTCCATCGACCGACCGACGTAGGGTGCGCGGCCGGTGAGCAGTTCGAACAGCACGATGCCCAGCGAGTAGACATCGCAGCGCCGGTCGATGGGCTGCTGGCGCAACTGCTCCGGCGAGAGGTAGTGCGGCGAGCCGATCGAGGCGGCCTGCACGGCGCTGCCGTCGCCACGCGCCAGCCGGGCGATGCCGAAGTCCAGCACCTTGGGCATGCGCCGATCGACCATGAAGATGTTGGCCGGCTTGATGTCGCAATGGATCACGCCCTTGCCGTGGGCATAGGCCAGGGCCTCGGCCACCCGCCGCACCAGGCTGGCGGCTTCCTGCGGATTGGGGCGCCAGCCCTGGCGCAGCAGCTGCCGCAGGTCCATGCCCTGCAGGGTCTCCATGGCGATGTAGATGCCTTCGGGTGAGGCGCCCGCATCGAAGACCGTCACGATGTGCGGGTGCGACAGCCGCGCAGCCGCCCGGGCCTCGTTGAGCACCAGCTCGGCGGCCGAGGACATGCCGGCCGTGGCGGGGGCTTCGTCCACCACCTGGCGCTTGAGCATCTTCACCGCGACGCGTCGAGAGAGCAGGGGATCCCAGGCACCGTACACGGTGCCCAGCCCACCCTCGCCCAGGATGGTGCGCAGCTCGTAGCGCCCCACCGTACCCAGCTCCCCCGGCGCCTCCTCTTGCTGGAGCAAGGCGTGCAGGGCATCGAACTGGCTGCGGTCACGGTCTTCGATGACCGTGCGCTGAAAGACCGACGAGGCGCTATCGGTACTGCTTTGACGCGTCTTGAACGGATTCCACGACATGGTGGCGGAGGATAAGCAATTCCGGGGCGGAGCGCCCCGGGATTGACACAAAGGAAACGGTCTCCCCTGGATCAGCTTGCAACGAATTGTGAGAGGCGGCGAGCCGCCTCCTGCAACTGTTCCAGGCTGCTGGCGAAGGACAGACGCACGTAGCGTTCCGCTGCGGCGGGGCCGAAATCCCGCCCGGGGGTGAGGGCCACATGGGCTTCACGCATGGCGCGCAGGCAGAAGTCCCAGCTGCTGTCGGTGTAGCGGCTGCAGTCGGCCCAGGCGTAGAAGGCACCGTCGGGCATGACCGGCACGTTCAGCCCCATTGCATTGAGCGCCGGCACGATGAAGTCGCGCCGCTCGCGGAAGGCCTGGCGGCGCCGCTCGAACTCGGCCAGGGTGTCGGGCTGGAAGCAGGCCAGGGCGGCATGCTGGGCCACAGACGAGGCACAGATGTAGAGGTTTTGTTGCAATTTCTCGAGTGCAGGCACCAGGGCGGTGGGCACCACCAGCCAGCCCAGGCGCCAGCCGGTCATGCCGAAGTACTTCGAGAAGCTGTTGATCGAGATGATGTCCTCGCCCAGGGCCAGGGCGCTGTGGCCAAAGCGTTCGTCGTAGGACAGGCCCAGGTAGATCTCGTCCACCACCGTCACGCCGCCGCGCTGGCGCACCTCGCGCACGATGGCGGCCAGTTCGTCGGGGGCGATGGAGGTGCCGGTGGGGTTGGATGGCGAGGCCAGCAGCACGCCGCGGGTGGCGGGCGTCCAGTGCTCGGCCACCATGCGGGCATCCAGCTGGAAGCGCTGCTCCGGACCGGCCGGCAGCGAGACGGCGGTGGCGCCTGCGGCTGCCACGAAGTGCCGGTTGCAGGGATAGGCGGGGTCGGGCATCAGCACCTCGTCACCCGGTTCGAACAGGGCCAGGCTGGCCAGCTGCAGCGCGCCGGAGGCACCGGCCGTGATGACGAAGCGCTCGGGCGCGATGTCCAGGCCGAAGCGTTGGCGGTACCAGCCGGACAGTGCCTCGCGCAGGGCGGGCAGACCGTTGGCGTCGGTGTACTGGGTGCGGCCGGCGCGGATGGCGGCCTCGGCGGCCGCCTGCACGGCCGGCGGCGCGGTGAAATCCGGCTCGCCGATGTTCAGGTAGATCATCGGCGTGCCGCCCTGGGCCGGGTCGCACTCGGGCAGGCGGGCGATCTCCGACGCCGCCTTGGCGCACTCCATGACGTAGAAGGGGGCGATGTGGTCGAGGCGGCGGGCGAGCTTCATGGCAGACAGGGTCGCCTGGAGGCGCCAGGCCCCCGGCGAAGGATCACGGGGGAGGGGGGCGTCAGCGCCGCGCGGCGCTGGTCTCGGCCGGACGCAGCGCCAGGGCCGCCTTGTCGAGCACGCCGTTGACATACTTGTGGCCGTCGGTGCCGCCGAAGCTCTTGGCCAGTTCCACCGCTTCGTTGATGGCGACCTTGTAGGGCACGTCCAGGCAGTGCTTGAGCTCGTAGGCGCCGATCAGCAACACGGCATGTTCCACCGGCGACAGCTCGGTGGTGGGGCGGTCCGCATGGGCGCCCAGCACGCCGTCCAGGTCGGCCGCTTCGGCGATGCAGCCGTGCAGCAGCGCGTCGAAGTGGGCCTGGTCGGCACGTTCGAAGTCGCCCTGTTCGCGCATGTGGGCATCGATGGTGCCGGCCTCGGCACCGGAAATCAGCCATTCGTAGAGGCCCTGCAGGGCCAGCTCGCGCGAACGGCGGCGGGCAGACTTGGGGGCCGCGCGCTTGGGGGCGGGGCGGGCCGGGGTGGGGGAGGTCGCGCTCACGGCAGTTCGTTCATCAGGTTGGCCATCTCGATGGCGACGCGCGCAGCGTCGCGACCCTTCTCTTCGGTGCGGGCCCAGGCCTGGGCTTCGTTCTCGACCGTGAGGATGGCGTTGGCAATGGGGATCTGGTGGTCCAGGCTGACGCGGGTCACGCCCGCGCCACTCTCGTTGGACACCAGCTCGAAGTGGTAGGTCTCGCCGCGGATGATGCAGCCCAGGGCGATCAGCGCGTCGTAGTCGTCGCTGTCGGCCAGGGCCTGCAGGGCCAGCGGCACCTCCAGGGCGCCGGGCACGGTCAGCTGCTGGATGTCCTCGGCGCGCACGCCGCAGGCGGCCAGCTCGGCCAGGCAGCATTCGGCCAGCTTGCTGGTGATGGCGTCGTTGAAGCGGGCCCGCACGATCCCGATGGTCAGCCCCTGGCCGTCCAGCGAACCGCTCTGTCCCTTGTCAGCGTCTTGCATGGGTGTTCTTCCGGGCTCAGGGTTGGTCGTCGGGGCGGACGAAGCCGGTCACTTCCAGGCCGTAGCCGGTCATGCTGGGCATGCGGCGCGGGCTGGCCAGCAGCTTCATGCGGCTCACGCCCACGGTGCGCAGGATCTGGGCGCCCACACCGTAGGTGCGCAGGTCCACCGCATGCGGGGCGCGAGGCTCATCGCCGGGCAGCAGGCGGTCCAGCAGGGCGTCGCCGCTGTCCTTGCCGCAGTTCAGCAGGACGGCCACGCCCTTGCCGGCGCGCTGCAGCGTGTCCAGGGCCTGGGGCAGCGGCCAGGAGTGGGCGCAAGGGCCGGCGTCCAGCATGTCCAGCACGGACAGGGGTTCGTGCACCCGCACCAGCACCTCCTCGCCGGGGGCCCACTGGCCCACGGTCAGGGCCAGGTGCACGCCGCCGGAGCGGTCGCGGAACACATGGCTGTCGAAGGTACCCTGGGCCGTCTGCAGGGGGCGCTGGCCCACCCGGCTGACCAGGGTTTCGTTGCGGCTGCGGTACTGGATCAGGTCGGCGATGGTGCCGATCTTCAGGCCATGTTCCTCGGCAAAGCGCTGCAGGTCGGGCAGGCGGGCCATGGTGCCGTCGTCGTTCATCACCTCGCAGATGACGGCCGCGGGGGTCAGGCCGGCCATGGCGGCCAGGTCGCAACCCGCTTCGGTGTGACCGGCGCGCATCAGCACGCCGCCATCCTGGGCCTGCAAGGGGAAGATGTGGCCGGGCTGCACCAGGTCGCTGGCCTTGGCGTCGCGCGCCACGGCGGCCTGCACGGTGCGGGCCCGGTCGGCGGCGGAGATGCCGGTGGTCACGCCCTCGGCCGCCTCGATGGACACGGTGAAGGCGGTGCCATGCGGGGCGCCGTTGCGCACCGTCATCGGCTGCAGGTGCAGCTTTTCGCAGCGTTCGCGGGTCAGCGTCAGGCAGATCAAGCCCCGGCCGAACTTGGCCATGAAGTTGATCGCTTCGGGGGTGACATGGTCGGCGGCCAGGATCAGGTCGCCTTCGTTCTCACGGTCTTCTTCGTCGACCAGGATCACCATGCGACCGGCGGCCAGTTCGGCCACCAGCTCGGGAACAGGGGAGATGGGCATCCCCAGATTGTAGGCGGGCTGTCAGGTCGGCGTGGCTGCCCGGCGTCGCAGCAGCAGCCGCAGATCGTCGCCGACGCGGGCCTGATCGTGAAATGCATAACGCCAGGCGCCGTCAAGGGCGTCCAGTGTCGGCAGGGCGGCCATGCCCCGGCCCTGGCCCAGGAGCAGCGGCGCCAAGTAGACCAGGCACTCGTCCACCAGGTCGGCGGCGATCAGGCTGCCGTTCAGGCGCGGGCCGGCTTCGATGTGGAGTTCGTTGAGAGGGCGGCTCGACAGGTCGGCAAGCACGGCCGCCAGATCCACCCGGCCGGCGGCACCCGGCAGCGCGACGATTTCGGCACCGCGATCGGCAATGGCCGCCTGTCGCGCCGGGTCGGGATGGGCGACATAGAACACCAGCGGGCCGTCCGCCTCGAAAAGACGTGCGGAGGGCGGGGTGTCGAGCCGGGCATCCACGACGGCGCGCAGCGGTTGCCTGGGGGTGTCCACCAGCCGCACATCCAGCCGGGGGTCGTCGGCCAGCACCGTGCCCACACCGGTGAGCAGGGCGCCCGCACGCCGCCGCCAGGCATGGCCGTCGCGCCGGGCGTCCGGGCCGGTGATCCATTGGCTCACGCCGTTGTCCAGCGCGGTGCGGCCATCCAGGGACGCCGCGACCTTCAGGCGCACCCAGGCCCGCCCCGTGCGCATGCGGTGGAAGAAGCCCACATTGAGCTCTTCCGCCGCCACCGCGTGCTCGGGGGGGCTGTTGACCACCGTGACGCCGGCGGCCCGCAGCCGGGCCAGGCCCTGGCCGTTGACCAGGGGGTTGGGGTCGCCCGCGGCCACCACCACGCGAGCCACGCCGGCGGCCACCAGGGCGTCGCAGCAGGGCGGGGTGCGGCCATGGTGGGCGCAGGGCTCCAGGGTCACATAGGCGGTGGCGCCGCGCACCTCGTGGCCCCGGGCGGCGGCGTCTCGCAGGGCCATCACTTCCGCGTGGGCCTGCCCCGCAGGCTGGGTGTGGCCTTCGCCCAGCAGCTGGCCGTCCTCCGAGGTGATGACGCAGCCCACCCGCGGATTCGGCTCGGTCAGGCCGACCGCCGATTCCGACAGGGCCTGAGCGCGCGCCATGAAGACGGCGTCCTGCGGGGTGAACACGAGGGAAGAAGGCTGGGGCATGGGGCTGGGTCGGGCGGCGCCATCATCTGGCTGTGGGGATTCTCCCCCCAAAGGTGGGCCCACCGAGGAGGGAGTGACGCGCCTGCTCCGCACTTCCCAGAATCGGTCGCATCGTGAAACAGGTGGGGCTCGGCAGAGCCTGGCGGAGGGGCGGACATGGTTCACAGGCGAGGGGTGGCGGGAGGGCGCCGGCAGGCGCAGCGGGGCGTGACCCTGCTGGAATCCACCGTGGTGGCCGGCGTCGCGGCCGTGTTGATGGGGGTGGTGGTGCCTTCCATGCAGGCCGCGCTGCATCGGCAGGCCATCGTGGCCGAGGCCACCCAGTTCCGGGAGGGGGTGCACCGGGCCCGGTCCGAGGCGATGCGCCGCGGCGAGGTGGTGGTGTTGTGCGCGCTGGACGCCCTGCCCGACGAGACGGGCCGGCCGCGTTGCAGGGCATCCGGAAAGGATTGGAGCGAGGGCTGGCTGGCGTTTCTGGACCGCAATGGCAGCGGCAACCGTGACGAGGACGATCCGGTGCTCATCGTGCACCAGCACCGTGCGCTGGCCGGCACGGTCACCGCCACCCTGAGGTCCATCAGCTTCCATCCGCTCGGTTTCTCCACCAATGCTGCCTCGCATTTCCGGTACGTGCCGCCCGGCCAAGCGCCGGACACCCGGGGCGTGCCCGGCAGTCTGCTGCTCTGCGTCAACAAGCCGGGCCGGGTGCGGCTGACCGAGGCGGACGACTGCGCTTGAGAGCCGGAGACTCGCCCGTTCGGCACCGCTTGTCCGGACTCGGCGGCCGTTCGTCCGGACCGTCTGCGCAATGTGGAAACACGTCGGCAACATTCCGACATGTTTGCCCCCACGCTGACTTTCCCCACGCGCGCCCGCGGCCTTGCGCCTCAGCGCGGGCTCACGCTGGTCGAGTTGATGGTGACCCTGGCGGTGGCCGCCATCCTGGCGATGGTGGCGGTGCCGTCCATGCAATCCTTCCTGGCGGCGCGCTCTTCGGCGGGTGGGGCCGATCAATTGATGCAGGCGATCCGCCTGGCGCGTTCCGAGTCGCTCAAGCGGCTGGCGCCGGTGACCATCTGTGCCACCAGCGACCCCAATGCGGCGTCGCCCGACTGTGGTGAAGACTGGAAGTCCGGCTGGCTGGTGTTCGTGGACACCGACCGGGACGCCACCGTGGGTGCCAACGACATCGTGCTGAAGGTCGGGGCACCGCCGGCATCCATCGGGGGGCTGGCCGAAGACGGCGGCGCCGCCTCGGTGACTTTCGAGGCCAACGGTCTGGCGGGCAACGCCATGGCGTTCACCGTGACGCCCAATGTGTCCGACACGAGCAGCAGCACCTACACCGCCAACGTCCAGCATGTCTGCGTCACGGTGGCAGGTCAGATCCAGCTCAAGAAGGGGAGCGGCAGTTCATGTTGAAGCGCACAGGCCGCCGGGGCCAGCGGGGCGTGGCCCTGATCGAGGTGCTGGTGGCGATCTTGGTCGTGTCACTGGGCATGTTGGCGATGGCGGGTTTGCTCAGCACCTCCACCCGCTTCGGCAAGACCTCCGAGTTCCGGTCCGTGGCCACCCTGCTGGCCAACGATCTGGCCGACCGCATGCGGGCCAACTTTGGCAAGGCGGCGGGCACGGTGTACGGGCAGCTCACCCCGAAGACCTTGGCCACCGGCATTCCGACCGCTGCCACCTGCGCTGACGCCAACGCCTGCACCCCGGCCGAGATGGCGGCGGTGGACGTGGCCCAATGGCAGGCGGCCTTGTTCAAGGCCCTGCCCAACGGCACTGGCTACATCAGCGCCAACGGGGACTTCACCTTGTACGACGTCTGGGTGATCTGGCGCGAGACCGATGCCGATTCGGCCGCGGTCACCGGCGTGAACAACGCCACCAACGTGGCCGGCAAGGACGGTTGTCCCCCGGATTTCTCGACGGAAGGCAGCCCCCGCTGCATGCACTTCCGCGTGGGGCTGTGAGGACATGAAAATGAAGATGTCATCCTCCTTGCGCGCGCTGCGTGGCTTCACCCTGGTCGAGCTCATGGTGGCCATGGCCATTGGTCTGGTGGTGCTGGCAGCGATGTATTCCGGCTACCTCGGCTCCAGCCGCACCACCGGCGTGGGACGGGCCCTGTCCCAGATCACCGAAGACGCCAGCGCCGCCATGGGCGTGCTGCGCAGTCAGGTCAATGCGGCAGCCTACAGCGCCCCCACCGGCGGAGCGGCGGGCACGGGCACGGGCTTCACCTACAACGCGTCCACCAGCGACTGGGTGCGTGGCTGCGACACTGATTTCACGGACATGACGCAGCCCATCGGCTCGCTGGCTTGCAGCGGCAGTGGCAAGAACGCTCTGGCCGTGGCCTACGAGGCCAACGAGTTCAACAGCATCACCAAGCTGGTGGCCGGCGTGAAGACGCCGATGGATTGCCTGGGCAACACGCTGACGCTGACCAGCGGCTACTACCTGTCCTACAGCCGCTTCTACATCAACGACAACGCGCTGTATTGCCTGGGGCCGGGCAATGCCAATGGTCAGGCGCTGGTGGAAAACGTTTCCGACATGCAGATTACTTACGGCGTGGCGCCGGCCGGGGGGCACGTGGCGGCGTCCTACAAGACGGCCACCGAGGTTGAAGCCGCCGGGGCCTGGCCGCGTGTGGTGTCGGTGCGGGTGTGCCTGGTGGTGCGCAGTGCCGACGAGGTGCTGGACGCGCCCACCCCCTACCAGGGCTGCGATCCCTTCGCCGATCCGACGACGCCCGACGATCGTCGCATGTACCGCAGCTTCACCTCCACCTTCGTGATCCAGAACCGCAGGGGGACCGCGCTGTGATGACTTCGCGTTCCAGTTCCAGAGTGGGTGGCCGGGCCGAGCAGGGCGTGGCCCTGATCGTGGCCTTGGTGATGCTCGTGATCATCGCCCTGATGTCCGTGTCGGTCATCCGCGGCTCGCTGACCTCCGACCTGATCGCCAACAACGCCCGCTCCCAGAGCCTGGCCCAGCAGTCGGCCGAACTGGCGCTGCGCTACTGCGAGCGGCAGGCCGATGCCGAGATCAAAGCCGGAACGACCACCTTCATCCTGCCCGCCTTGTCCGACGACGACGGCAATCCCGCCAACGGCCGGCCCACACGCTGGGACACCTTCACCAACTGGTTCGGCGGCGGGGCCGTGGCCGTCACGGTGCCCGATACGGTGCTGGTGTCGGTCGACAGCCCGGTCAAGCCGCCCAGCCCGCAGTGCTTGCCGGAATACACCTTTCTGAACGACGGCACCACCCAGGTGGTGCTGGTCACCGCACGGGGCTTCAGCCCCGATTACCAGCAGGACAGCACTGGGCGGACCACCGCAGGTTCCGTCGTCTGGTTGCAGTCCATGTTGAGGTTCAACTGAGCCGCCGCTTCGGGGTCCGGCATCAGGGAGTGGTCAGATGAAAATGCATCAAGACATCGGCAGCCATGTGTTCGTCTCGCCCCGGCTTGCGGCCGGGATGAAGGCCGGGGTCAGTCTGCTGGCTGCGGTGGCAGCCTGCGCCGCCTGGGCCACCGAGCCCTCGCAGAAGCCGCTGACCAGCCAGTCCGGCTCCACCCCTCCGCCGAACGTGATGATCACGATCGACGACTCGGGCTCCATGCTGTCCGACGCCATGCCTGAGGGGACGTTCTCGGTCAACGGCGTCAATGTCTCGCTCATCAGCTACTGGGTGGCCGGGTTCCCGGGAGACCCGCGCAAAGGCACGACCTATGGTCAATGCTATGTTCCTGCCGAGGCTGGATCGAACAGCCTTTATCAGCGCTGGTTCCGTTCCCCGGACATCAACACCATCTGGTACAACCCCGAAGTCCGTTATCAGCCCTGGCTGAAGCCCAAACCGGCTGCGAATGGTTCCGGGGTGCGCATGGCGGACATCACCAACGCCAAGGCCGCGCCCTGGGACCCGGTGACCACCGGTTTGAACCCCGCCACCTTCGATCTGGTGACCAAACGAAACATCACCACGACTTGGTGCACGGCCGCGAACTACTCTGCCGGCAGCAGCAAGCGCAGCTTCAGTCCGGGCATCTATTACCGCCTGAAGCCCGGCGCCAAGCCTGACTCCACCGGCAGCTTCGTCCTCTACGATGTCAACAACGTGGATGGACCCTATGCGCCGGATGTGAAGTCCGCGGATCGCATCGACTGCGCGGGCACCAAGTGCACCCAGGCCGAGGAACTGCGCAATTTCGCCAACTGGTTCACCTACTACCGCATGCGCGAGTCGATGGCCAAGGCGGCGGTCACCGAGTCCTTCTTCAACTTCAAGGACAAGTTGCGGGCCGGCTGGGGCCGCATCAACAAGTCCAACGCCACCGCCGTGGACGGTGCAGGCGCCAGCAAGACCTTCTCGATCGTCGAGCTGGGCGTCAAGCAACTGGACGCCACGCAGCTGGAGGCTGTGCTGACCGGCGTGCAGGGCATCCAATCCTGGCCCTCCACGCCCTTGCGCACGGCCCTGGACGGCGTGGGCAAGTACTTCTACAAGCGCACCGATTCCTACAGCCCCTGGATGACCACGCCGGGCGCCACGTCGGCGCCTGGCAATGCCAAGCTGGCTTGCCGGCGCGCGGTCAATGTGCTGACGACCGACGGCTATTACAACGACAACTACACCGCCGCGGGGGACAAGGACACCACCGCCAGCACCTTCAGCTATCCCTACGACGAGTCCAAGCCCGACCAGAACCCGGGCAACTACAGCCCCTACACCTACACCCCGGGCCGGCCGTTCACCGATGCGCCCAACAAGTACACCAACACGCTGGCCGACGCAGCCATGCGCTGGTACATCGAGGATCTGGACCCCACGATTGCGAACAAGGTGGCTCCGATCGATGGTGACATCGCCTTCTGGCAGCACCTGACGCAGTTCACGGTGGGCATTGGCGTGAAGGGCACCTTGGATGCCTCCTCGGACACGGCCAAGGCCTCCACGCTGGCGGCGCTCACCAAGGGCACGGCCACCTGGCCCGACCCGAGCAAGGGCAATCCGCAGAAGATCGATGACCTGTGGCATGCCGCGGTCAACACGGGCGGTGACTTCAACTCGGTCAAGAACGTGACCGAGCTGACCAATGCGCTCTCGGCCGCCTTCGGCAAGGCCGTGGGCAACACCGCGCGGGAATCGGGTGTGGCCACCGTGGCCTCCACCCTGGTGCTGGACAACATCAAGTTCGTGCCGGAGTACAAGTCGGGGGCCTGGTACGGCGATGTGCTGGCCTACAAGCTCGACACCAACGGCAACGTGATCGGCACCACCCCGGTCTGGAAGGCTTCGTCGGCTCTGCCCGCCTTCACGGACCGCAATCTGTTCACCTGGAGCGGTTCCGAGCCGGAGGCGTTCAGCACGGCCGCGACCGGCGGGGTGGATGCCAGCGGCAAGGCCCTGATCGCCTCGACGGCAACTGAAGCGGACAAGCTCATCAACTACATCCGCGGAGACACCTCCAACGAGGGGGCTGCCTCGACCTACCGTGCCCGTGGCGGTCAGTTGCTTGGCGACTTCATCAACTCCCCGCCGGTGTATGTGAAGAACCTGGTGAACCTGGGCTATGACCTGCTGAGCAACAGCAACTGGCAGGGCGGCTACGCCGACTACGTGGCCGCCAAGGCGAATCGCGCCGAGGGCGTGGTGGCCGTGGGCGCCAATGCAGGCATCTTCCACCTGTTCAAGGGCTCGACGGGCAAGGAGGTTTTCGGCTTCCTGCCGCGGCTGGGCTTCGGGCACTACGCCACGGTGGCCGAGAAGACTTACGGCAGCGACAGCAACTACCACCGCTTCTTCGTGGATGGGCCGACGGTGGAGTCGGATGCCTTCATTCAGCCGCGTGGCGAGAGCAGCGCGCGCTGGACCAATGTGTTGATCGGCAGCATGGGTGCCGGCGGACGGGACATCTTTGCCCTGAACCTGCCCACGGCCGATCCTTCCGCCGGGCTGGGGGCGGACAACGTGCAGTGGGAGTTGTCCGGGCATCCGGACCTGGGCTACGTCATCGGCGACATCCGCGTCGGTCCTATCCAGGGGGGAACGCTCACCGGTCACTCCGGCTGGTACGCCTTCGTGGGCAACGGCGCCTACAGCAGCAATGGTGGCGCTGCGCTGCTGGTGGTCGACGTGCAGACCGGTGCGGTCGTCAAATCCATCCAGGTGCCTGCCACTGGCGCCAACGGCCTGGGTGGGGTCTACCTGCTGCGCAACGCCCACCAGGAGGTCTATGCGGCCTATGCCGGGGACCTGCAAGGCAATCTGTGGCGTTTCGATTTCGGCAACGGTGCTGACACCAGCACTTGGAAGGTCTCCTTCGGTGGCCAGCCGCTGTTCCGTGCGCTCGACGCCAGCGGCACGCCGCAACCCATCACCGCCTCGCCGATGGTGATTGCCCACCCCAGCCAGGGCTATGTGGTGCTGTTCGGCACGGGCAAGCTGTTTGACGAAAGCGATGCCACCAGCACGTCCCCGCAGTCGTTCTACGGCGTGTGGGACGACACAGCCGCCGGCCACTTGGGCGGCAATGCGAGTCCCTTCTATGGGGCTTCCCAGGTCGTGGCCACGTCGCCCTATCGCAGCGTGCTGGTCCAGCAGACCATCAACACCACCGATGTGGTGGTCGGGACCAAGGTGGTCAACGGCCAGACCGTGACCACCAACGAGCGCTTCTACAAGCTGTCCTCCAACAGCGTCGACTGGACCACGCAGAAGGGTTGGTATCTGGACCTGAACATCATGGGGGGGCAGCGGGTGGTGTATCCGCCGCAGGGTGTGCTGACCTTTGCCTACATCAACACCATCGTGCCCGCCCAGCCGGCGGCCCAGTGCGAGTACAACAGCGGTACCGGCTTCAACTTCGTGATCGACGCCTACTCGGGCGCAGCACCCACCTCGCCGGTGTTCGACACCAATGGCGACGGTGTGGTGGACAGCTCCGACACGGTGGTGGCCGGGGCACAGAGCCTGGCCGACGGTATCGACAAGCTGCTGTCCGGTCAGGCCGATGTGGTCGGGGACCAGCCCACGGCTTCCAAGTGCCTGGAGGACAAGGAGGGGCGCTGTCCCGCGGGTTATTGCCTCACGGTCGCGGTCAACAGCACCGGTGAAGGCCAGGAGATGTGTCTGCCCGACAAGTGCACCATCGATCCCAGTTCCTGCACGCCGGCCACCCATGTGATCACCGACCGCGTCTGGCGCCAGATCCTCAATCCGCCCACGCCGGCGGCAGCCCCCGCACCGTGATCAACCCGCGAGACACCGTCATGCATTTTTCCCGCCCCATCCGGATCCGGCGCTTGGCCCGGTCCCTGGCCGGCTTCACGCTGATCGAGCTGATGATCGTGGTCGCCATCGTGGCCATCCTGGCCTCGGTGGCCTACCCGGCCTACACCAGCCAGGTGCGCAAGAGCCGGCGGGCCGATGCCGAGACGGTCCTTCTGCAGGCCGAGCAGTACATGCAGCGCTACTACGCGACCAGCAGTTCCGGCTACACCGGGGCCGATCTTGCGAATCCAGGGCTCACCGCGTCTCCGGTCGGGGCCACCGGCAGTCAGAAGTACTACGACATCTCGGTGGAGATCCCGGACGACGGCCAGAGCTACACGCTCAGCGCCACGCCCACCCAGACGGGCGACCCCTGCGGCACGCTGACGCTGACCAGCACCGGGGCGAAGGGGCAGGCCAGTGGAGCCACCACGTCCCAGTGTTGGCAGTGAATCCGGCCCTCGACCGAGCGCGGCCGTTCTTTCCGGCTGGCCTCAGATCTCCTTGATCAGCCGGCTGAACTCGTCCACGTCCTCGAAGCTGCGGTAGACCGAGGCGAAGCGCACATAGGCCACCTTGTCCAGGCGCTTGAGTTCGCGCATCACCAGTTCGCCCACGCGGGTGGAGGGTACCTCGCGCAGGCCGCTGGCCAGCAGCTTGTCCTGGATGCGCTCGATGGCTGCATCCACCTGCTCGATGCTCACCTGACGCTTGCGCAAGGCCAGCGTCATCGAAGCGCGCAGCTTGGCAGGGTCGAATTCCACCCGGGCACCGCTGCGCTTGACCACCGCCGGCAGCGCGATTTCGGCGCGCTCGTAGGTGGTGAAACGCTTGTCGCACTTGGTGCAGCGTCGGCGCCGGCGCACCACATCGCCTTCGTCGGACTCGCGCGTTTCGACGACCTGGGTTTCATCGTGGGCACAGTAGGGGCAGCGCATGCGGGACGCTCCAAGACAACAGCAACGACGCCGAGGCGCCGAATATGCCACGGGCCCGGCAACGGCTTGCGTTGGCGGGCCCGCGGGGCAGGGGAGGAAACCGGCTGGTTTCCTCCGCGTTTGGGTCAGCGGTAGACCGGGAAGTCGCGGGTCAGCGCCGCGACCTGCTCACGCACACGGGCGATGTTCGCCTCGTCGTGCGGGTTGTCCAGCACGTCGGCGATCAGGTGGGCGGTGGCACGCACCTGCTCTTCCTTGAAGCCGCGGGTGGTCATGGCCGGGGTGCCCAGTCGGATGCCGCTGGTCACCATCGGCTTCTGCGGATCGTTGGGGATGCCGTTCTTGTTGCAGGTCATGTGGGCGGCGCCCAGGATGGCCTCGGCTTCCTTGCCGGTCAGGCCCTTGGGGCGCAGGTCCACCAGCATCACGTGGCTTTCGGTGCGGCCACTGACGATGCGCAGGCCGCGCGAGATCAGGGTCTCGGCCAGCACCTTGGCGTTCTTGACCACCTGTTCCTGGTAAGCCTTGAACTCGGGGCTCAGGGCTTCCTTGAAGGCCACGGCCTTGCCGGCGATGACGTGCATCAGCGGGCCGCCCTGGATGCCAGGGAAGATGGCCGAGTTGATCTTCTTGGCCACATCCTCGTTGTTCATCAGGATGATGCCGCCACGCGGGCCGCGCAGGCTCTTGTGGGTGGTGGAGGTCACCACGTCGGCATGCGGCACCGGGTTCGGGTAGACGCCCGCAGCCACCAAGCCGGCGTAGTGGGCCATGTCCACCATGAAGTAGGCGCCGATTTCCTTGGCGATCTTGGCAAAGCGCTCGAAGTCGATGCGCAGGGCGAAGGCCGAGGCGCCGGCGATGATCAGCTTGGGCTTGTGCTCGCGCGCCAGGGCTTCCATGGCGGCGTAGTCGATGTCCTCGTTGGCATCCAGGCCGTAGCTGACGACCTTGAACCACTTGCCGGACATGTTCAGCGGCATGCCGTGGGTCAGGTGGCCGCCTTCGGCCAGGCTCATGCCCATGATGGTGTCGCCGGGCTGCAGCAGGCCGAAGAACACGGCCTGGTTGGCCTGGGAACCCGAGTTGGGTTGCACGTTGGCGAAGTTGGCGCCGAAGAGTCGCTTGACGCGGTCGATGGCCAGTTGCTCGACCACGTCCACGTTCTCGCAGCCGCCGTAGTAGCGCTTGCCGGGATAGCCTTCGGCGTACTTGTTGGTCAGCTGGCTGCCCTGCGCCTGCATCACGGCCGGCGAGGTGTAGTTTTCCGAGGCGATGAGCTCGATGTGCTCTTCCTGGCGCTTGTTTTCGGCCTGGATGGCGGCCCACAGGTCGGGGTCGACGTTGGCGATCGTCGATTGGGAACGGTCGAACATGGAAGCTTCCTTCAAGTCGGGGCGAGTTCACCCGGCGGCCCGACGTGTTGCCACATCAGGTGCGGGTTGCCCAGGCGAACGGCAGAGTCGATGCGACCACGGCTCAGGCTGAGCCTCGGGCCGTGGTGCACTTCACGCTTCCCGGTGGTGATCCACCTCGCCGGTGACGGCGGGGCGTGTCGCCC
The DNA here is from genome assembly GCF_021049305.1 of Ideonella dechloratans. Classification (GTDB taxonomy): domain Bacteria; phylum Pseudomonadota; class Gammaproteobacteria; order Burkholderiales; family Burkholderiaceae_C; genus Ideonella; species Ideonella dechloratans. Next base: position 1,301,656 of record NZ_CP088081.1, read on the forward strand.
GCTGCCACCCTCTATCGCCAGTCGCGTGAAGGTTGCTAGTGTACCGTCAGCCGGTCACCAGAGCGACATGCTCGCCCTTGCCATCGGGCAGTTGCCCCACCGGCGGCACCGTTTTCGGTGCCGGTTCGGCGTTGGGCAGCGGGGTGGCGTGGGAGGCCGCTTCGGCCGGGGCGGCTGCCACCGCATTCGAGGTGTACACCGAGATGTTCTGACCCGCGGCAACGCGGCGCAGGCGGTCCTGCTCGGCCAGCACGCGCACGGCATAGCCACCATCGGCATCCGAGTTGGCCGCACCCACGTAATAGCGCAGGCCAGCCTCGATGCCACCGGCCCGCGAGATGCACTCGCGCAGCACCTGCACGCCCACGCGCAGGTTGGACACCGGGTCGAAGGCCGCCAGCGTGCCGCCGAAGGCCTCGTACTTCTGGTTGTGCACGCGGGTCATCACCTGCATCAGTCCCTGGGCGCCCACGGGGCTCTGGGCGAAGGGGTTGAAGTTGGATTCGATCGCGACCACGGCCAGGATCAGGGTCGGATCCATGCCGGTGCGCTGGCCCACATGCCAAGCTTCCTGCACCAGACGGGCCACGGGTTCGGGGGCCACCCGGTAGCGGCGGGCCAGCCAATTGGTCACCACCGCCTGCTGGCGGCTCAAGGTCTTGGGGTCCACGGCCAGGGCCTGGGCCAGGTTGGCATTGGTCGGGTCTTCGGGCAGCAAAGCGTCATCGGCCGGGCTCACGGCATCCGGCGGGGCCAGGCGGGCCTGCAGCCAGCCGTAGGCCTGTTGCTCGATGGACGCACGCAGGTCCGCGCGGCCGGCCAGGAAGATCGTGGCCGTGACGACCACCAATCCCACCAAGGCCAGCATGTTGTGGCTGACGTCCAGCAGTCCGCGTCCCACGTCGCGCAGGAACACTCCTGCGCTGTGGCGCACTGCGTCGGTCATGCGCTGCCACCATTGCGGTTCAGTCATGTCCTTCCTCACTTCTCGGGTCGCCGCCCCGTTCGTGGGTCTGTGCGGCGTCGCGCCGTCGGTCAGACCAGGGTGGCGATAATCGGATGCTTCGCGGTGCCGGGGCTGTGCTCGCCGGCCTTCACGTCGAAGCGGAAGGTTTCCCTGTCACGGCACCCCAGGGCGGGGCGCGGGCAAACCTGAAACTTCAGTTGTCGAAGCGGATTGTAGGAAGACCGGAAATAACCGGTCAAGCATATGGGTTTGATTCTTTATAACCAGAATCTATGAAATACCGTGACCTGAGGGACTTCGTCCAGGGGCTGGAACAGCAAGGTGAACTGTGCCGGGTGACCCAGCCGGTGTCGCCCCATCTGGAGATGACGGCCCTGGCCGACCGCGTGTTGCGGGCCGAAGGGCCCGCCCTGCTGTTCGAGCGGCCCACCGGCCACACCGTGCCCGTGCTGGCCAACTTGTTCGGCACGCCCAAGCGGGTGGCACTGGGCATGGGGGCGGCCTCCCTGGCCGAGCTGCGCGACGTGGGTCGCCTGCTGGCGGCGCTCAAGGAGCCGGAGCCTCCGCGCAGCCTGCGCGAGGCGGGCAAGCTCTGGGACATGGCCAAGGCCGTCTGGGACATGAAGCCCGCGCGGGTGGGCTCGCCGGCCTGTCAGGAGGTGGTGCTGGAAGGCGCGCAGGTGGACCTGGCTCACTGGCCGATCCAGCACTGCTGGCCAGGCGACGCCGCACCGCTGATCACCTGGGGATTGGTCATCACCCGGGGACCGCAGTCGGTGCCCCAGCCGCGCCAGCGCCAGAACCTGGGCATCTACCGCCAGCAGGTGATCGGCCGCAACGAGGTGATCATGCGCTGGCTGGCCCACCGGGGCGGCGCGCTGGATTTCCGCGAGTTCGCGCGGGTGAATGCCGGCCAGCCCTTTCCGATCGCGGTGGCGCTGGGGGCCGACCCGGCCACCACGCTGGGCGCCGTCACCCCGGTGCCCGACACCCTGTCCGAATACCAGTTCGCCGGCCTGCTGCGCGGTGGCCGCACCGAGCTGGCCGACACCCAGGTGGGCGAGGGCAGTCTCAAGTTGCAGGTGCCCGCCCGGGCCGAGGTGGTGCTGGAGGGGCACATCCCCACGGCCCCTGCGGGCTACAGCGGCCACAGCGAGCGCGGGGTGCCGGTCAAGGAGATCGGTGGCTACCTGCACGCGCTGGAAGGGCCTTACGGCGACCACACCGGCTATTACAACGAGCAGGACTGGTTTCCGGTCTTCCGCATCGACCGCATCACCCACCGGCGCGACCCGATCTACCACTCCACCTACACCGGCAAGCCGCCCGACGAGCCGGCCGTGCTGGGCGTGGCCCTCAACGAGGTGTTCGTGCCGCTGCTGCAGAAGCAGTTTCCGGAGATCGTGGACTTCTATCTGCCGCCCGAGGGCTGCAGCTACCGCATGGCCATCATCTCGATCCGCAAGGCCTACCCGGGCCATGCCAAGCGGGTGATGTTCGGCCTGTGGAGCTTCCTGCGCCAGTTCATGTACACCAAGTTCATCGTGGTGACCGACGAGGACGTCAACATCCGCGACTGGAAGGAGGTGGTCTGGGCGATCACCACCCGCATGGACCCGGTGCGCGACACCACGCTGGTGGAACACACGCCGATCGACTACCTGGATTTCGCCTCGCCGGTCAGCGGCCTGGGCGGCAAGATGGGGCTGGACGCCACGAACAAGTGGCCGGGCGAGACCGCGCGCGAGTGGGGCCGGACGATCGAGATGGAGAGCGGTGTGAAGCAGCGCATGGACGCGCTCTTCGAGCAGCTGATGGCCGGGCGCTGAGCGCTCTTCGCATTCACCCCCTTGCCAAGCCGCGGGGGTGGGAGTAATCTGAAACTGCCTCTTCTGAGAGGCAATCCTCGAAGGCGCCGTCGGTGCGCTTCGGGGGCACAGGCCCAAATTTCGCCAGTGCCCCACCGGGTGAGACATTCACCCCGGGCCCCTCTGGACCATCCGGTGCAGAGGGGCTTTGTGCTTTTGGGGACCGGACCGAGCGCAAGGCCTGCCCGACCTCACCGCCAAACAGTCTCGCCGCCAGCCTATAGTGACGTGGTGTTCCCGTCCGGGGAGCCAAGAGGCCCCCGAGAGCGTCATGTCCGTCGTCACCCGATTCCTGTCTTTCTTTGCACGTCATCCGGGCCGCCGCCTCGCCTGGGGCGTGTCGGTGCTGGCCCTGCTGGCCCTGTTGATGGCGGTGGGCGTGCCCTGGGGCTTGCGCCGGGCGCTGCAGGCCCACGCGCCGGAGTGGCTCGGCCGGCCGGTGCAGGTCGAGACGATCCGCTTCAATCCCTTTCTGTTGCGCCTGCGGATGGAAAACCTGGACGTGGTGGCGGCGCATGCCGGCGAGCCGCCACAGCTCCATGTGGATGAGCTGTCGCTGTCTTTGGGCTGGTCCTCGCTGTGGCACCGCGCGCCCGTGGTGCGTTCGCTGGTGCTGAAGGGACCGCGGCTCAATCTCAGCCGCACGGCCGAAGGCCACTACGACGTCGACGATCTGCTGCAGCGCTGGCAGGCGCCCGCCGATGCCCCTGCGTCATCCGGTCCGGCCCGGTTTGCGCTCTACAACCTCCAGATCCTGGACGGCCAGATCGATGTCGATGACCGCCCGCTCGGTCAGCGCCACCACCTGTCGGCTCTGACGCTGGGGGTGCCTTTCATTTCGACGCTCAGCGCGGCGGACGAGAAGATCGAGGTCCAGCCCCGCCTGGCCTTCGTCCTGGATGGCAGTCACTTCGACACCGGCGCCCGCCTCACCCCTTTCGACCCCCAGGCGCCGGAGCAGGTCCATGTGCGCCTGCCGGATCTGGATCTGGCGCACTGGGTCCCCTACCTGCCGGCCAGCCTGCCACTGAAGCTGCAGCAGGGGCATGTGGCCCTGGACCTGGCCCTGGGCATCACGCAGGGCCCGCAGGGCCTGGACTGGCAGTTGTCGGGCCAGGTGGGGCTGAAGGACTTCGCCCTGCAGTGGCCCGACCAGTCCCGGGCGGTGGCGGTACAGGCGGTGGACCTGAAGATCACCACCCTGGCGCCCCGGCAACATCGGCTGGACCTGGCTGAACTGCAACTCAAAGGCCTGCGCCTGGCCACGCGGCGCGATGAGCGGGGCCATTGGGACTGGCTGGCGCTGGCGGGCGCTCCGACGACATCGGGTCGACCCTCTCCCGCTTCCGTGCCGGCCTCCACTTCCGCGACCGGTGCAGCCGCGGCGGACGCACCGGCATGGGCCTTCTCGCTCGATCGCCTGACGCTGGAAGACACCCAGATCTCCTTGTCGGATGCGCTGCCGCGCCCTGCCGGCCAGTGGACCCTGTCGCTGCCATCGGCTTCGGTCCAGGCCTTGCGCTGGCCGCTGGCCGATGCGGCGCACGCCACGCGTCTGCAGGCCCGCGGGGCGCTGACGTCGGGTGACACCTCCGCACCCTCGGGAGAAGCGCAGGTGCAGGGCGCGTTGAGCCGCGAAGGCGGGCGCCTGGACCTGACGGCCAAGGACTGGCGGGTCGAGGCCTGGCAACCCTATCTGGCGGCCTACCTGCAGCCGCGCCTGCAAGGCAGCGTGTCGGCCCAGGCCCAGGTGAGCTGGCAGGGTGCGCCAGGGGCGCAGTTGCCGACGGTGCAGGTGCCCGAGCTGTCGCTGGATGGATGGAAGCTGATCGACGGGGACGGACGGGCGGCGCGCACGGCCGCCGCCTGGGACCGCTTGGTTGTGCAGAACGTGACCGTCGATGGTCCGGCCCATGCCGTCAAGGTGGAGCAGTTGCGCTGGACTGCACCCCAGGTGCAATTGCACCGGGATGCCCTGGGCGGGCTGGACCTGGCTCGCTGGATTCGACCGCAACCGGCCAGCGCCGGCCGCTCCACCTCAGAGGCATCTGCCGAACCGGCCTGGCAGATGGCGCTGGGACAGACCACCCTCGAGAAAGGGCGGCTGCAGTGGCGGGACGAGGTCCATGGCGGCGAGCCCGTCCAGGTGAACCTGGACGGGCTGGGGCTGCGGGTGGGGGCGCTGCAATGGCCGGCGGCCAAGGGGGCCTCGGTGCCCTTGCAGGGTGAACTGCGCTGGCTGGCCGCCGAGCGATCCCGCCGCCCGGGCAGCCTGCGCTGGCAGGGGCAGCTGGGCCTGGAGCCGTGGGGCTGGAAGGGGCAGATCCGCGCGGACCAACTGCCGCTGTCCACCGCATCCGCCTATCTGGATGGCGGCTGGCCGGTGTCGGTGGACCATGCGCAGGCCAGCGCCAGGCTGCAGACCCGGATGGCCTGGGGGGCGGCCGGCCTCAGCCTGGGCTTGCAAGGCGAGGCCAGGCTCAACGACTTCCGACTCAACAGCCGCCTGGGCGCCGTGGGGGATGCCACCGCCCAGGCCCAGGCCGACGAGCTCATGAGCTGGCAATCGCTGGCGCTGACCGGGTTGGACATTCGCATGGCGCCGGGGCAGGCGCCGCACTACGGGCTGGGACAGGTGAGCCTGTCCGATTTCTTCGCACGCCTGGTGGTCACGGAACAAGGGCGCCTGAACCTGAATGACCTGGCGGCGCGCCGGGCCGCCGGGCTGACGCCGGCGGAGGCCACCCCGGCCGGGGCTTCGGTCGGCGTGGCCCTGTCGGCAGCGCCGGTGGCCTCGGCCGCTTCGGCCGTCATCACCGCGGCCCAGTCGCCCGTGGCGGCAAGCGTGCCTGCGGCCCTGGCCCCTCAGATCGTCATCGGCGGCGTGGACCTGTTGCGCGGACGGATCGATTTCGAGGACCACTTCATCCGTCCCAACTACCGGGCGGACCTGACCGAGTTGAACGGCCACATCGGTGGCTTCAGCAGCGCTTCGTCGCAGATGGCCGCCGTGCAGCTCAGCGGCCGCGCCGCCGGCACGGCCCAGCTGGCCATCCAGGGCACGGTGAACCCCCTGGCCAGCCCGCTGGCCATGGACCTGCAGGCTCGGGCCAGCGACCTGGAGCTCGCCCCGCTGTCGCCCTATGCCGGCAAGTACGCCGGCTACGCCATCGAGCGCGGCAAGCTGACCATGGATGTGGCCTACCGCATCGATCCGGACGGCAAGCTGCAGGCCCGCAACCAAATCATCCTCAACCAGCTGACCTTCGGGGACAAGATCGACAGTCCCGATGCCACCAAGCTGCCGGTGCTCCTGGCCGTGGCTCTGCTGAAGGACCGCAACGGCGTGATCGACCTGGATCTGCCGATCAGTGGCTCGATCAACGATCCGCAGTTCAGCATCGGCGGGCTGATCGTCAAGGTCATCGTCAACCTGCTGGTCAAGGCGATCACCGCGCCCTTCGCCCTGCTGACCGGCGGCGGCGGACCGGACCTGAGTCAGGTGGCCTTCCTGCCCGGCACCGCCACGTTGGCACCGGGTGCCGAGGCGGCCCTGGACAAGGTGGCCAAGGCGCTGCAGGACCGGCCGGGCCTGCGCATGACCGTGACGGGCACCGCCGATCTGGCGGCCGAGCACGAGGGCTTGCAGGCCGCCTGGGTGCAGCAGCGGGTGCTGGCTGAGCAGCGGCGCCTGGCCCTGCGGGAAGGGGCGGCACCGGATGCCCCGCTGCCCGCGCTGGATGCCGCCACCCGCGACACCCTGCTCAAGCAGGTCTATGCCGACACCAAGCTGCCCGACAAGCCGCGCAACGTGCTGGGCCTGGCCAAGGACATCCCGGTGGCGCAGATGGAGGCCTTGCTGCGCAAGGCCGCCCCCGTCAACGACGAGACCGCACGCCAGTTGGCCCTGGACCGCGGCATTGCGGTGCGGGATGCCCTGCTGGCCCGCGGCCTGCCCAGCGAGCGCCTGTTCCTGGCCGCGCCCAAGGCGCACGCCGCCGCAGCCGCGGGCGGCGAGGGAACCGCCGGGCGGGCGCAGGACTCCCAGACCTGGCAGCCCAGTGCCCAGCTGAGTCTGGACACCCGCTGAGACCCCCAACACTTGCCGAACGAGGAACTCGCCATGGACCGCTCCAGCGACACCATCACCCTGGCCGGAGGCTGCTTCTGGTGCCTGGAAGCCGTCTACGAGCAGGTGCGCGGCGTCAGCTCGGTGCTGTCGGGATACGCCAACGGCCAGATCGATTCGCCCAGCTACGAACAGGTGTGCACCGGGCGTACCGGGCATGCGGAGGTGGTGCAGATCCGCTTCGATCCCGCCCAGGTCAGCCTGCGCGAGTTGCTGGAGGTCTTCTTCCTGATCCACGACCCCACCACGCTGAACCGGCAGGGCAACGATGTGGGAACCCAGTACCGCTCAGGCATCTATGTGGACCGGGACGAGCAGCGCGCCGTGGCCGCCGAGGTGATGGTGGAGGTGCAGACCCAGCTGACGGACCCGGTGGTGACCGAACTCGAACCCCTGCGCAGCTTCTGGCCCGCCGAGGCCTACCACCAGCACTACTTTGCCAACCACCCGGGCCAGGGCTACTGCGCCTTCGTCGTGGCGCCCAAGGTGGAGAAGTTTCGCCGGACCATGGCCCGCTTGATGCGCGACTGATGGCGCGCAGGCGAGCGGGGCTGGCTGTGCCGGGAGATCAGGGCGCCAGGCGCTCGCGCAGCCACTGGCCGTCCACCAGGCGGTAGCTCAGCCGGTCGTGCAGGCGCGACTTGCGGCCCTGCCAGAACTCCCAGCGGTCGGGCACCAGGCGGAAGCCGCCCCAGTGCGGCGGACGCTCGGGGTTCAGGCCATGCTGGGCGGCCGCCTTGGCCGCGTTGGCCACCAGCACGGCGCGAGAACTGATCACCTCGCTTTGCGGCGAGGCCCAGGCCCCCAGGCGGGAATCGAGCGGGCGGGAGGCGTAGTAGGCGTCCGACTCGGCGTCGCTGACCTTCTCGACCCGGCCTTCGATGCGCACCACCCGCTCCATTTCCACCCAGTGGAACTGCAGCGCGGCGAAAGGATTGCCGGCCAGCTCGCGCCCCTTGCGGCTGTGGTAGTTGGTGTACCAGACGATGCCGCGTGCGTCGAAGGCCTTGATCAGCACGACGCGGGTGGAGGGGCGCCCCTCGGGCGAGACGGTGGCCACCGTCATCGCATTGGGCTCGGGCACCACACCCGAGGCCAGCGCCTCCTTCATCCACAGTTCGAACTGCCGCAGCGGCTCGGAGGAGGCCTGCGTCTCCTCCAGCGTGTCGCGCTCATAGCTCTTGCGCAGGTGTCCCAGATCGCTCATGCCGACAGTGTATGCCTGGGGTGGGGCCTTAAGTGATGCTCCCATTGTCCTGATGCCGCTGGCGCCTGAAGCTCCGTCCATCTGTCCCATTGCTTGCCGCCACGCGTCATGAGCGCCATCCCTGCCGTCATCGTCATCGTGCCGCAGGCCGCCCCCGGCCAGCGCGGGGCGGCGCAGCGCCCGGCGGTGTCCGAGGCCTTGGGCGAGCGCAGCGTGCTGGCCCACACCCTGCACAACGTGATGGCCAGCAGCCTGCCGATGATCGTCGTCACCCCCCCGGAGCTGGCCGAGGAGGCCTCGCGCTGGGTGGCGCGGCGGGACGTTCTGGTGCAGGAAGCGCGGCCCGGGCCTGCGGGCCCTCGGGAATTTCATGCCCTGGCCCGGGGCGTGGCCGCGCGGCCCGACGCATCGGGCTGGCTGCTGCTGCCGGCCGACAAGCCGCTGGTGCGACCGACGGTGCTGCAGGCCGTGGCCCGGGCCCTGGACGACCATGCGGTGGCCTATGCGGCACATCGGGGCCAGCGGGGCTTCCCGCTGGGCTTCGGGACCGAGCTGTTCTCGGAGCTGTTGCGCCTGGAGGAGGATGACGGGGTGCGGCGCCTGCTGGTTCGCTACCCGGCGGTCAGCGTCCCCGTGGATGATCCTGGCGTGCTGCAGCCGCTGGACAGCGAGGCCGATCTGGTGGGGTTGCGTGCCCGCTGGCCCGAGGTCGCGGCCATGAGCGCCCACGGATGACCCTGCGGCGGTCTGGCCTGCCGGTTTGACCCTGCCGCTTGGGGCACCCAATAATGGCTCGGGTCAGCCGCCCGGTGGCCGGCGCTTGCAGGAGAGTCCCATGCGTCCATTGCACCCCGTTCTGGCCGAGGTCACGGCCCGCATCGACGAGCGCAGCCGGGGGCTGCGCGGTGCCTACCTCCAGCGTGTGGACGCGATGCGCCAGCGGCCTCCGGCATCGCAGCGCCTGGGGTGCGCCAACGTGGCCCATGCCTTTGCGGCCATGCCGGGCGATGAACGCCTGAAGGTGGTGGCCGAGCGCGCGCCCAACCTGGGCGTGGTCACGGCCTACAACGACATGCTGTCGGCCCACCGGCCCTACGAGGGATTCCCGGCGCTGATCCGTCAGGCCGCCCATGCGGCGGGGGCCACCGTCCAGGTGGCCGGCGGTGTGCCGGCCATGTGCGACGGGGTGACCCAGGGCCAACCGGGGATGGAGTTGTCGCTGTTCTCGCGCGACACCATCGCGATGGGCACGGCCATTGCGCTGTCGCACGACGTCTTCGACGGCGCACTGCTGCTGGGCATCTGCGACAAGATCGTGCCGGGCCTGCTGATCGGGGCCCTGCATTTCGGCCATCTGCCCTGCGTGTTCGTGCCGGCGGGTCCCATGAGTTCCGGCCTCTCGAACGAGGCCAAGGCCAAGGTGCGCGAGCAGGCGGCCCAGGGCCTGGTGGGTCGGGCCGAGTTGCTGGCGGCCGAGCAGGCGGCCTACCACGGCGAGGGGACCTGCACCTTCTACGGCACGGCCAACTCCAACCAGATGCTGCTGGAGGCCATGGGTCTGCATGTGCCGGGGGCCGCCTTCATCCACCCCCATGCACCGCTGCGCGAAGCCCTGACCCGGGAGGCGGTGGACACCGTGCTCGCCCTGGCGGCCCGTGGTGGCTGCATCGGTCACCAGGTGGACGCCCGCTGCATCGTCAATGCCATGGTGGCCCTGCTGGCCACCGGGGGCTCGACCAACCACCTGATCCACTGGGTGGCGGTCGCCCGGGCGGCGGGGCACCTGATCGACTGGAGCGACTTTTCCGCGCTTTCGGCCGTGGTGCCGCTGCTGGCCCGGGTCTATCCCAACGGCGCAGCAGACGTGAACCAGTTCCAGGCCGCTGGCGGGCCGGCCTTCGTCATCCGCGAGCTGCTGCAGGCCGGGTTGATGCACCCGGATGTGCACACCGTCGTGGGTGAGGGGCTGGCGGCCTACGGCACCGTGCCGGGCCTGGGCGCACAGGCCGAGGTCGTCCGTGCGCCGGTGGCGGCCGAAAGCGGCGATGCGCAGGTGCTGCGGCCGGCCTCCGAGCCGTTCTCGGCCACCGGGGGGCTGCAGCTGCTGACCGGCAACCTGGGGCGCGCGGTCATCAAGGTCTCGGCCGTGCCGGCCGACCGCCATGTCATCGAGGCGCCGGCCCGGGTCTTCGACAGCCAGGAGGCGCTGCAGGCGGCCTTTCAGGCCGGTGAGCTGACGGGGGATTTCGTGGCGGTGGTGCGCTTCCAGGGGCCGCAGGCCAACGGCATGCCCGAGTTGCACAAGCTCACGCCGCCGCTGGCGGTGCTGCAGGGGCGCGGCCAACGTGTGGCCCTGGTGACCGACGGACGCATGAGCGGGGCCTCCGGCAAGGTGTCTGCGGCCATCCATGTCTGGCCCGAAGCACTGACAGGAGGCCCCTTGGCCAAGGTTCAGGACGGCGACCTGATCCGACTGGATGCCGAGGCAGGCACCTTGCAGGCCCTGGTGCCGCAAGCGGTGTGGGACGCACGGACACCGGCCCGGCGGACCCATGCCCTGGCCGAGGATGCGGCCCATGGCTGGGGACGGGAGCTTTTCGCCGGCATGCGGCAGCAGGTGCTCACCGCGGAGGAGGGGGCCTGCACCTGGGTGCCCCGATCCCCCCTCGGCTGAGGCTCAGTCGGGCAGCTTGTCCAGCCAGACGCCCATGCCCTGGGCGTTGAGTTCGATGTCCATCGCGAGCAGGTGGTCGATCTCGTTGGCCGGCAGCGTGCTGCCCGTGGCCAGCAGGCTGGCCCGGTAGATCTGAGAGAGGCCCTGACACAGGGCCGCGTGGCGATCCGGTGCCTTCTTCAGGCGCAGGCCCAGGGCCTCCACCTTGTCCAGCAGGGCCAGCAGCTGTGTTGCCATGGGTGGCACCGGCGCGCAGCGGCCGTAGTGCGTCAGGTACATGCATTCGGGCTGGCTGGCCATCAGCCGCGCGATGGTCTGCCGCATCGCGGCCGGATCGAACTGCACCGGCGTGGTCGTCGGCATCACCCAGGGCTGGCCATCGATGTCCAGCTCCCGGTAGCTCAGGCCGAAGGCGTCGCCGGTGAACCAGCCGCGCGAGACCGGATCCCAGATGCAGTGGTGGTGGCGCGCATGCCCGGGGCTGTCGATCAGCGTGAGCACCCGCTGTCCCAGCGGCACCTGCTGACCATCTTCGCTTTCCACCACGCGCTCGGCCGGCACGGGCACCAGCGTGCCGTAGGAGCGATCCATCTCGGCCTGGCCGTAGACCGCCAGGGCGCCCATGTACAGCACGCTGGGGTCGATCATGTGCGGGGCGCCGCGGGGATGGACCAGTGCCCGGGCGCGGGGCAGATGCTGCATCAGGGGCCCCACCCCCCCGGCATGGTCCAGGTGCACATGCGTGGGGATCACCCAGTCGACCTGATCCCGGCGCAGCCCCAGCGCATCCAGGGCCGCCAGCAGGCGTGGGACCGCCAGGCCGGTGCCGGTGTCGATGAAGGCCGCATGGCCATCATCGACGATGAGGTAAGCCGCATCGAAATGGGCGCGCTGGAACAGGGTGTCGATCTGGTACACGCCATACCCCAGCGGTCGGACCACCTCCGGGTCCAGGGGGCGGCCGTCGACCACGGGGCAGGACGTCATGTCGACCTCAGGACTGGCTGGCCAGGATGGCGTACAGGCGGGCGATGTCGGCCACGCCGTCCGTGCCCTGGACGCTGCGCAGCGTCTGCAGACCCTTGGCCTTGTTCTTCTTCAGCTGGGCCAGACCCAGGCGCAGCTTGGCGTCGGCCGGCTTGCGCAACTGGTCCTTGGCAATGCCCTTCTCCAGCAGGTCGATGCCCTGATCGACCTGGCCGTAGGACACCAACTGGGCACCCACCTGCACCAGCGCGTTGCCGTCACGGGCCTGTTCCACTTCCTGGGCCAGATGGGCCTTGCCTTCCTGTTCCTGCTTCACGGCCAGGTCCAGCAGGCGCTTGTGACGGGCGGCCTCGCTGCCGACACCCAGCACGCCGGCGGCCATGCCCTTGTCCACCACGGCCTTGCCTTCGGATGCATAGCCCGCCTGCAGGGCCAGCTGGGCCAGTTCCATGTATTCGTCGGCGCTGGTCAGGTTGCCGGTGGCCAGCTTCAGGCGCAGCACGTCGACGGCGAAGCGGTCGGAGAAGCCGGGCTTGCGCTGGATGCGGCCCAGCAGCGCCGCCCAGTAGTCCTTCTTCGGGTAGTTGGCCACCAGCTTCTCGAGGGCGGCGTATTCGGCGGTCGCGTTGTGCGTGCGCTGGTAGGCGTCGGCCAGCCGCAGCAGGTCGCCTTCGTCCGGCTTCTTGCCGGCCTGTTCTGCAGCGGCCACGGCGGCCGCGGCACTCTTGGCAATCGCGCTGTAGTCGCCGCCGGCAGCCTGCAGGTAGGCCGCCAGCTGCTTGAGCTGGGCGCTGTTGTTGCCCAGGGACTGGGCCTTCTGCAGCCACTGGGAGGCCTTGGCGTTGTCCTTCAGCTGCGAATAGGTGAAGGCCAGCGACTCAGCCACCTGCGACTGCTCGGCGGCGCTGAGCTTGCCGGTGGCGAAGGCGGCTTCGAAGGCCTTGGCCGCGGTGGCGTTGTCGCCGGCACGCTGAGCGGCCGCGCCACGCATGCGTTCGATCATCAGCGTCTCGGCCGGGGTCTTGTTGCCGGCGCGGTCGGCCTCGTTGACCTTGGCCAGGGCTTCCTTGGCCTTGCCGGCACGCAGCAGGTCACCGGCCTGCTGCAGCGGCTTGCCCACTTCGGGGCGCAGGCTCTGGGCGTGAACGGAGGTGAGGCTGCCGGCGAGCAGCAGGGCGGCGGCGAGATGGCGCAGCTTGGTCATGTGATGCGAATTCCTTAGCGGGAGGGTCCGAAAAGACATCGGGGTTCGGACCTTGCGGAACGAACCCCGATTCTGCGGCAAGCGGTACGGTGCTTCGCCCGGACGGCGAAAGCCCGCACCCAGGGTCAGTTCATGAACTGCTCGTTGCCGATGATGCCGATCTTGGTCACGCCCAGGCGCTGCGCTTCGGCCAGCACCATGGCGACGTACTTGTAGGTCACCAGCTTGTTGGGGCGCACATGCACCTCGGGCTGGTCCGGCAGCAGCGACAGTCGGTACAGCCGCGCTTCCAGGTCGCCCCGGCTGGGCACCTGTTCACCGTTCCAGCCGATCGTGCCATCGAAGTCGATGTCGATGCGCACGATCTCGGGCGGCTTGGGCGGCGGTGCGTTGTGGGAGTTCACCGGCATGTTCATCTTCACCGCGTGCGTCTGCACCGGGATGGTGATGATGAACATGATCAGCAGGACGAGCATCACGTCGATCAGCGGCGTGGTGTTCATCTCGACCATCATGTCGTCTTCGGCGGACGACCCGACACTCATGGCCATGGCGCTTCCTTTCAGTTCTTGGCCGGCGGCTCGGTGATGAAGCCCACCTTGGCGATGCCAGCGCGCTGGCAGGCCACGATCAGGCGGCCCACCGACTCGTAGCGGGCGTTCTCATCACCGCGGATGTGCACTTCGGGTTGCGGCACCTTGACCGCTTCCTTCTTGAGCATCTCCACCAGGGTCTCGGTGTCGGGGATGTACTTGGTGGACCAGTACACGTCGCCGTCCTTGGTCACCGCCAGCAGGATGTTTTCCGGCTTGGTCTGCGTCGGGACGTTGATTTCCTTCGGCAGGGACAGGTTGACGGACTGGGTCACCACGGGAATGGTGATCAGGAAGATGATGAGCAGCACCAGCATCACGTCCACGAGGGGCGTGGTGTTGATGCTGGAATTCATCTGCTCTTCATCGCCATCGGCGGAGCCAACGCTCATAGCCATCTTGCGTTCCTTTGTTCGAGCGGACGGTTCGTCCGGTGCGCCGGGGATCGGCCCGGCGCGGCCGGGGTCGCGGCCCGTGGGCAGTGCTCAGGCACCGCCCAAGAGAATCACTTCTTGCCGGCCAGCAGCACGTTGTGCACGTCGCCCGAGAAGGCGCGGACCTTTTCCATCACAGACTTGTTGCGACGGATCAGCCAGTTGTAGCCCATCACCGCGGGCACGGCCACGGCCAGACCGAAAGCGGTCATGATCAGGGCTTCACCCACGGGGCCGGCCACCTTGTCGATGGAGGCCTGGCCCGAGATGCCGATGGCGGTCAGGGCGTGATAGATGCCCCACACGGTACCGAACAGACCCACGAACGGGGCGGTGGAACCGACGGTGGCCAGGAAGGCCAGGCCATCTTGCAGGCGGCTGTTGATGTTGCCAACAGCGCGCTCGACGCTCATGCCGATCCAGGTGTGCAGGTCGATGTTGTCGACCAGCGTGCCTTCGTGGTGCTCAGCGGCCTTGATGCCCTGGTCGGCCACGAAACGGAAGGCCGAGCCTTCTTCCAGCTTGGCGGCACCGGCCTTGATCGAGCCCGACTTCCAGAAGTCTTCGCCCACCGAGCCGGCGCTCTTGAACATCTTGTGCTGTTCCCAGAGCTTGGTGAAGATGATGTACCAGCTGCCCATCGACATCAGGATCATGATGATCAGCGTGCCGCGGGCCACGAAGTCACCCTGACTCCACAGGGCATCCAGCCCGTAGGGGTTGTCGATGGTTTCCTTCTTGGTTTCGGGCGTGGGCACCGTGCCAGGCGCGGGGGCGGCGACATCGGCCGGCGCGCTGGCTTCGGCCGGGGCAGAGGCGGCGGTCTCCTGCGCCAGAGCGGCCAGCGGCAGGGTGCCGGTGAAGGCGATGGTGGCTGCCACCAGGGGCGCGCGCAGAAGCTTCAGAAAGGACATGTTCACTCCAAGGGGTATCCAGGGGGAGAGGGGAGGCCCGTCACGCCGGCGGGTCGCCGAGCGGGCGGGCGGTTCAAAAAAAGAGATTTACTGCAGGGTCCAGACGTACTCGAACTCGAACGTGCCGCCCACGGGGTGGCCGCTGTCGTCGATGCCAGGCTTGAACGAGCACTCGCTGAGCTTGTCCACCGCCACACGATCGAGCATGCGGTGCTCGCGGGACGGGCCCGACGACTTCACCACCTCGACCTTCGACAACTTGCCGGAACCGTCCACGGTGAACCGCACACGGGTCGTGCCGGTCGCGTTGGCGCGGGCGGCCGCCAGCGGGTAGTCGGAACCCTTGGGCGCACAAGCGTTGATGTCAGCGATGGCCGGACGGGCCGCGCGCGGAGCGGGCGGGGCCGGAGGCGCTTGCACGGCCGGCGCTGCAGGGCTGATCTTCACCTCTTGCGGCGGCGGCTGCACGTTCGTGGTGGTGATGGTCGGGGCCTGCGGCTGAGCCACCTGCACCTCGGGCGGCGGCACGAAGGCCGGCGGCGGGGGCAGATTCTTGGGAGGCGGCGGAAGATTCTCGGGCGGCGGCGGCGGCGGGGGCTTGACCTCCTCGATGATCTTGGTTTCGATCGGGGCCTTCACGACCTCGACCACCTTGCGGGCCAGGCCACTGAGCAAGGCCCAGCCCAGCAACAGGTGCAGCACGATCACGATGATCAGCCCCACAGGGTGCTTGCCCGGGCGGCGCTGCGATTCAGCGAAATCCACTCGTATCCTCCAGTCGCCTTTCGGCGCTGTCTTTCGTCGACGGCGACCTTGTGGGTCACCAAAAGGCGCCACTATAGCGCCCAACTTCATCCACCTTACCGAGGCTAGACCCTTAGAAGGTTTGGGTAAACGCTCCAAAACTAAACAAATTGAAGCGTCTAACCCAAGATTCTCCGAGTCTTGCTTGCTCAGGAGGCTTCGCGGTAGTTGATCACCCCAGCGAGTTCTGTGCCAGCATGACGCACCAGTATGGTGACCTGTCGGCCAGCTTGCGTATCCCCAAGCTGGCAGCAGGCGCCTGGTGGAGCGCCCTTCAAAAAACAAAGGGGTTGCGGCCTTTCGGTGCAACCCCTGTGCGGTGTTTGGTGGAGACGAGGAGGATCGAACTCCCGACCTTCGCATTGCGAACGCGACGCTCTCCCAGCTGAGCTACGTCCCCATAAGCCATAAATCATAGCATGGCTGCACTGGGTTCGGGCAAGCCGCTCGAGCTCGGGGCAAGCCCGCGGTCAGGTGGTGCGGGACAGTTGTCTGGCGCGCCAAAGGCTCTCGCCGCTGTAGAGCAGCAGGGCCAGCCAGATCAGCGCGAAGCCGGTGAGCCGGGTGGCTTGCAGGGGTTCGTGGAACAGCCAGACGCCCAGCAGGAACTGCAGCGAAGGGCTGATGTACTGGAGCAGGCCCAATGTGCTCAGAGGGATGCGTCGTGCGCCATGCCCGAACAGGAGCAGCGGCACGGCCGTGAGTGGCCCCGCCAGCAGCAGCCAGGCCCAGAGGTTGGCCGGTGCGCCTGTCAGCGCGCTGCGGCCGCTCAGGTCCCAACCCAGCAGGACGGGGGCGGCCACCACGGCCAGCAGCAGCGTTTCCAGCGTCAGGCCTTCCAGGGCATCGAGCGGTGCCGTTTTCTTGATGAGGCCATAGACCCCGAAGCTCAATGCCAGCGACAGCGCAATCCAGGGTGGGGCGCCGGTGTGCCAGCTCAGCCACAGCACGGCGCCCGCGGCCAGCGTCAGGGCGGCCCACTGGGCAGGGCGGGGGCGCTCCCGCAGCACCAGCACGCCCAGCAGCACATTCACCAGCGGATTGATGAAATAGCCCAGGCTGGCCTCCAGCACATGCTGGTTGTTCACGGCCCACACGTAGATGAGCCAGTTGACGGACAGGAGCGTGGCGCTGGTGGCATACAGGGCCATCAGCCTGGGCTTGCGCCAGGCTTCGCGCAGCCATTGCCATTGGCGGCGCCAGGCCAGCACCAGCAGCAGAAAGCCCAGGGCCCAGAGCGTGCGGTGGAGCACGAGCTCGAAGGCGCCGATCTGGCTGAGTTGGTGGAAGTAGAGCGGGAACAGGCCCCAGATGATGTAGGCCAGGGCAGCGGCAAGCAGACCGTTTTGCATGGAGCGGCGGCGAAGCCTCTGGCGGGCTCGGTCCGCAAAGTCAGTGAGCCGGCATTCTCGCCTGGGCCGGCTGGCCTCAGGGGTGCAGGGGTCGCTCGGGCGGCACCACGGCAGCGAGCGCAGCGGCGTCGTCAAGAACCCAGTCCCCCCTGCGGAGCAATCCGGCCCATTCCGGTTCCGCAGGGGCGGGCAGTGTCATCGGCTGGCCGGTGATCGGGTGGGGTAGGCTCAGATGGTGAGCCAGCAGCCACAGCCGTGCCGTGCCGGTCCAGGCTGCGACGGCGCGGTTGTGCGGGCCCTTGCCGTGGGTGGCGTCCCCGATCAAGGGATGGGCCAGGTGCTTGAAGTGGCGCCGGATCTGGTGCCGGCGCCCGGTCAGAGGCCGAGCCTCCACCAGGGCATAGCGCGCGGTGGGGTGGCGGCCGTCCACCGCCAGCGGCCACTCCACATGGGCCAGGCGCCGGTAGTGGGTGACTGCCGGCAGCAGCGTCTGCCCCTGGCTGGGGCGCTCAGGGTCCCGGGCCAGGGGGTGGGCACACTCGCCTTCTGGCAGCGGCCAGCCGCGCACCAGCGCCAGGTAGCGCTTGTGCACCTGGCCGGCGTCGAACAGTTCGCCCATGCGGCGCGCGGCCTGGGCGTGGCGGGTGAAGATCAGCAGGCCCGAGGTGCCCTTGTCCAGGCGGTGGGCCGGTGCCAGGTGGGCGGCCTCGTCGCCGGGCAGGCCCTGGCGCAGGCGGTCCAGCACGCTGTCGTGCTCATGCCAGTCCAGGGTGGAGCGGTGCACCAGCAGGCCGGCGGGCTTGTGGACCACCATCAGGTCCTCGTCCCGGTACAGGATGGGGGGCAGCATTCAGTCGCGGAACTGGCCGTCCAGGTACAGCCACTGGCCCAGGGCATTGCGCTCGAAGCGGCTGCATTCGTGCAGGCGCTGCGCCCGGCCGCCCAGCTTGCAGCGGGCCACGAATTCGACCATGGCATGGTCGTCGTCCCGTGGCTCATGGCGGCGCACCTCCAGCCCCAGCCATCGCAGACCGGGCTCATCGGGGGCCAGGGTGGCCGGCCGGGTGTCGGGGTGCCAGGTATCGAGCAGGTAGTCGTGCAGGCCCAGCACATAGGCGCTGTAGCGGGAGCGCATCAGGCTCTCGGCGTCCGGCGCCTGCAGGCGGGTGGGGCCCTGGTGCCAGCGGCCGCAGCAACGCCCATAGGGTAAGGTCTCTTGGCGGCCGCCGGGGGACAGGCGACCGCAGGGGCAGGGGGCGTCAGGGGCAATCGGCATCCCACCATCTTGCCCGAACGGCGGACGGGCACCTGGGCGCCGAAGACTCAGTCCGGATCGGCGGAGCCGTCCTCCTCGGCCTCGGGCAGCACCGCTTCGCGGTAGGCGTGCCAGCTGGCATGGCCCAGCACCGGCGCCACCACCAGCAGGCCGGCAAACCAGGGCAGCATGGCCACCACCACCAGCACCAGCAGCAGCAGGGCCCACAGCAGCATCACCAGGGGTTGGCCCAACACCAGGCGCAGGCTGGTCAGGCCGGCGGTCACGGCGTCGGTGTCGCGGTCCAGCAGCATCGGGATGGAGATGGCGCTCACCGCGTAGATCAGGCCGCCGAACACCGCGGCGACCGAGAGATAGGTGATGGCGAACTCGACGTTCTCGGGGTTGAGCAGGGCGGTCAGCGAACCCTTGAAGTCGGGCATGCCGTCGAAGCTGACCGCGAAGACGATCAGCGAGGCCCGGCCCCACAGCATCTCCAGGATCAGCAGCACGAAGCCGAAGATGGCGAGTTGGCCGGTGCGGGTCTCCCAGGCCAGCAGGGAGCGGCCCAGGTCAGGCGTTTCGCCCAGGTGCAGGGAGCGGCTGGCCTGGTAGATGCCCAGGCACAGGCAGGGGCCCAGCAGCAGGAAGCCGGCCGACAGGGCCAGCGTGTAGGCCGGCGCATGGTGGAAGACCGAGAGCAGCAGCCAGCCCATGGCCATGAAGGCGGTGCCGTAGAACAGGCCGATGGCCGGGCACTCGTTGAAATCGCGCCAGCCCATCAGCAGCCAGCGAAAGGGTGCGGACAGTGGCAGCTGGCGCAGCGCCGGCGAACCGCTGGCGGCCGGCAGCGGCCGTGGCGCCGTGGTGGATGCCGCAGTGGCGGCACCGAAGGAGACTCCAGGGTGGTGTTCAACCTGTGGCATGTGCAAACCCTCCTGTCCCCATACCCTACGCCGCTGGCGAAGGGTTGGAGAGCGGGACAGCCCTGTCCGCAGCAACCCGGGTGACGAAGACGTCAGCCGGCTGCCGAGGCCGCACAGGCCATCACTCGTCGTCCAGGTGCCGCCGGCTGCGGATGATGGAGCGCACCAGCCAGAAGGCGCCCAGGGCGGCGCCGACGAAGCCCATCAGGCCGAAGGCGGGCAGGCCCAGCAACTGGGGGCCGCTGTGCACCGTCATCACGATGGACGAGCCGATGATCAGGGCTGCGATCACCAGGGCCACCGAGAGCCGGCTGGCGGCGCGGTCGAGCTGGTCGCCCACCCGCTGCAGCGACTGCACCTCGATGTTGATGTTGAGCTGGCCGCGCCGCGCACTGCGCAGCAGGCGGGAGATGTCGTGCGGCAGTTGCTCGGCCAGTTGGAAGACCCGCTGCAGCGATTGCAGGCCGCGGCTGGCCAGGGCCTTGGGCTGGTAGCGGGCCCGCACCACCTGGCGCAGCAGGGGCAGGGCCTCCTGGGCCATGTGGAAGTCCGGGTCCAGCGCGCGGCCCATGCCCTCCAGCGAGATGAAGGCCTTGATCAGCAGGGCCAGGTCGGCTGGCAGGGCCAAGCTGTGTTCGCGCAGGATGGCCGTCACGTCGGTCAGCATCTGGCCCAGGCTCAGTTGGGCCAGCGGCGTGCCGTGGTACTGGTCGACGAACTCCTCGATCTCGGCCTCGAGCTGGTTGAGCTGCACATTGGCCTCGGCACCGGCCCAGTCCATCAGCACATCGGCCACGGCCTGGGGGCGGCGCTGCACCAGGCCCAGCAGCAGCTGCAGCAGCTCCTCGCGCCGGCGTGATGAGAGCCGGCCGACCATGCCGAAGTCGATGAAGGCCAGCCGGTTGTCCGGCAGGTAGAAGACGTTCCCGGGGTGCGGGTCGGCATGGAAGAAGCCGTCCTCGACGATCATCTTCATGACCGCCTGGGCGCCCCGCTTGGCCAGCAGCACCTTGTCCATGCCCTCGGCCTCCACCCGCGCCAGGTCGGTGCCGGGCGTGCCCTGGATGAGCGTCTGCACGTTCAGGCGGGCGCTGGTGTGTTCCCAGTGAACGGCGGGGATCACGACGAAGCCCAGCGGCATCAGGTTGGTGGCGATGCGCTCGGCGTTGTGGCATTCGGCCGCCAGGTCCAGCTCGCGGCGCAGCGAGCGGCCGAATTCCCGCACCAGGTTCTGCGGCCGATAGGGCTTGAGGGCGGGCACCTGCTTCTCGGCGATGCCGGCAAAGCGCTCCAGCAGGCGCAGATCAGCCTCGATGATGGCGTCGATGCCCGGGCGGCGGATCTTGACGATGACCTCGGTGCCGTCCTGCAGCGTGGCCCGGTGCACCTGGGCGATGGAGGCCGCGGCCAGGGGTTCGGGGTCGAAGCTGGCGAACACCTCCTCGGGCGGCGCGCCCAGGTCCTGCACCAGCTGGGGACGCAACTGCTCCAGCGGCAGCGCCGGCACCTGGCTGTGCAGCTGCTCCAACTCACGGATCCATTCGGCGCTCAGCAGGTCCGCTCGGCCGGCCAGGATCTGGCCCAGCTTGACGAAGGTGGGGCCCAGTTCCTCCAGGGCCTTGCGCAGCTGCACCGGCGGGGGCAGACGGGCCAGGTCGGCGGCGCCTTCCCAGTGCAGGCGATGGCCGGCGCGGTCCAGCGTGTCGGCCAAGCCCCAGCGGCGCACCAGATCGCCCAGCCCATGGCGGATCAGCACCCCGGCGATGGTCTTCAGACGCCCCAGGTCGCGGGCGGTGTCGATGGTCTCGAGCAGCATGGGGCCAGTCTACCGTCCGGCCGCTGCGGGGCCGGGGCTCAGCCCTTGCGCACGCGCCGCAGCTCGTCCAGGATCAGACAGATCGCGCCCAGCGTGATGGCGCTGTCGGCGAGGTTGAAGGACGGGAAGTAGCGCCCGGCGTAATGGACCTGGATGAAGTCCACCACATAGCCGTGGATGACCCGGTCGATCACATTGCCCAGCGCGCCGCCCAGGATCATGCTGACCGCGAAGCAGAACAGGGTCTGGCCGGGATGGCGGCGCAGCATCCAGACGATGAAGGCCGAGGCGGCCGCGCCCAGGCCGATGAAGAACCAGCGCTGCCAGCCCGAGGCCCCGGCCAGGAAGGAGAAGGCCGCACCAGGGTTGTGCGCCCGCACCACATTGAAGAACGAGGTGACGGTGTGGCTGTCCCCCAGCTGGAAGAAACCCAGGATCAGCGTCTTGCTGAACTGGTCCAGCAGGATGACCACCGCGGCCAGGCCCAGCCAGACCCATAGGTTGGTGCCGCCGCCGGAAGACTTGCTGCGCGCGCTGCTGCTGCGGGCCATGCCGTCCCCCGCTTCAGGCCACGGTGCGGGCTTCGCCCGCGCCGTAGAGGTTGCTGCTGCAGCGGCCGCACAACGTGGGATGGGCCGCGTCGCTGCCCACGTCGTCGCGGTAGTGCCAGCAACGCTCGCACTTGACCGCGGCGCTGGGCGCCACCGTGACGGCCAGCTCGGCCGCGTCCACCACCGACACCGCCGAGGTGATGGTGACGAACTTCAGGTCCTCGCCCAGCGAGCGCAGCAGGGCGGCGTCGTCGGCGCCGGCGGCGATGGTCAGCGTGGCCTGCAGCGACGCGCCCACCTGGCCGGCCGCACGCAGGGCTTCGATCTCCTTGTTGGCCAGCTCGCGGATGGCACGGATGCGGCCCCACTTGGCCAGCAGGGCCTCGTCCGGCGTCGTGAACTTCCAGAAGGTCTCGAAGAAGATCGAGCCCTGGTTATTCGCCCCCGCGACGATCGGCCAGGCCTCCTCGGCAGTGAAGCTCAGGAACGGCGCCATCCAGCGCAGCATGGCGTGGGTGATCTGCCACAGCGCCGTCTGGGCCGAGCGGCGCGCCAGGCTCTTGGGCGCGGTGGTGTAGAGCCGGTCCTTGAGCACGTCCAGATAGAAGGCGCCCAGGTCTTCCGAGCAGTAGACCTGCAGCTTGGACACCACCGGGTGGAACTCGTAGCGGTCGAAGTGGGCCAGGATCTCGGCCTGCAGCTGGCTGGCGCGGGCCAGGGCGTAGCGGTCGATCTCCAGCAGCTCGGCCTCCGGCACCGCGTCGGTGGCAGGGTCGAAATCGGACGTGTTGGCCAACAGGAAGCGCAGGGTGTTGCGGATGCGACGGTAGGCGTCGATCACCCGGGCCAGGATCTTGTCGTCGCCGGCGATGTCGCCGGAGTAGTCGCTGGCGGCCACCCACAGGCGGATGATCTCGGCGCCGAGCTTCTTGTTGACCTCCTGCGGGTCGATGCCGTTGCCCAGGCTCTTGCTCATCTTGCGGCCCTGGCTGTCCACGGTGAAGCCGTGGGTCAGCAGGCCCTTGTAGGGTGCGCGACCGAACAGCGCGCAGCCCAGCAGCAGCGAGCTGTGGAACCAGCCGCGGTGCTGGTCATGGCCTTCCAGGTAGAGGTCGGCCTCGGGGCCTTCGGCATGGAAATCGCCGTTCGGGTAGGCCTTGGCATGGCTGCCGCGCAGCACGTGCCAGAAGGTCGAGCCCGAGTCGAACCACACCTCCAGGATGTCGGTGCTCTTGGTGTAAAACGGGGCATCTGCCGCGCCGAGGATGTCCTCCGCGGTCACGCGGCTCCAGGCCTCGATGCCGCCCTGCTCCACGATGTCGGCGGCCTGGTCCAGGATCTCCATCGTGCGCGGATGCAGCTCGCCCGTGTCCTTGTGCAGGAAGAAGGGCACCGGCACGCCCCAGCTGCGCTGGCGCGAGATGCACCAGTCCGGCCGGTTGGCGATCATGTCGCGCAGCCGGGCCTGGCCGTTCTCCGGGTAGAAGGAGGTGTGCTCGATGGCCTCCAGCGCCATCTGGCGCAGGGTCTTCTCGGCCCGGTCCTTGACGAAGACGCCGCGGCTGTCGGGCGTCTCCTCGTCCATGCGGATGAACCACTGCGCGGCGGCGCGGTAGATCACCGGCGTCTTGTGGCGCCAGCAGTGCGGGTAGCTGTGGGTGATGGGCACGGTGGCCATCAGCCGGCCGGCGTTCTTCAGCGCCTCCAGGATGACGGGGATGGCCTTCCAGATGTGCAGTCCGCCGAAGAGCGGGAAATCCGCCGCATAGCAGCCGTTGCCCTGCACCGGGTTGAGGATCTGGTCGTAGCTCAGGCCGTTGGCGACGCAGGAGTTGAAGTCGTCCAGGCCGTAGGCCGGCGAGGAGTGGACGACGCCGGTGCCGTCGCTGGCGGAGACATAGTCGGCCAGGTAGACCGGCGAGAGGCGGCGGTAGCCAGCGTCCACGTCATACAGCGGGTGGCGGAAGTTCAGCCCGCCCAGCTTTTCGCCCTTGGCGGTGGCCAGCACCTGGCCTTCCAGGCCGAAGCGCTGCAGGCAGCTCTCCACCAGCTCCTCGGCCAGCACCAGGCAGCCCATGGGGGTGTTGACCAGGGCGTAGCTCAGCTCGGGGTGGGCGTTCAGCGCCTGGTTGGCCGGAATGGTCCAGGCGGTGGTGGTCCAAATGACGATGAAGCCGCTCTTGCCCACGGGCAGTGCCGGCAGGCCGAAGGCGGCGGCCAGGGCGTCCGCGTCATCGGTCTCGAAGGCCACGTCCAGGGTGTCGCTCTTCTTGTCGGCGTATTCGATCTCGAACTCGGCCAGCGAGCTGCCGCAGTCGAAGCACCAATAGACGGGCTTGAGGCCGCGGTAGACGAAGCCGCGCTCGATCACCCGCTTGAAGGCACGGATCTCGCCGGCCTCGTTGGCGAAGTCCATCGTGCGGTAGGGGCGCTCCCAGTCGCCCAGCACGCCCAGGCGCTTGAAGTCCTCGCGCTGCTGCTGGATCTGCTCCGTGGCGTAGGCGCGGCTCTTGGCCTGCATGTCGTCGCGGCTCAGGTTGCGGCCGTGCTTCTTCTCGATCGCGTTCTCGATCGGCAGGCCGTGGCAGTCCCAGCCCGGGATGTACTGGGCGTCAAAGCCGGCCAGCTGGCGGCTCTTGACGATCATGTCCTTGAGCACCTTGTTGACGGCGTGGCCCATGTGGATCTGGCCGTTGGCGTAGGGCGGGCCGTCGTGCAGCACGAACAGCGGGGCGCCGTGGCGGGCGTCGCGCAGGCGCTTGTACAGGCCGCCTTCATTCCAGTCCTTCACCCAGCCCGGCTCGCGCTTGGGCAGGTCGCCGCGCATCGGGAAGGGGGTGTCGGGCATGTTCAGCGTGGCGCGGTAGGCACCGCCGCTGTCCTTGGCGTCGTTCTTCGGGGCAGGGGTCTTGTCGGTCATGGCGTCTCGCACGGCGCAGAGGGCCGCACGCAGGGGCAGGCGAAAAGGGAGGAACGGCGCCGCGGGCGCCGCGCGACAGGGCAGGCGGGGCCGGGTTCAGGCCGCGCCGAGCGGAATTCGGTCGCGCGTGGTCTGCCGCCGCACGGCGCTGTGCGCGCGGAGGTGGCAAGCCAGAAAGGGAGCGGGGCGCATCCCGCGATTCTAACGGCCGGGCCCGGCCGAAGCCGTCGGCATGGATCAGGCGTGGGCACGCCACCAGGCGGTGGCATCCACCACGTCCTGGGCGATGCCTTCGCGCAGGGCCTCCAACGAGGGGTAGCGCCGCTCGTCGTGCAGCTTGTGCATCAGCTCCACCCGCAGCAGCCGGGCGTAACCGCCCTCGAGCGCGATGTGGGCCGGCCATTCCAGGCAGTGCACTTCCAGCAGCACCCGGCCGGCGTCTTCCACCGAGGGTCGCACGCCCAGGCTGGCCACGCCGGGCAGGGGGCTGGGCCCCAGACCATGTACCCGCACCACGAAGATGCCCTGGGCCGCCGGCCGGTGGGACGGAAAGCGCAGGTTCAGGGTGCGGAAACCCAGGTCGCGGCCCAGCTTGCGGCCATGCACCACATGGCCGGAGATGCTGTAGGGGCGGCCCAGCAGGGCGGCGGCGCGGCGCATGTCGCCGGCGGCCAGGGCCTCGCGCACGGCCGAGCTGGACACGCGCAGGCCGTGCACCTCGTAGCTCATCATGCGGGCGACGTCGAAACCCAGGTCATTGCCCGCGGCGTCCAGCAGGGCATAGTCGCCGGCCCGTCTGGCGCCGAAGCGGAAGTCGTCGCCCACCAGCACATAGCGGGCACGGAGCTGCTCCACCAGCACCTGGCGGATGAAGTCCTCGGCCGGCAGGCTGGCCAGGCGGTCGTCGAAGCGCATCAGCACCACGTCGTCCACGCCGCAGTGCTCCAGCTCCTGCAGCTTGTCGCGCAGGGTGGCAATGCGCAGCGGCGCTGCCTCAGGCTTGCCCAGTTTGCGGGCGAACCAGTCGCGCGGGTGGGGCTCGAAGGTCATCACGCAGCTGCGCAGGCCGCGCAGCCGGGCCTCGTTGTTCAGCAGGGCCAGCATGGCCTGGTGGCCACGGTGCACACCGTCGAAATTGCCGATGGTGAGGGCGCAGCCGGAACCGGCGGCGAAGGATGGGTGGTGGCCTCGGAAGACTCGCATGGCCGGCGGATTATCGGCGCGCGGCCATCACTCTGCCGGCCAGCCGGGAATCCAGCACCACTGGCCCGGGGCCAGGTCGGCCGGCAGGGCCAGCGGGCCGAAGCGGCTGCGGTGCAGGGCCTCCACCCGGTTGCCCACCGCGGCCACCATGCGCTTGACCTGGTGGTACTTGCCTTCGGTCAGGGTCAGGCGCAGATGGGTCTCGTCCACCGCCTCACAGGCGGCCGCGGCCACCGGGGCCGGGTCATCGTCCAGCACCACGCCGGCCAGCAGTCGGGGCACCGCATCGGCCGCCAGCGGGTGCTTGCAGCTCACTTCGTAGACCTTGGGCACATGGTGCTTGGGCGAGGTGAGCTTGTGGATCAGCTTGCCGTCGTCGGTCAGCAGCAGCAGACCGGTGGTGTCCTCGTCCAGCCGGCCGATGGGCTGCAGGCCGCGCTGCCGCAGCGGCGGCGGCAGCAGGGTCAGCACGCTGGGGTGGTGCTTGGGCTTCTGCGAGCACTCGTAGCCCGCGGGCTTGTGCAGCATCACCAGGGCCTGGGCATGGAAGGGCCAGTCGCGGCCTTCCACGTTCAGCACCAGGCCCTCGGTGGGCAGGTCCTCGTCGGGGTCGTCGAGTTCGCGGCCGGCATGGCGCACCAGGCCGGCATACACCAGGCCGGCGCAGGCCCGGCGGGTGCCGAAGCCCTGGGAGAACAGGATCTGCTGGAGTTTCATGGCCGGGCCGGCAGGGGACGGCCGGACAGAAGAGGCAAGGGTGCGGGGATGCTGAGGATCAGTCGCGGAAGTTGTCCATCGTCAGCGGCTGCTCGGCGAATTCCTTGCGCAGGAAGGCGATCGCCAGCTGCAGGTCGTCACGGTTCTTGCCGGTCACCCGCACCTCGTCGCCCTGGATGCTGGCCTGCACCTTGAGCTTGCTGTTCTTGATGGCGCCGGTGATCTTCTTGGCCAGCTCGGACTCGATGCCATCCTTGATCTTGTCGGTGCGGCGCAGCTTGTCACCGCCCATCTTCTCGAGTTTCTCGCCCTTGGTGAGGAAGTTGACGGTGACGCCTTGCTTGACCAGCTTGCCCACCAGCACGTCGTTGAGCTGATCGATCTGGAAGTCGCTGTCGCCGATCAGGTGGATCTCCTTTTCCTTCTCCTTGAGCTCCAGGCTGGCGCTGGTGCCCTTGAAGTCGAAACGGGTGCTGACTTCCTTGATGGCGTTCTCGACCCCGTTGCGCACCTTGACCATGTCGGGCTTGAGGGAGACGTCGAAACTGGGCATGGGGAACTCTTTCGCTCGAAAGGAAGGTGAAAACAGGGGCCGGAAAGGCGGAAAATTCTGCCATGCAAATCGAACCGGGCGTCAGCCTGAAACCCTACAACACCTTCGGCCTGCCTGCCGTGGCCGGCCAGTTGGTGCGCATCCGCGCCGAAGCCGATGTGCGCGCCGTGGTGGACCACCCCGAGCTGGGCCTGGCGCCCAAGTTCGTGCTGGGCGGCGGCAGCAATGTGATCCTCACCCGCGACATGCCCGAGCTGGTGCTCAAGGTCGAGATCCTGGGCAAGCGACTGGTGGCCGAGACCGACAAGGCGGTGATCGTCGAATTCGGCGCCGGCGAGCGCTGGCACGATGCCGTGGCCTGGACCCTGGACCAGGGCTGGCCCGGCCTGGAGAACATGGCCCTGATTCCTGGCACGGTGGGTGCGGCGCCGGTGCAGAACATCGGCGCCTACGGGCTGGAACTGCAGGATCGCTTCGAATCCCTGGACACGGTGGACCTGGTGACCGGCCGCACGGTGACGCTCAATGCGGCCCAGTGCAAGTTCGCTTACCGCAACTCCATCTTCAAGCAGGCACTGGCCGGCAAGAGCCTGATCACGAGGGTGCGGCTGCGCCTGCCCAAGCCCTGGCAGCCCATGCTGGGCTACCTGGACCTGGAGCGCAAGATGGAGGAGACCGGCAACCACCAGCCGGACGCCCGCACCATCTTCGACTGGGTCTGCAGCATCCGCAGTGCCAAGCTGCCGGATCCGGCCCGGATCGGCAATGTGGGCAGCTTCTTCAAGAACCCGGTGGTCACGCCCGAGCAGTGCCGCGACATCATCGCCCGCGACCCGCATGTGGTGCACTATCCGCTGGAGGACGGCCGCTTCAAGCTGGCGGCAGGCTGGCTGATCGACGCCTGCGGCTGGAAGGGCAAGACCGTGGGCCATGCCGGGGTCTATGACAAGCAGGCGCTGGTGCTGGTCAACCGCGGTGGCGCCATCGGGTCCGAGGTGCAGACCCTGGCACGCGCCATCCAGGAAAGCGTCTACGGCCGCTTCGGCATCCGGCTGGAGATGGAGCCGGTGATGGTCTGAGCCGGCGAGGGACCGGTCCGGTTCAGTGGCCGCCGGGTGCGGCGGCCGTCGCCGACTGGCGCAACTGGCCCAGGGCCAGTTGCAGCACCCTCGCATCGCTGCTGGCGCGGTGGCGGGTGAGCTGCAGGTGGGCACGCACCTCGGCACAGGTGTGGTCCCAGCGGCCGGCGACATCCTCATCGATCAGCTCGTGCAGATGCCGCAACGTGAAGGCCGGGCGCAGGCCCGCCTCTTCGAACAGCATGGCCAGCCAGGTGTAGTCGTGGGCCCAGCCGTCGCAGTAGACCGTGCAGCCACGCAGCCGGTCGTTGAGCAGCTGGGCCACCTCCCCGGGGTCTCGCCCCCGCTGTTCCAGCAGTTCGCGGCTCAGGCCGTGCAGGCGCTCGGCCCGGCCATCCCAGTGGGTCCAGTGGGCCGGCGGGCGCACCAGGGTGCAGACGGCTTCCCCGTCCGGCAGCACGAAGCCGACCTCGATCGGGTAGCTGCCGTGGCCGAAACCGGAGGCTTCGACGTCGATCACACAGGGCAGTGGACCGTGGGTGCGAGGGGCGGACGACATGGAGGCTCCTGCAGTGCTGAATGGAGTGTCATCCGGCATCCAGCAACTCGCGTACCCGGGAGAGCCCTGAGAGACCCCGGTGTCCCCTGCCCGGGGGATCAGCGCGTCTGCAGGTCCAGGGTGTCCGGGTGGCGGCGCATGTACACCGCCACGTAGCTGCAGCTGGGCCGCACCTTCAGCCCCTGCGCGCGGGCGTGGTCCAGCGCCGCCGCCACCAGCCGGCCGGCGATGCCCCGTCCTTCCAGGGCAGGCGGCACGCCGGTGTGCACCATGTCCATCACCCCGTTGTGCAGGTGGTAGCTGGCCACGCACAGCAGGCCGTTCACCTTGGTCTCGAAGCGCGAGGCGGCGGCGTTGTGCACGATGACGGGCTCGGTCGATTCACTCATCGCAGGCTCCGTTCGATCAGCGCCGGGGCATGGGGCCCAGCTGCTCCCACAGGAAGGCGAACTCCAGCGCCTGGCGGTCGGCCAGCTGGGCGTTGTTGGCCGCGCTGCCGTGGCCACCTTCGATGTTCTCGTAGTACAGCACGTCGTGGCCCTGGGCCATCATGCGGGCGGCCATCTTGCGGGCGTGGCCGGGGTGGACGCGGTCGTCGCGGGTGGAGGTGACGAAGAAGACCTTGGGGTACTTCACACCGACCTTGACGTTCTGGTAGGGGCTGTAGCGCGAGATGTAGGCCCATTCGGCCGGCACATCCGGGTTGCCGTACTCGGCCATCCAGCTGGCGCCGGCCAGCAGCTTGTTGAAGCGCTTCATGTCCAGCAGCGGCACCTGGCAGACCACGGCGTTGAACAGGTCGGGGCGCTGCACCAGCACCGCGCCCATCAGCAGGCCGCCGTTGCTGCCGCCCATGATGCCCAGGTGCTTCGGGGCCGTGATCTTGCGGGCCACCAGGTCTTCAGCCACGGCGATGAAGTCGTCGTAGCTGTGCTGCTTGTTGGCCTTGACGGCGGCCTGGTGCCAGGCCGGGCCGTATTCGCCCCCGCCGCGGATGTTGGCCACCACGGCCACGCCGCCATGGGCCAGCCAGGCCTGGCCCCAGCTGGCCGAGTACCAGGGCTGCATCGACACCTCGAAGCCGCCGTAGCCATAGAGCAGGGTGGGGTTGGCGCCGTCCGTCTTGGCGCCGCGGGGCCAGATCACGAAGTAGGGCACCCGGGTGCCGTCCTTGGAGGTGGCGAAGTGCTGTTCCACCTTCATGCCCGTGGCGTCGAAGAAGGCCGGGCGGGACTTGATCTTCACCAGCCGGTCGGTGCCGGCGTCGCCCAGGTACAGGGAGTCCGGGGTCAGGAAGTCCACGTAGGAGAGCAGGAACTGCTCGCCCAGAGTGTCCTTGGCCACCTGCGGGTCGTGCAGGGCCTGCACCTGCAGGGTGCCGGGGAAGGGGGTGTCGACGGCGCGCTCGACCCACTGGCCCTTGACCTGGCGCCAGGCCACGACACGGTTGGCCACGTTGTCCATCACCGAGAGCAGCACCTGGCTGGCGGTGGTGGTGTAGGCGTCCAGCGAGCGGGTGGCGGTGGGGGTGAAAAGGGCGGTGAACTGGCGCTCACCCTTCAGGTAGGCGGCAGCATCGGCCAGCAGCAGGGCCCCGCTGGGCCAGGTGCGGCCGGCCACGGTCCAGTCGCTGCGCAGCTTGATCAGCACATGGGCTTGCCAGAAGCTCAGCTGGGCGTCCAGCGGCTTGTCGATGGGCAGCAGCTTGCCGTCCTGCCACAGGGCCAGCTCGTTGGTGAAGAAGTCGGGCGAGCGGCCGACCACCACCCGCTCGAAGCCCGGCGTGGGGTCCACCGAGGCGAAGGCGGCCACGTCGGTCTTCTTCCCTTCATAGACCAGGGTGGCGGCACTCAGCGGGGTGCCGCGCTTCCACAGCTTGACCACCCGCGGGTAGCCGGAATCGGTCAGCGCGCCAGGGCCGAAATCGGTGCCGACGAAGACATGGTTCTCGTCCAGCCAGTCCAGTTCGGACTTGGCCTCGGGCAGGGTGAAACCGTCGGCCAGGAAGCCTCGGGTGGCCAGATCGAACTCGCGCACCACCTTGGCGTCGGCGCCGCCGCGCGAGAGCGAGATCAGGCAGCGGGTGGAAGAGCCGCCCGCCAGCTGGGCGCCGCCCCAGACCCAGTTCTCCTTCTCTGCCGCGGCCAGGGCGTCCAGATCCAGGATCACATCCCAGTCCGGCTCGGCCTGGCGGAAGCTGTCCAGCGAGGTGCGCCGCCACAGGCCGCGGGGGTTCTTGTCGTCGCGCCAGAAGTTGTAGAGCCAGTCGCCCCGGCGCGCCACCGCGGGGATGCGCTCCTTGGAATCCAGGATGGCCCGCAGGCTCTGGCGGGTCTCGGCAAAGCCGGGCTCGGCTTCCAGCAGCTTGCGGCTGGCCGCATTGTGCTCGCGCACCCAGTTCAGGGCACGTTCGCCTTCCACATCTTCCAGCCACAGGAAAGGGTCTTCGGTGGCGGGGGCGGAAGCGGCGGCTGCGGCAGGGGTCTGGGCCATGGTGAGGGGGGCGCTGGTGGCGCCCAGCAGGGCGAGGGCCTGGCGGCGGGTGAGCTGGGTCATGCGAGAAGGCGGCGCGGGTGGTGCCGGGGCAGGTGGCCGAGGCGGGTCGCGCCGCGGCCAGTCAACACGAACAAGAGGTGAACCCGGGTGCCCGAAGTCACGCCGGGATGCCGATGATAGGGGGGTTGCCGACCCTTGTTCTGGGGATGGTCAGCGGCGGGTCGTCGGTCGCTGCAGCACCACCGGCTCCAAGGCCACCGAATGCTGGCCGTTGCCGACCCAGATCTGACCCTCCTGCACGGTGATCTGCAGTTGCATGCCGCGTGCGGCCAGGGAGGCCAGCTCGCGGCTGGCCTCGGCGGGCACCTGCCACACCTCCAGGTTGCTCAGCCGCGCCACCTTGCCGGCAATGCCCTGCCACCAGATGGGGGTGGAACTGCCGTAGGCCCAGATGCGCACCTGCTCGGCCCGGCCGCAGGCCTTGGCCAGGCGGCGGTCGTCGGGCTGGCCCACCTCGATCCACTGCACCAGCGCGCCGGTCAGGTCCTTCTGCCACAGGTCCGGCTCGTCGGTGTCCGACAGGCCGGCGGCGAATTCGAGCGCCCCGCGCTCGGTGTCGGCCGGCACCGCCAGCGCGAAGGCCAGCAGCCGCATCATCATCCGCTCATCGGTCTCGGACGGGTGGCGGGCCAGGGTGAGCGAATGGTCCGCATAGAGCGAGCGGTCCATGTCGGCGATCTGGATCTGGGCTTTGTAGATGGTGGACTTGAGGGCCATGGACGGGGAGGGGCAGCGAACAAACCGCCCAGTGTAGGCCGCCACGCCCGGAATCCCGGTCCGCACCAGGGCCGCCAGGGCCGCCAGGGCCCGTCACCATCGCGGTGGCATCATGGTGTCACCGTTTCGCCATGAAACGCTTTCGACCAGAAGAGACTCCGATGCACACCAAGAACAATCCCTTGCTGTCCCCCTGGTCCACGCCCTTCGGGCTGCCGCCTTTCGAGGAGATACGTCCCGAGCACTTCGTGCCGGCGATGCAGGCGGCCATGGCCGAGCAGCGGCTGGAACTGGACGCCATCGGCGCCCAGGCCGAGGCCCCCAGCTTCGAGAACACGGTGGCGGCCCTCGACCGATCGGGTGCCTGGCTCTACCGCCTGGACGCGCTGCTGTCCAACCTGACCGCCTCGGCCACCTCGCCGGCGCTGCAGGCGGTGCAGCGCGAACTGGCGGCGCCGCTGGCCGCCCACGACAGCGCGGTGAAGATGCACCCCGGGGTGTTTGCCCGCCTGGACGCCCTGCATGCCCAGCGGCACAGCCTGGGCCTGGAGCCCGAGGCCCTGCGGCTGCTCGAGCGTCTGCACCTGGACTGCGTGCGCGCCGGGGCCCGCCTGGGCCCTGACGCCCAGCAGCGCTACGCCGCCATCATGCAGGAGCTGGCCACCCTGTGCACCCAGTTCGCCCAGAACGTGCTGGCCGACGAGGCGGCCTACCAGCTGGTGCTGCGGGGCGAGGACGATCTGGCCGGCCTGCCGGACTTTGTTCGCGCCGCCGCCCGCCAGGCCGCAGCCGAGCGTGGTCTGGACGAGGCCGCCCATGTCATCACCCTGAACCGCTCGCTGATCGAGCCCTTCCTGACCTATTCGGA
Organism: Ideonella dechloratans; assembly: GCF_021049305.1. Lineage (GTDB taxonomy): Bacteria > Pseudomonadota > Gammaproteobacteria > Burkholderiales > Burkholderiaceae_C > Ideonella > Ideonella dechloratans. Next base: position 1,334,509 of record NZ_CP088081.1, read on the forward strand.
CCGGCGCGACCTGCGCGAGCGGGCCTGGGCCGCCTGGAGCCGCCGCGGAGAGATGGACGGCGAAACCGACAACCGCGCGCTGATCCAGCGCATCCTGGTGCTGCGCAATGCCCAGGCGCGCGAACATGGCTTCGACAACTACGCCGACTACGTGCTGACCGACAGCATGGCCGGCGGCCAGCAGGCGGTGCGCCAGCTGCTGGGCGAGGTCTGGCAGCGCGCCCTGCCGGCGGCCGAGCGCGAGCGCCAGGCCCTGATCGCGATGATGCGCAGCCATGGCGTGGAGGGCGAACCCGAGGCCTGGGACTGGCGCTACTGGTCCGAGAAGGTGCGGCAGGCCCGCTACGACATCGACGATGCCGAGGTGAAGCCCTATTTCTCGCTGGAGCGCATGGTCGAGGCCCTGTTCGACTGCGCCCAGCGCCTCTTTGGCGTGCGCTTCGAGGCGCGGCCGGATGTGCGCGCCTACCACCCGGATGTGCAGGTCTACGAGATGTTCGACGCCCAGGGGCGCAGCGCCGGCCTGTTCCTGCAGGACAACTTCGCGCGGGCCACCAAGCGCTCAGGCGCTTGGATGAGCGACTTCGCCTACCAGTCGCGCAACCGCGGGGTGGACCGGCCCATCATCGTCAACAACAACAACTTCGCCAAGGCCGCCCCCGGCCAGCCCACGCTGCTGTCCTTCGACGATGCGCGCACGCTGTTCCACGAGTTCGGCCACGGCTTGCACGGCCTGCTGTCCAACGTCACCTACCACCGGCTGGCCGGCACCCAGGTGCTGCGCGACTTCGTGGAGCTGCCTTCGCAGCTGTTCGAGCACTGGCTGGGCGAGCCCGAGGTGTTGCGCCGCCACGCCCGCCATTGGCAGACGGGCGAACCCATCCCGCAGGCGCTGATCGACCGCTTGCAGACGGCACGGCGCTGGGGGCAGGGTTACGAGACGGTGAGCTACACCGGCAGCGCCTTGGTGGACCTGGAGATCCACGCGCTGAGCGACCCGGCGGGCCCGGGCGATGTGGTGGCCTTCGAGCGGGCCACGCTGCAGCGGCTGGGCATGCCGCCGGCGGTGGGCATGCGGCATCGCTTGCCGCATTTCCAGCATCTGTTCGCCGGCGCGGGCTATGCCGCGGGCTACTACGTCTACCTCTGGGCCGAGGTGCTGGATGCCGACGCCTTCAACGCGTTTGTCGAGGCCGGCAACCCGTTTGACCCGATGGTGGCGCAGCGGTTGCTGCGCCACATCTACGCGGTGGGGGACACGGTGGACCCCACCACGGCTTACACGTCCTTCCGGGGACGCTTGCCGGCGTTGGAGCCGCTGTTGGCAAAGCGCGGCTTGTTGCCGGCCGAGGCCGGCTTGCCGGCGCCCTGACGCGGGCCGCGGCTGCCTTCCCAGCCGCCTTCGCGGCGGGCCTCGAACGGGGCGCGCTGCGGACGCTCGCCACCGTCGCGGCCAGCGAAGGCCGGGCGGTCGGCGCGCGGTGCACGGCGCTCGAACGGCGCGCTGTCGCGGCGCTCGAAATGACCGCCCTCGCGGCGTTCGAAGTGACCGCCTTCACGACGCTGCTCGAAGTGACCGCCGTCACGGCGTTCGAAATGACCCCCTTCGCGGCGCGGCTCGAACTGGCCGCCGTCACGCCGCTCGAAATGACCGCCCTCGCGGCGTTCGAACGGGCTCTCCTGGCGGCCGAAGGCCGGGCGGTCGTTGGGGCGGCGGTCACGCGGCGGGCGCGCGCCGTAGCCCTGGCGGTCCTGCTGGCCGCCGAAGCCGCCGCCGAAGCCGCCACGGCCCCGCGGGGCGCCGCCACGCGGCGGGCGCGGGTTGAAGATCTCCGGTGCCGGCTTGCTCGGCTCCAGGCCTTCCACCGTGGCCACCGGGATGGGCTGGGTGGTGTAGTGCTGGATGCGGCGGATCATCGGCACATCGCGGCGCTCGGCCAGCGTGACGGCGCGGCCTTCACGGCCGGCACGGCCGGTGCGACCGATGCGGTGCACGTAGTCCTCGGCCTTGAGCGGCAGACCGTAGTTGATCACGTGGGTGATGGTGGGCACATCGATGCCACGGGCGGCCACGTCGGTGGCCACCAGGATGCGCAGCTGGCGGCTGCGCAGGCCTTGCAGCACGCGGTTGCGGCGGCCCTGCGGCATGCCACCGTGCAGGGCGGCCACGCGGTGACCCATGTCGGCCAGGCGGTCGGCCAGGAAGTCGGCATCCACCTGGGTGCTGGTGAAGACCACGGCCTGGTCGACATGGCGATCGGTCAGCAGGCTGTCCAGCAGCGCCTTCTTGTGGTCCAGGCTGTCGGCCCACATCAGCTGCTGCGTGATGTTCTCGTGCTTGGCAGTGTGGCCGGCGATTTCGATGCGCTCGACGTCGTCCTTCTGCAGGCGCTGGGCCAGGCGGCCCACTTCGCCGTCGAAGGTGGCGCTGGCCATCAGGGTCTGGCGCTTGGCGGGCAGCTGCTCGGCAATGTGCTCGATGTCCTCGATGAAGCCCATGTCCAGCATGCGGTCGGCTTCGTCCAGCACCAGCATCTCGACGTTGTCCAGCACGGCCTTGCCGCTCTGGATGTGGTCGATCAGGCGGCCGGGGGTGGCGATCAGGATGTCCAGCGGGCTGCGCAGGGCCTTGAGCTGGGCGGGGTAGGGCACGCCGCCGACCACGCTGGTCACGGTCAGCCAGGGCACATTGCGGCCATAGTCGGAGGCCGCCTTGGCGACCTGCATCGACAGTTCACGGGTGGGCACCAGCACCAGGATGCGCGGGCCCTTGACTTCGCCGCGCTTGGGCTTGTTGGCCGGGTCCTTGCGGGCCTCGAGCACGCGCATCAGCGCGGGCAGCACGAAGGACGCGGTCTTGCCGCTGCCGGTGGAGGAGCACACGCGCAGGTCGCGACCCTCGAGGGCGGCGGGGATGGCGCGGGCCTGGACTTCGGTGGGGTTCTCGTAGCCGGCGGTGCGCAAAGCACTCAGCAGGGCCTCGTCGAGACCCAGGGATTCAAAACTCATGATCAACCTTGGAGAGCACCGGTCAGCCCATGGGAGGCAGGCTGCAAACGGCGCGGTGGGGCAGTAAAAGGCATCGCCACCGACCGCGCTGGGCGAACTGCCAAAGCAGCCCACCCGGCTCTGCTGAACTACCCCGCACGCCGAAGCGCGCAAGGCAAAAAACCGGAAGGTCGAAGGGGATGTGCGAAAGGCGGCTTGAAACTGGTTCAGGTCCAGACCAAGTCCGCAGGAGCGGCCGGATGGCTCCGGCAAAAGACCAACTCACACAGAAAGGCAGCTAGGGGTAGCAGCCCGTGGCGGTCAGCATTTTTGCTCCATGTCCGCCATTCTATCAGCTTGTGTCAGTTTCGACAAACTGGGAACTCGGCAGCCGTTCACAATTCACAGCGTCAGCCCGACGCGAGCGCTTCATCCGCCGAAGCCCAGCCGCCGCCAGCGCGTCTTGTCAGAGTCTTCTTCTTCCGAGGCTTTCTTGTCGTCCACCCTTTCCTGGCCGTCCCGTGCGGCTCAGCGCAAGTTCCTGCCCTTGTCCCTTCTGAGCCGGCACCTGGCGGCGGCCGGTCTGCTGATCGGCCCCGCCTGGGCCCTGGCGCAGACCAGCCCCTCACCCGCCGCGGCACCGACGCCCCCGGCTGTGCCCGCGCCGGCGCCGACCGAGGCGGCCCCCACCGTGCAGCAGGTGCAAATCAATGGCAACCAGCTCAGCGACGTGGAGGAGCGCCGGCGCTCCACCGCGGCCAAGATCATCGTCGGCCGTGACGAGATCGAGAAGTTCGGCGACAGCACGGTGGGCGACCTGCTCAAGCGCCTGCCGGGGGTGACGCTGTCGGGCACGCCCGGGCGTGGCGGCAACATCCGCATGCGCGGCCTGGGCGGGGGCTACACCCAGATCCTGCTGGATGGCGAACGGGTACAGGGCGGGCTCTCACTCGACTCCATCGACCCGGACCAGATCGAGCGCATCGAGATCCTGCGCGCGCCCACGGCTGAAACCGGTGCGCGGGCGATCGCCGGCACCATCAACATCATCACCCGCGAAGGCTTCACCAAGCGCCGCAACGAGGTGCGGGCCAGCATCGGCCTGGAAAACGGCCGCGTGCAGCCACGGGCCTCGTGGTCGCGCGAGGACACGCTGGGGCCGATGAACTACAACGTCACCCTCTCGGCCTTCCGCTTCGACCGGGCCGACGCCAGCCAGGTGCACACGGTCAACGACACCGACGACCGCACCGAGGACAAGCGCTCCAACAGTGCCCGCAACGGCGTGCACCTGGGCAGCAAGCTGCAGTGGAAGCTCGACGGTGGCGACACGCTGATGCTGATGCCCATGGTGGTGTACTCCAGCGGCAGCAGCCATGGTGATTCCAGCTTCGAGCCCGGGGCCCTGGGCACGCTGCCCTACAGCGCCAGTGCCAGCAAGACGGACAGCGAGTTCTCGCTGGCGCGGGTCAACAGCCAATGGCGTGGCCGCGCGGGGGAGGGCAACCTGGAGCTCAAGGCCGGGGTGGGCCAGTCGCGCAACCTCAGCCACAGCTGGACCACCGAGTTCGACAGCGCGCAGGGCGGCGACCAGCGGGAGGACGACCGCTCGCAGGGCGTGGAGCGCACGGGCAACGCCAGCGCCAAGTACAGCCTGCTGCTGGAGAACGACCACAGCCTGGTCACCGGCTTCGAGAGCGAGTACGCGCGCCGCAACCAGACCAGTCAGCAGCTCACCAACGGCGTGCCCGCCACGGCCGACTATGGTGACGACTACCTGGCCAACAGCCTGCGCCTGGCCGGCTACGCCCAGGACGAATGGAACATCAGCCCGCAGTGGGCCGCCTATGCCGGCCTGCGCTGGGAGGGCATCCGCACCCAGAGCCAGGGCAGCGACGATGTGAACCACCGCAACCTCAGCAGCGTCTGGACGCCGCTGCTGCATGCGGTCTACAAGTTCGACCCGAAGCGCCGTGACCAGATCCGCATCAGCCTGACGCGCAGCTACCGCTCGCCCGACCTGAGCGACCTGATCGGCACGACCTGGCTGGCCAAGGGCACCAACTCCGAGACCAACCCGGACAAGGCCGGCAATCCGAACCTGAAGCCCGAGCTGGCCACCGGCGTGGACCTGGCCTACGAGGTCTACCTGGACGATGGCGGCATGCTCAGCGCCAACCTCTTCGCCCGGCGCATCAGCGATCTGATGCGCACCCTGACCACGGCCGTGCCGCAGGGCGATGGCAGCACCCGCTGGGTGGCCAGCCCGCAGAACATCGGCAACGCCAGCACGCAGGGCATCGAGCTGGAGGCCAAGTTCCGGCTGAGCACGCTGTGGGCCGATGCGCCCGCGGTGGACCTGCGCAGCAACGCCAGCCTCTACCAGTCGCGCGTGGACGGGGTCCCCGGGCCGGACAACCGACTGAGCCAGCAGGCCGCCGGCTCGCTGAATCTGGGGGCCGACTACAAGATCCCGCGCACCCCGGTGACGGTGGGCGGCAACGTCAACTGGACGCCGGGCTACCGCACCCGCCTGTCGGAGAACCAGTGGGCGGTGCAGAGCCCCAAGCGGGTCATCGACCTCTACGGCCTCTACCAGTTCACGCCCAATGCGCGCGTGCGGCTGAGCGCCAGCAACCTGGACCCGCGCTGGGTGGAGACCGCCAGCACCGTGGGCGAGGAGACGGCCACCACCACCTCGCGCAGCTACATCAACTGGGCGCTGCAGCTCGAGATGAAGCTCTGAGCGCGGGGAGGGTCCCCGGGGCGGGGGCTCAGCCCTCGCCGGCTTCGCCGTCTGCCACCACGCGCACGGCCTGGTTGCCGAGCGTGACCCGTTGGCCTGCGCGGATCTTGCAGGTCTTGCGCAGTTCCACCTGTCCGTCCACCTGCACCTCGCCCGCGGTGATCAGCTGCTTGGCCGTGCCGCCGCTGGGGGCCAGGCCGGTGGCCTTGAGCAGGGCGTCCAGGGGGATGTGCTCGCCGCGCAGCGGCAGTTCGATCTCTTGCATGGCGGGCATTGTGCTTGACAAGTCGAGGTGGCCGGGCGCAGAGTGCACGCCTGACCTCTTTCTTCAACCCCTCAACCCGCAGGAGGACGACCATGATGCGACGCACGGATCTTGCCCACCCTGCCGTGGCCCGTTGAGCGCCGGTTGATGTTTTTCGCGGGTGTGCCACCCGCGCCGCCCCGTCGGGGCACCTCTCTCCCGCTTCCTTCCGGTCACGGCCCCTTCCGCCGTCACGCGTGTGCCTGTTCGCGCCCACGCGTCCTGAGACCCTGTGCGCTTGGCGCGCACCCGGGCTGGCCCGCCGTGGCCGGCCCACGGAAGCGATCACCATGTTCGACTCGAACGACTTCGACGCCCTGCGTCGTCTCGGCCTTCACACTTCCCTGATCTCCCAGGCCCTGGGCCTGTCCACCCAGGACGACGAGCGCCTGATGCGCGTCGTCGAGGTGCAGCGTGACCGCTGCACCCTGCACGATGGCCACCACCTCCACGAGGCCCGGTTGTGGCCCGCCCTGCAGGCGCGCCTGCAGGTGCAGGGCGAGGGCCTGACCGTCGGTGACTGGGTGCTGGCCCGCCCGGACGGCTCGGGCGGCCACTGGATCTCGGCCCAGCTGCCGCCCGACCACCGCCTGGTGCGGCGGGACGCCAGCGGACACCGCCAGGGCCTGGTCAGCCATGTGGACCACGCGCTGCTGGTGATGACCTGCGGGCACGACTTCAACCTGCGCCGCCTGGACCGCTACCTGGCCCTGGTGCGCCTGGCCGAGGTGGACCCGGTGGTGGTGCTCACCCAGGCCGACACCCATCTCGACCCGGATGCCCGCGTGCAGGCGGTGTACCAACACCTGGGCGCGGGCTCCTTGCTGCCGCCGGTGCTGGCGGTGGATGGGCGCCGGGCCCAGGCGGCCCAGGCGCTCTCACCCTGGCTGCAGCCTGGGCGCACCCTGGTGCTGCTGGGCTCCAGCGGCGCGGGCAAGAGCACGCTGCTCAACACCCTGGCCGGCCATGGTGTGGACGATGCGCAGCGCACCGGCGCCGCGCGCGAGCACGATGGCCGCGGGCGCCACACCACCACCGCGCGCTCGCTGCACCTGTGTCCCTCCGGCGCCTGCGTGATCGACACGCCGGGCCTGCGGGGTCTGCAGCTCGATGCCGACGAGGCCGACCTGGCGCGCGCCTTCGACGACATCGCGGCGCTGTCGCACCGCTGCCGCTTCCGCGACTGCCAGCACGAGGAGGAGCCCGGCTGCGCGGTGCGCGGTCAGGTGTCGCCCGATCGGCTGTTGAGCTGGCACAAGCTGCAGCGCGAGGCCCGCCGCCATGAGCAGGACGCGCTGCAGCGGCGGGAACAGCTGTCGGTGTGGAAGGCGCGCAGCAAGGCCACGCGGGAGGTGATGCGGCTCAAGCGGGGCTGAGCCGCACCGGCCTTGCTCAGCTCACCGTGACGGCCGCGGTGCCGGCCGTCACCACCGCGGTGGTGCTGCGGGCGATGACCGAGGTGGCCGGGGCGTTGCTGCCCACCAGCCGGTTGACCTGACGGAACTCGCAGCTCAGTTGCTGGGCCGTCAGCGTCACCACCGAATAGCCCTGGGCGTCGGTGTTGACGTGCTTCAGCCAGGGGTTGGAGTTCAGCCCGGCCAGCTGCTGGGCCAGTCCCAGCAGCGTGGTGTTGAAGCCGCTGTCGGCCTTCAGGCCGGCCAGCACCGTGTCGGTCGTGCCGTCCAGCGCGGCCTCGGCCACGCCGGCCTGGGCCAGCGCGCCGCGCACCCGCACGCGGGCCTGCTCGGCCAGGCTGTCCAGCGTGGGGGTGGCCTTGCCCAGGGTGTAATCCAGCAGGTTGAAGGGCACGCTCAGGGTGCCGGCTGCCGTCGGGATGGAGAGGGTGTAGACCACCAGGGTGGCCAGTTCGGCCGAGAGGTCGCCCACCGCGCTGCTGAGGTAGGAGAAAAAGGAATCCGAGCTCATGCCGGCGGTCACCAGGTCCACCATCACGTCCTGGCCCGTCGCGGCGTCGTAATCGTCGCGCACCGTGCCGGCGAAGAAGGCGTGGATGTCGCCGGTCAGCGCCACCACGTTCTGGACGGCGTGGTCGCGCAGAAAGCCCATCAGGGCCTGGCGCTCGGCGTTGTAGCCGTCCCACTGGTCGCAGTTGAGCAGGAACTTCTGGAAGTAGGCGGTGAGGGTGCCGTTCGGATCGGCCGCGGTGATGAAGCTGGAGCTGGCGCCGTTGGCCTGGATGTCGGTCTTGATCAGGCCGAAGGCGATGACCTGCGCGGCGGCACCGGCCTGGGCCGTGCTGCCCGCGGCAGCCGCGGCCTTGGCGGCACTGTAGGCGGCCACGGCGATGCCGGCCTGGGTGCTGCTCAGGCCCGCGCCCACGGCGGCGGCGGCCAGGTCGGCGCTCGTCGCATCGGCGGTGGCGATGGCCACGGCCGCATTGGTGGCCGTGGTCTGGCTGGCGCCGGCCGTCATGGCCGCGACCAGGGCGGCCGCCACCGTCACGCTGCCGGCGCTGCTGGCCGCCGTGCCGATCTGTGTGGCCAGGGTGCCGATGGCGTTCAGGGCCACCAGGGTGGCGATGGCATCGGTGCCGTTCAGGCCCATGCGCAGCAGCGAAACTTCGTTGCCCCAGAGCTTCCAGGTGGTGGTCGCGCTTTTCATCGCATCCTCCCACCAGGCGCGCTGGGTGCTGCCCAGCATGGACACCGGGGCCAGCGGGTCGGCCGCGCCTGCAGCCGTTGCAGCGGCGATCTTGGCGCTGGTGGCCGCGGCGATGGTGGCGGCCGGCACCATGTAGCGCGAGCCGATGCTCGATCCCACGGCGGCTTCGGGGATGGTGTGGTCGGCGCGGTAGAGGCGCTCGTCGGTCATGGCCAGCTGGGCCAGGCTGCCGAACTGGAACTTGCGGTAGATCTGGATCGCGTCGATGCTGCTGCTGTTGGCGTCGTAGCTCACATCGGCCGGCATGAACTCGAACCAGGCCCGGTTGGCATGCAGGCGGCGGCTGGTCTGGTGGGTGTTGTCGGCCGCCCCGGTGGTGGCGTCGTAGCTGCCCAGGTCGTAGGTTTCGGCGTCCTGCCAGCAGTCGTCGCTGAACTCGTGGTCGTCCCAGATGGCGATCATCGCGAAGCGCTCGTGCAGGGCCTGGATGCGGCTGTCGCTGCGGTAGCGCTTGTAGAGGTAGCGGTAGTCGTCCAGCGCATTGGCGTACTTGCCGCTGCTGCCGTCGGCCTTGCTGGCGCCCTCGGGCAGGCTCAGCGCACCGTGGCGGCTTTCCACCAGGCCGGTCTGGAAGTCGGCGCCCACCGTCTCGTAGATGTAGTCGCCCAGGTGCAGGAAGAAGTCGAGGTCGCTCTCGTGGGCCACCAGGTGCTCGTAGCCGGCCCAGTGGTTGATGCTCCAGTCCTGGCAGGTGATGAAGGCAAACCGCAGCTGGTCCAGCGCCGCGCTGCTGGCCGGGGCGGTCTTGAAGCGGCCCACCTTGGAGCGCACGGTGCCGGCGGTGAACTGGTAGTAGTAGGTGGTGGCCGGGGACAGGCCGGTCAGCTTGTGGCGGATGGTGCCGTCATAGTCGGCATAGGCCGGCACGCTGAGGTTGGCCAGGGCCGTGCCGCTCAGGGCGGTGTCGCTGCCCAGCAGGGCGCTGTTGTCCGCGGCCGTCACCACCAGGCGGATCGTGACATCGGTGCCGCCCTGCAGGGAGGCGGTGTCATCCACGCCGCTGGGCGAGACGCGGGTCCACAGCACGATGCTGTCGGGCCGCGGGTCTGCCGAGGCCACGCTCTGCGGGAACTTCCAGTTGGCGCCGCTGGCTTCGGGGGTGGCGGGGTCGTCCCCGCTGCAGGCGCTCAGCCCGGCAGAAAGGCCTGCGGACAGGGGGGAGACGGAGAAGAAGCTGCTCAGCTTCAGAAAGCGACGGCGATCCATGGGTCATGCTCCGGAAAAACAAAGGCCCGCGGCGGCGGGCAGCGGGCCATGTTTGCCGGCGACGGTGACCGTCGCGTGACGGAGGTGCTCAGTTTTGCGGCTTGAGCAGCGTCTGCTGCATGAACAGCACCGTGGCGTAGAACTGGAAGTCGGCGTTCTCCTTGCGCTGGAAGCCGTGGCCCTCGTTCTCGGCGCGCAGGTACCACACCGGCACGCCGTTGGCGCGCGCCTTGGCGACGATCTGCTCGGCCTCGGTCCAGGGCACGCGGGGGTCGTTCTTGCCCTGCACCACGAACATCGGCTTCTGGATCTTCTCGGCGTTGCTCAGCGGCGAGATGCGCTCCAGGAAGGCGCGCATCGCGGGGTCGCGCTCGTCGCCGTATTCCACCCGGCGCAGGTCGCGCCGGTAGCTCTCGGTGTTGCTCAGGAAGGTGACGAAGTGCGAGATGCCGACGATGTCGATGTTGCCGGCGATGCGGTCGGCGTAGTGCTCGGCCACCGCCAGGCTCATGTAGCCGCCGTAGCTGCCACCGGTCACCAGCACGCGGCTCGGGTCCAGGTCGGGCTGGGTGGCGATCCAGTCGAGCAGGGCGCCGATGTCCTTCACCGAGTCCTCGCGCTTCATGCCGTTGTCGGCCGCCAGGAAGGTCTTGCCGAAGCCGCTGGAGCCGCGCACATTGGGCTGGAGGATGGTGACGCCCAGTTCCTGCACGTAGTAGTTGCCCCGGCCCAGGAAGCCCACCTTGGCCTGACCCTCGGGGCCGCCGTGGATGGCGATCAGCACCGGGCGGCGGCCCGGAAAGCGCTGCGGGTCGGCGCGCGAGATCAGGCCCGAGATGCTCAGCCCGTCGAAGCTCTTCCAGCGCACCACCTGCTGGCGGGCGAACTGGCGCGTGTCCACGCCGGCAGGGGCGCGGGCCTCGGTCCACTGCTGCACCTGGCCGCTGGCCGGGTTCAGGCTGTAGAGCTGGCTGGGGCCGGCGCTGCTGTTGAGCGAGAAGGCCAGCTCGCGGCTGGCCGGGTGGAAGCTGGCCTGGCCCACCGTGCCTTCGGGCAGGGCGGGCTGCGGCAGTTCGCTGAGGGTGCGGCTGTCCACCAGGTGCAGCACCTCGCGGCCGTCCTCATTGGCCAGCACGGCCAGCAGGTCGCCTTCGTCGGTGCTGCTGGCCAGATCCAGGTCCCAGGGGATGTCGAGCCGGGCCGGGCTGAGCTGGCCGCTCTTGATGTCCAGCCGCAGCAGCTGGCGGAACTCGCCGCGGGCATCGCTGGTGAGCAGCAGGCCCTGGCCATCGGGCTGGAAGGCCTGCGGGAACCAGGTGGCGGCCGCCGTCTCGCCGTTCCGGGGCAGCAGCTGGCGCTTCTCGCCGCTGGCCAGGTCCAGCAGCCAGACCTCGGTGCGGTTGGCCGACAGGTAGTGCAGCAGGGCCACCTGCCGGTCATCCGGCGAAACGACCGAGGCCTCCCAGCCGGAGCCTGGCAGGGTGGCCACGGCGCGGCGGCCTTCCGGGTGCAGCGGGTCGACCAGCCACAGGGTGGTGTCCACGCTGGCCCGGCTGCCGCCCTGGGCGGTGCGGTCCAGCGGCACGGCGGTGTAGAGCAGGCGTGCCGGTGGTGCGTCGGCCCCGGGTGCGGCGTCGCCGTGCAGCCAGATGTTCATCGCATAGCGCTGACCGGGCTCCACCAGGGCGGTCACCACGCGGGTGTCCAGGTCCAGGCGGTAGAGCTGGTCGGCCTCGTTGCCGCCGGCCGCCCGCTGGAAGACGATGTAGCGGCCGTCGCGCGGGTCGTAGCGGCCCACCCGCACCGGATCGGCAAAGTCGGTCAGGGCTTCGGGCTCGGCCATCGGGCCGCTCAGGCGGTAGAGCTGGGGTGTGCTGGCCCCCGGGGCGCGGTGGCTGATCAGCATTTCACGCCGGTGGGGGTGCCAGTCCACGAAGCTGTCGCCGCTGAATTCGGTGTACTGCTCCACGGCCTTGACCAGGCGCATCGGCACCGGCGGGATGCCCTGCGCCACCAGGTTGGGATTGGGTGCCAGCACCCCCTGGTCGGCGGAGGGCAGCGAACTGCAGGCGCTGGCCAGCAGCGCGGTGATCAGGCACAGGGCGGACGTCGTGTGGCGCATGGGGTGAACGCGTGACAGGAACGGGGGAGGGTGGCATCGCCGGTGGGCAATGGACCGCGCAGAATCTGGAATGTAACGTCCTGGTCCCGCCGCCCCGCGGGCCTGTCCCGTCCGGTCAGGTGCCTGCGTTCAACCCCGGGGCATCGGCCGCAGCCAGGCCGGTCTGCATGGGGATCGACCCTGTCGGCATTTGTCCGACAGCCTGCCGCGTGCGTGCGCCGACAGCCGGCATCGTCCTGCGCCGATGTTGCCCGCGCGGCCGGCTGCCTAGAGTCTCTTCCATGGCATCCGCTCCCGGGTGCCGGGAGACAACACCATGGTCAGTCTGCACACCGCCTGCGGCGCGACGGCCTCCGACCTCGCGCAGACGCAGTACCTGCTCCGGTTCGAGTCGCTTTTTCATGCCGGCCGCGGCATGGCCTTCCCCTGCGACGCGCAGGGCCATGTGGACCTGGACGGCATGACCGAGCGGGCCCGCGAGAGCTACCTCTACGCCCGCGCCGTGATCGGCCGCGAATACGCCTTCCCGCAGGTGCTGTCGCTGGCCCACTGAGTCCGCCCATTGAGCCGGCCCGGCCGGCTGCGGGTATCGTCTCGGGTTTGGACTTGCCCGCCCGACCGACGATGAAGCTGCTGCTGGCCCCGATGGAGGGGCTGCTCGACGCCACCTTGCGTGACGTGCTGACCCGCGCGGGCGGCATCAGCCGCTGCGTCAGCGAGTTCATCCGCGTCACCGACACCCTGCTGCCCGAGCGGGTGTTCTTCCGCGTGATGCCGGAGCTGGCCGAGGGCGGCTGCACCCCGGCGGGCGTGCCGGTGCGCGGGCAGCTGCTGGGCTCCGACCCGGCCTGCCTGGCCGACAACGCCGCCCGCCTGGCCGGCCTCAGCCCCCACGGGGTGGACCTGAACTTCGGCTGCCCGGCCAAGGTGGTCAACCGCCATGGCGGCGGCGCCGCGCTGCTGGACGAGCCCGAGCTGATGCACCGCATCCTGCGCGAGGTCTGCCGCACCGTGCCGGCGGGCACCGTCGTCTCGGCCAAGATGCGGCTGGGCACCCAGGACGACGCCCGTGCCGTCGAATGCGCCCAGGCCCTGGTCGAGGGCGGGGCCATGGAACTGGTGGTGCACGGCCGCACCAAGCTGCAGGGCTACCGGCCGCCGGCCTACTGGGACCGCATCGGGGCCATCCGCGAGGCCGTGGCGGTGCCCGTGGTGGCCAACGGCGAGATCTGGACGGTGGACGATGCCCGCCGCTGCCAGGCCGAGAGCGGCTGCACCGACCTGATGCTGGGCCGCGGCATGGTCTGCGACCCGGGACTGGCTCTGGCCGTGCGGGCGGCCGTGGCGGGTGAGGGGGAGGCACTGGTCGGGCTGGACTGGGCCGCCCTGCAGCCCCTGCTGGCGGTCTTCTGGGATCGGGTGCGGCTGCACATCGTCCCGCGCCACCAGGCCGGCCGGCTCAAGCAATGGCTCAACCTGCTGCGCCGCTGCCACCCCGAAGCCGAGGCCGCCTACCAGGCCTGGCGCGGGGAGACCGACGGCCGCCGCATCGCGCTGGCGCTGCTGGGCCCGGAAGGCGCCGGCCCGGGCGGCGAGGGGCGCACGGCGGGGGGCCGGTACACTGCGGGGTCGCTCCCGTCCGGCGGAGCTTTCGTCCCAACGCATTCCCCGCGCCATGTCCCTGTCTTCCAAGGTCCCGGCGACCTCGGTGTTCGAACTCAAGAGCGCTGCGCTGACCGTCCTGGCGCTGCAACTCAAGACGCCTGACCTGGCGTCCCTGGCCGAGGCCCTGGCGGCCCGCTACGGCGCCACGCCGGGCCTGTTCGAGCACGAGCCGCTGTGCGTGGACCTCAGCCTGCTGCGCGACGAGGCCGAACTGCCCGACTTCGAGGGCCTGGTGGCGCTGCTGCGCCGCCATGGCTTCAACCCGATGGCGGCCCGCGGCGGCAACCCCGAGCAGATGGCCGCGGCGCTGAGCGCCGGCCTGGCCGAGGCCCCCGATGTGAGCCAGCCCCGCCCCGAGGCCGCGGCCGCTGTGGCCGCCGAGGCGCCGGCCGCGGTGCCCGAGGAGGCCGCCCCGGCCCAGGCCGAGCTGCCGCTGGCCGAGCCGGCCGAGGACCGCACGCCGTCACCCGCCGCCGAAGCCGCCGTCTCCGCGCCCGAGTCGGCCGAGCCCACCCCGGCGCCGGCCTGCGCGCCGGCCACCGTCATCATCGACAAGCCGCTGCGCTCGGGCCAGCAGGTCTATGCCCGCGGGGCCGACCTGATCGTGCTGGCCGTGGTGAGCTTCGGTGCCGAGGTGATCGCCGACGGCAGCATCCACGTGTACGCGCCGCTGCGCGGCCGGGCGATTGCCGGCGCACAGGGCGACACCCAGGCCCGCATCTTCGCCGCCTGCATGGAGCCGCAGCTGGTCTCCATCGCCGGCACCTGGCGTACCACCGAGGCGGGCCTGCCGCCCGAGGTGGCCGGCAAGCCCGCCCAGGTCCGCCTGGACGGGGACAAGCTGCTGTTCGAGCCCCTGAAGTTCTGACCCTTTTCGCAAAAGTTTTCCGAGAGATTCGAAAGGACCTGTACCGATGACCAAGATCGTCGTGGTGACCTCTGGCAAGGGAGGTGTGGGCAAGACCACCACATCGGCCAGCTTCGCCTCCGGCCTGGCCCTGCGCGGCTTCAAGACGGCCGTGATCGACTTCGACGTCGGCCTGCGCAACCTGGACCTGATCATGGGTTGCGAGCGCCGCGTGGTCTATGACCTGATCAACGTGATCCACAACGAGGCCAGCCTCAAGCAGGCGCTGATCAAGGACAAGCAGTGCGACAACCTGTTCGTGCTGGCCGCCTCGCAGACGCGTGACAAGGACGCGCTGACCCAGGAGGGCGTGGAGCGCGTGCTCAACGAGCTCAAGGAGATGGGCTTCGACTACATCGTCTGCGATTCGCCCGCGGGCATCGAGACCGGTGCGCTGATGGCCATGCACTTCGCCGACGAGGCCCTGGTGGTGACCAACCCCGAGGTCTCCTCGGTGCGCGACTCCGACCGCATCCTGGGCATCCTGGCCTCCAAGACCCAGCGCGCCATCTCCGGCGCCGAGCCGATCAAGGAGCATCTGCTGATCACCCGCTACAACCCCAACCGGGTGGTGGGCGGCCAGATGCTGTCGCTCGAAGACATCCAGGAGATCCTGCGCATCGAACTGATCGGCGTGATCCCCGAGTCGGAAAGCGTGCTGGAGGCCTCCAACCAGGGCCTGCCCGCGGTGCACCTGAAGGGCACCGACGTGTCCGAGGCCTACCAGGACGTGGTCGCCCGCTTCCTGGGCGAGGACAAACCCATGCGCTTCACCGACGCCGTCAAGCCCGGCTTCTTCAAGCGCATCTTCGGCGCGAGGTGATGCCCATGTCCTTCCTCTCCTTCCTGCTTGGCGAGAAGAAGACCACCGCCACCGTCGCCAAGGAGCGGCTGCAGATCATTCTGGCCCACGAGCGAAGCGGCCGCAGCGCCGCCACGCCCGACTACCTGCCCGCGTTGCAGCGCGAACTGGTGGCCGTGATCTCGAAGTACGTGAAGATCAACCCGGACGATCTGAAGGTCCAGCTCGAGCGCCAGGACAACCTGGAAGTGCTCGAGGTGAAGATCGAGCTGCCGGACAACCGCTGAGGCGATGTCGGCCGCCGGCGCCTGCGCCTCAGCAGGCGTCCAGCAGCGGCAGCAGCTCTTCTTCCCACTGGGCCAGGTCGCCCGGCGTGAGGTGCAGCCAGTCCAGGGCCCCGGTTTCGTGCCCGGCCCAGTCGGCATCCGGCGGCAGGCCCTCGTGGCGGCGCATCAGGTGCTCGGCCACCAGGCCGGCGGCCACCAGGGTGTGGGCCTCGGGTTCGGTGTCGGCGTCGCCCAGCATGTCCAGGTCGTGGTGGCGGCGGATGGCCACCATCACCTCCGGCGCCAGCTGCCACACCCGGGCCACCAGGGCCCCCACCACCGCGTGGTCGGTGCGGTGGTTGGCGTTCTCGGTGGCGATGTAGGAGCGGTCGATCCGCGCCGCCGCCTCCACCATGGTGCCCGCATAGCCGCGCAGGCTCTGCATCATCACCGGCATGCCCACATGGGCGAACAGGCCGTAGGTGTGGGCCAGGTCCACCGACAGGCCCGGCAGGTGATGGGCGATGTGGCCCATGGCCACCGCCCGCTTGGTGGAGCGTTCCCAGAAGCGCTGCAGCTGCGGGCTGTTGACCTTCAGCGTGGTGCGCACCAGGTAGGCCGTCATCTCCTGGGCGGTCTTCTGCAGGCCCAGGCGGGTCATGGCCTGGCCCACCGTGTGCACCGGCTGCCCCGGCGAAAACGCCGGGCTGTTGGCCAGCTTGATCAGCGCGGCCGACATGGCCACGTCGCTGGCGGCGATGCGGGCCACCTCGGTCAGGTCCGGCTCGGCCTGGGCCAGGGCCGAGCGCATGCGCGTCAGCAGCTCCGGGCAGGGCGGGATGACGATGGTCTTCAGCGGGCCGCTGCGATGGGCCTGGTCCAGCTCGTGGCGGACCTGCTGGGCGCGCGAGCGCGCGGGCGCGAGGGTGTCGTCGGTCATGTCTGCGTTCGGTGCGGCGTCATCACCTTATCGGCAGCTTCGGGAGGCACTGAAGGCTTCCCTGACATGATCGACAACCCGGGGTCTCAGGCGCCCAGGCCCAGCGCGGCGATGCCGGCCTTGGCGATCTGGGCGTCTTCGCTGGACTTCACGCCGCTCACGCCCACGGCACCGGCCACCTGGCCGTCGATCAGCACCGGCACGCCACCTTCGAGCATGCCTTCGATCTCCGGCGCGCTCAGGAAGGACACGCGGCCCTTGTTGATCATTTCCTCATAGACGATGCTCTCGCGGCGGCCCAGCGCGGCCGTGCGCGCCTTGGCCGGGGCGATGTGCGAGGACAGCGGCGCGGCACCGTCCAGGCGGTACATGCCCAGCAGGTGGCCGCCGTCGTCCACCACGGCAATGCTCACCGCCCACTGGTTGCGCTCGGCTTCGGCGCGGGCGGCGGACAGGATGGTGGCGACATCGGCGTGGCTCAGGCAGGGCTTGGTGTACATCGTGGTTTCCGTGGCAGGGTTGAACGGGCGGCCAGCCGGGCGGTCCGGCCGTCCTTCGAAAGATCCGGAAGTATCGCCGCGCCGGCCCAAGCCAGCACCGACAATCCGGTCATGTCTGTTTCACCGTCCACGCACAGCCCTGCGGCGGCGCAGCTGATGGCGCGCTTTCTGGGCGGCTACCCGCCCGAACTGCTGGGCCAGGTGCTGCCGGTGCTGGAAGCCGGCCGCCTGGGCGAGGCCCTGGCCCGCCGCCACCCTGAGTCGCACACCGTCCGCACCGACGCCGCCCTGTACGACTATGCGATGGACCTCAAGCAGCGCCACATGCGGCAGAGCGGCCCGGTGTCGCTGGTGGTCTATGACCCCAAGCTCAAGGTGCTGACCCAGGCGCTGGGCACCCACACCACCATCGCGCGGGTGCAAGGCGGCAAGCTCAAGGCCAAGCGCGAGATCCGTGTGGCCAGCCTGTTCCGCGAGGCGCCGGCCGATTTCCTGCGCATGATCGTCGTGCACGAGCTGGCCCACCTCAAGGAACGCGAGCACGACAAGGCCTTCTACGCCCTGTGCAGCCACATGGCGCCCGACTACCATCAGCTGGAATTCGACACCCGGCTGTGGTTGCTGGCCCAGGAATGGGCGCGACGCCAGCCCGCCGATCCCAGCCCGTCACCCGCCTGATTCACGAGGATTCCAAGGAGACCCGATGCCCGGACCCGCCCGCGCTGGCGCGCTGATCTATGCCAAGGACATGAACCGCCTGGCCGTCTTCTACGAGGCGGTGCTGGGCATGCGCACCCTGCACGCCACGGCCGAGCTGATGGTCATCGAATCGGCGGACTTCCAGATGGTCTTGCATGCGTTGCCGCCGACCTATGCCGAGCGGGTGCAGATCAGCACGCCGCCGCAGCCGCGCGAGGACACCGCGCTCAAGCTCTTCTTCACGGTCGAGAGCCTGGCCGAGGCCCGGGAGCGGGCCACCGCGCTGGGCGGCATCGTCTTCGACGACGAATGGGCCGGCCCGCGCTTCCGGGTGCGCAATGCCTGCGACCCGGAGGGCAATGTCTTCCAGCTGCGCGAGTTCTACGCCTGAGCCGCCTTCGGCACCGTTCAGCTTGCCGACAGGTCGGCCCCCCGGGGCGCCGGGACAATCTCCGGCATGGATGTCCTGTCGTTTCTGAAGATCGCCCTGCTGGCCGCCGTCCAGGGGGCGGCCGAGTTGCTGCCCGTGTCCAGTTCGGCCCACGTCATCGTGACCGAGAAGCTGCTGGGCCTGGACCCCACCGCGCCGGAGATGACGCTGCTGCTGGTCATGCTGCACACCGGCACCATGCTGGCGGTCGTTCTCTATTTCTGGCGCCAATGGCATGCCGCCTACTTCGCCACCGCCCAGCGCCGCCGCGATGGCCTCGTCAACGTGCTGCTGGCCACCCTGGCCACCGGGGTGGTGGGGCTGGCACTGCAGTCGCTCATCAAGCATGTGTTCGCGGCCAACGCGGACCACTTCGAGATCGAGCAGCTTTTCGGCAACGCCAAGCTGATGGCTGGCGCGCTGGCCGCCGCCGGCGTGCTCATCATCGCGTCGTCGCGCATTCCGCCGGGCCGGCGTGACGGGCTGTCGGCACGGGACTCGCTGTGGATCGGCGCGGTGCAGGGCCTGTGCCTGCCCTTCCGCGGCTTCTCCCGCTCGGGGGCCACCATCTCCACCGCCCTGGTGCAGGGCATGCGCCGCCAGCGCGCCGAGGAATTCAGCTTCGCCCTGGCCGTGGTGCTCACGCCTGCGGTGGTCGTGGAGGAGGTCTACCGCCTGTTCAGCCACCATGCCGCGGCCGGCGGGGCTCCGGCGCTGAACGGTGCGGCCGTGCTGCACCTGCTGGGCCCGGGCCTGCTGGGCATGGTGCTGAGCTTCGGTGTGGGCCTGCTGGCACTGCGCTGGCTGTCCAGCTGGCTCGAGGCCGGGCGCTGGCACCTGTTCGGTGCCTACTGCCTGCTGGCCTCGTTGGTGGTGCTCTGGGTGGGCTGAGCCCCGTTCGGTCGGGCTTCAGCCCTGCGCGCCGATGGCCGCATGCAGGGCCAGGAAGTCCTGCGTGAGCTTGTGTCGCGCGTCCAGGTGGATCAGCGGCAGGTTGCGCTCGTGGGACTCCTTCACCTTCACGCTGCTGCCCAGGTAGGGCTGCAGCACCGGCAGGCCCTCGTCCACCAGCTCCTGCACGATGCGCTGGGGCAGGCTGGCCCGGGGCTGGAACTGATTGACCACGATGCCGCTGACCTTCAGCGCCTCGTTGTGGTCGGACTGGATCTCCTGCACGTTCTCCAGCAGGGTGTAGAGCGCCCGGCGCGAGAAATCGTCGCAGTCGAAGGGGATCAGGCAACCCTCGGCCGCGATCAGCGCCGAGCGGGTGTAGAAGTTCAGCGCCGGCGGCGTGTCGATCCAGATCTCGTCGTAGCCGGCCTCCTGCAGCTCGGCCAGGGCGTCACGCAGCTTGTAGATCTTGTAGCGCGACTCCAGCTTGCCGTGCATGTCGTCCAGCGCCGGGCTGGAGGCCATCAGGTCCAGGCCCTCGAAGGGCGTCGGGGTGATGAACTCGTCCAGCGTGGGCGTGCGCACGCTGAACTTGAGCTGCTGCTCGAAGAAGTCGGCCACGCCGGCCGGGGCCTCGTCGGCCGCCTCGCCCAGCAGGTAGCGGGTGGAATTGCCCTGGGGGTCCAGGTCCACCAGCAGGGTGCGCAGGCCCTGACTGGCGCTGATGGCGGCCAGGTTGCTGGCGATGGTGGATTTGCCCACACCGCCTTTTTGATTGAACACCACGTATCGCATGTGACTGTCTCCTGTGGGGGCGCCACGTGTCGGGTCGGCTGCCCTGGCGCAGGCTCGATTGTGCACCGCAACAAGGGCTGTCCGGCTCCCGTTCACCCCCGGTGAGCGCAAATGATGGCAAGACAGGGCGGGGGACAATGTGCGCCAGAACCTTCGGAGCCCCCCCATGGAAGACACTTTCCGCCAGCAGGTGCTGGACGACACCCTGGACTGGCTGGACAAGGCCGTCATCGGCCTGAACCTGTGCCCCTTTGCCAAGAGCGTGCGGGTCAAGGGCCAGGTGCGCACCGTGGTGAGCGAGGCCACCACCCCCGAGGCCCTGCACGAGCAACTGGTGACCGAGCTGCGCCACCTGGCCGAGGTGGACCCGGAGGTGACCGACACCACGCTGCTGGTGCACCCCTTGGTGCTGCAGGACTTCCTGGATTTCAACGACTTCCTGGACGAGGCCGATGCGGCGCTGGAGGCGCTGGAGCTGGACGGCACGCTGCAGATTGCCAGCTTCCACCCGCAGTTCCAGTTTGCCGGCA
The DNA here is from genome assembly GCF_021049305.1 of Ideonella dechloratans. Taxonomy (GTDB): domain Bacteria; phylum Pseudomonadota; class Gammaproteobacteria; order Burkholderiales; family Burkholderiaceae_C; genus Ideonella; species Ideonella dechloratans. The sequence continues at coordinate 1,354,982 of NZ_CP088081.1, forward strand.
CCGACATCGACGACGTCTCGAACTTCACCAACCGTTCGCCCTATCCGACGCTGCACCTGATCCGCGAGTCCAGCATCGACCGTGCGGTGGAGGCCTTCCCGGAGGCCGAGGCCATCTACGAGCGCAACATCGAGACGCTGGAGCGTCTGGGGCTGGACGGTTGGCGGCAGCTCTTCCCGGCCAAGAAGGACTGAGCCGATCGGCAGGGCGGCGTCCTTACAATCGCCCGCCATCCTGCCCCGGCGTGCGTGCCCGGGCGCTCACTTCAGCCTGCCGCCGCCAACGTGTCCGATCGCCTCGCCGTCCTGCCCCAGTACCTGCTGCCCAAGCGGGCCCTCACGTCCTTTGCCGGCTGGGTGGCCGGCGGCCGCTGGGGCGTCATCACCACCGGCATCATCCGGCGTTTCATCCGCCGCTATGGCGTGAACATGGACGAGGCGGTGCAGCCCGACCCGGCCGCTTACGCCAGCTTCAACGACTTCTTCACCCGCGCCCTGAAGCCCGGGGCCCGCCCGCTGGCGCAGGCCGACCTGATCTGCCCGGTGGATGGCGCCATCAGCCAGTTCGGCCCGCTGCAGCGCGACCAGCTGCTGCAGGCCAAGGGCCACCACTACAGCAGCACCGCCCTGGTGGGGGGGGACGCGGCGCTGGCCGCGCGCTTCGACCACGGGCACTTCGCCTGCCTGTACCTGAGCCCGCGCGACTACCACCGCATCCACATGCCTTGCGATGGCCGGCTCACCCGCATGATCCATGTGCCGGGCGAGCTGTTCTCGGTCAACCCCACCACGGCCCGCGGCGTGCCGGGGCTGTTCGCCCGCAACGAGCGGGTGGTCTGCGTGTTCGAAGGGGCGCACGGCCCCTTCGTGCTGGTGCTGGTGGGCGCCACCATCGTCGGCAGCATGGCCACCGTCTGGCACGGCGTGGTCAACCCGCCGCGGCCGGGCCAGGTGCGCGAATGGCGTTACGACGACAGCGCCGCGCCCGTGCGGCTGCGCCAGGGCGAGGAGATGGGCCGCTTCCTGCTGGGCTCCACGGTGGTGATGCTGTTTCCCGAGGGGCCGCTGCAGTTCAACCCCGGCTGGGCGCCGGGCGGGGCCATCCGCCTGGGTGAGGCGATGGCCCGCCGGGGTTGAAACCCCGCGCGCCTGCCCTCAGGGTAATGCCCCGCCCCAGAGGGCCAGCCTGACCTCTACGATGGCCCGCCGCTTCCCAGGCGGCGTGCCTCAGCAATTCAGAACAACAGGGCCTGTCGCCTGGTGAGTGCGGTTTCATCCACTCGGGAAGACAAGCCATGACAACCTTTGCCCACCTTCGGGCGCGGGGCGTGGCGGTGCTGTTGGCCGCGCTGACCCTTGCATCTGCATCCACCACCGCCACGGCCGCCGTGGCCCTGCCGCAGCTGAACATCGACACGAGCCAGATCACCGTCTCGGGCCTGTCCTCGGGGGGCTTCATGGCCAATCAGCTGGGCTATGCCTATTCGGGCACCTTCAAGGGGGTGGGGGTGTTTGCCGGCGGGTCCTACATGTGCGCGGGCCACAGCAACTACACCGCCTGCATGTACAACGCCAGCATCTCCAGCAGCATGCTCAGCACCCTGCAGGCGGACCTGAACAACTGGAGTGGCACCGCCATCGACCCCCTGGCCAACGTGGCCGGGCAGAAGGTGTTCATGTTCGTGGGCACCAGCGACACCACGGTAGGCCCCAAGCCCATGAACGCGGTGCAGACGCAGTACACCAACAACGGCGTGCTGGCCGCCAACCTGAGTTATGTGCAGCGCAGCGGCACGGCGCATGTGTTTCCGACCGACTTTGCCGCCACCGGCAACAACAGCTGCGGCACCAGCGCCTCGCCCTACATCGCCAACTGCAGCTATGACGGCGCCAAGGCGGTGCTCAGCCAGTTCTACGGCACGCTCAAGGCCCGCAACGATGCACCGGCCACGGCCAATTACATCGAGTTCGACCAGACGCCTTTCACTGCGGGCAACCCCGGCATGGCCGCCACCGGCTGGCTCTATGTGCCGGCCAACTGCGCCAGCGGGGCGGTGTGCCGCCTGCATGTGGCCCTGCATGGCTGCCAGCAGAACGCCGCCACCATCGGCGACAAGTTCCTGAAGAACACCGGCTACACCCGCTGGGCCGACACCAACAGCATCGTCGTGCTCTTCCCTCAGACCAAGGTGGACAACACCGCCCGCAGCACCGCTGCCAGCGGCTCGCTGGCCAACCCCAACGGCTGCTGGGACTGGGTGGGCTGGTACGGCGGCAACTTCGCCCAGCGCGCCGGCACGCAGATGCAGGCCATCAAGGCCATGGTGGATCAGGTGGCTTCCGGCTCGGGCGGTGGTGGCGGCGGAGGCGCGCTGCCTGCGCCCGCTGGGCTGGTGGCTTCTGGGGCCTCCGACACCACCATGACCCTTGGCTGGAACGCAGTCAGTGGCGCGGCGGGCTACCACGTGTTCCGCAACGGCGTGCAGGTGGACAGCACGGCCATCACCGGCACCAGCTATGTGGACAGCGGCCTGTCGCCCGCCACCACCTACAGCTGGACCGTGGCCGCCCTGGACAGCGGCGGCGCGCAGGGTGCGCTCTCGGCCGCGGTCAGCGCCACCACCACCGGGGCCGCTGCCGCCTGCTTCACTGCCAGCAACTACGCCCACACCACGGCCGGCCGGGCCCACCAAAGCGGCGGCTACGCCTATGCCAACGGCTCCAACCAGAACATGGGCCTGTGGAACGTCTTCGTCACCACCACGCTGAAGCAGACGGGGGCGAACTACTACGTCATCGGCAGTTGTCCCTGAGGCCCGTCCCCCTGGAGGGGGGCGATGAATGGCTGCATTTCGAGCAGGAGAAGCGCACCTTCTTCGGGTCGCAGTCACGGCCCGGCCCGACCGCCCGTGCTTCGAGAGGCACCGCGATCCCATGCCACGAGACTTCTCGGACAGAATCAGCCGACATGACGCACACTTCTGCCGAGATGCACGCCTACTACGCGGCGCGCGCACCGTATTACGACGCCGTGTACCTCAAGCCAGAGCGCCAGGACGACATCGCCTTTCTGCGCCGCCACCTGCCAGAGCGCCTGCAGGGGCGGGACGTGCTGGAAGTGGCCTGTGGCACAGGCTACTGGACGCAGCACATCGCGCCCCTCGCCCGTCGGATGGTGGCCACCGACGGCACCGAGGAGCCGCTTGAATTTGCACGCCTGAGGCCGGGAACCGAAGCCGTCGCCTTCGGCCTGGCTGACGCCTATGAGCTGCCCGAGGAACTGGGCCAGTTCAACGCGGCGTTCGCGGGCCTGTGGTTGTCCCATGTGCCGGTTCAGGCGCGCCACGCCTTTCTGCGCAGCCTGCATCGGCGCCTGAGCCCCGGTGCCCGGGTGCTGTTCATCGACAACAGCACGGTGCAGTTGCAGGACTTTCCGATCGAGGAAACGGATGCCGAGGGCAACACCTACCAGCACCGTCCTCTGCGGGATGGCTCCGTCCACCGGGTGCTGAAGAACTTTCCCACCGAGGCCGAGTTGCGCGCCCTGATTCGTCCCGTTGCCTCCGCGTGCACCTTCCAGTCACTGGACAACTTCTGGTGGCTGGAATACGAGTTCAATGGCGTGATCGCCTGACGGGGCGGCGCATGCGCATCCACATCACCGGCGCGTCGGGGGCGGGGTCTTCCACGCTGGCCATCGCCCTGGCACGCCAGTTGGGCTGGCGCTGTCTGGATGGTGACGACTACTTCTGGCTGCGGCCCGAGCCGCCCTTCGAGGCCCGGCGGGCGCCGCAGGAGCGGCTGGCGCTGCTGCTGTCGGACATGGCCGAGGCTGGCGATGTCGTGCTGGCGGGTTCGGTCGATGGCTGGGGTCAGGAGCTGGAAGACGCCTTCGACCTGATCGTGCTTCTTCGCCTGGGTGCGGACCTCCGCCTCCAACGGCTGCGCGCGCGGGAGATGCAGCGCTTCGGGGCCGTTGATGCCGACTTCCTTGCCTGGGCTGCTCAGTACGACACCGGCACTCTGGAGGGCCGTTCGCTGTCCCGCCAGCAAGAGTGGCTGGCCGCCCGATCCTGTCCGGTGCTGGTCATGGAGGGGGATCTCTCGGTTGAGGAGCGGATGCGCAGGGTGCTGGACTGTCTGAAAATCATCGAGCCATGCACTCAAAAGGATTCCCGCCGTGACGCATCTCTTTGAAAAGTCCCGAGCCGTTGCCGTCGGCCTTGTGGTGACTGTCGTGGGCCTCGGCCCTGTGCGTGAGGCCATGGCTGTCACGCCGTCATTCCCGTCAGAAGACCCGAGCGAGCAGAGCGCTGCGTTGGCCGCGCAACAAGAGATGCTGAGCGACCTCAAGGGCAAGCTGGCGGCGCAGAGCCAGCTTCTGCATGCGCAGCGGGAGACGCTGGCCGCGCAGTCTCAGATGCTGGGCGAGCAGCGAAAGGTACTGGCCGTGCAGCCGCATGTCGCGGCATCGGTCCAGGAGGGCCAGCAGCCATCCCTGCCGACCGAGCCATGAGAAGTCCGTGGGTGAACGAGCCTGTGAGATGGTTCGCCGTCGGTCTGCTGGCGTTGGTTTGGGGGCCGCAACTGGCCTTGGCGGAGGCCAGGTCTTGTGCCAGCCAGATGGGTTCGTCCATGGCCGCGCAGTTGGTCAAGCAATGCTTGGCGGTGTCCCCCGCGACGCATCCGCCATGCCATGCCAGCAACCCTTGCGACTTGATCGTCGATGAGATCGACCGGTCCTGCGGCTTGCTGGGAGCGCCAGCACAGCGACCGGCCTTTTGTGCCACGTCGCCTCAGAAATCAGGACAGGTGACGGGCGTGCTGCTGAGCGGCGGTGGGGTGGACGATTGGCGCATCGTGGTGCTGACCGACGGTGGCCAGCGGGTCCAGGCGTATTGCGATGGACACTGCGGGGCGGATTGGTTTGTCGCGGACAAGGACGACGTTGCCACACTGAGAGGCAGCCTGCAGGGCCGCCGTGTGACGCTGACGGTGGCCATCGAGCCGAATCGCTCGCGCGTGGCAGGGGCTGGCGACGACGACAAGCTGGCCTTTGTGAAGGCGCTCAAGCTGTCTGGTTCCCCGGATCAGTGAGATTGCCGAAAGGCGTTGCTTCAGTGCTCCGCGGCCCCGGCGCGTTGCCACGCCGCCTTGGTGAGCGAATGCGTCGCCAAGCTCATGCCATACCAAGGTTCGAGCCCACGAAACTGCATGCCGAGGCGGTCCATGACCCGTCCCGAGGCGACGTTGTCCGGGTGACGAACGGCCAGGAGTTCCGCGGCTGACAAGTCGTTGAATGCAAACGCCGTCATGCGTTCTGCCGCCTCGCTGGCCAGGCCACGGCGCCAGAAGTCCGGATGCAGGCGCCAGCCCAGCTCCAGAGGATTGGACCGAAGGGTCTCCAGGTCGGTGGGCGGTGCCGCCTCTCGGCGCAGGTGCTGGACTGCGCCCGCACCGGCAAGGCGGCCACTTTGCAGCTCGATCAGCGCCCACCAGCTCGTTCCCCAGGCGGCCCAGCAGCGCTGCACCCGGGCGATCATCTCTGCCGTCTGTTCGCGCGTCTCGGGCTCACCCGAGATGTAGCGCATCACCTCCGGGCGCGAGTTCATTGCGTGAAGTCCGTCGAGATGACGTTCGCTGAGAGGTTCCAGGCGGAGTCGTTCGGTGAACAGGACTGTCATGGTGACCGGCGCCCCTCAGGCGCCCCGCTTGGCCAGCAGCGCCCGCGCCGTGCGCGAGCCGTTGGCCTGGCCCAGCGCGTCGCGGATGAAGGCGCCGGCGTCGATCAGGGCGTCCAGGTCGATGCCGGTGTCGATGCCCAGGCCGTGCAGCAGGTAGACCACGTCCTCGGTGGCCACGTTGCCGGTGGCGCCCTTGGCGTAGGGGCAGCCGCCCAGGCCGGAGACGCTGGCGTCGAAGGTGTGGATGCCCAGCTCCAGGCTGGCGTAGACATTGGCCAGGGCCATGCCGTAGGTGTCGTGGAAATGCCCGCTCACCTCCGCCAGCGGGTAGTGGCGCAGCGCGGCTTCCAGCGCGCGCTGCACCTGGCGCGGGGTGCCCACGCCGATGGTGTCGGCCACGCCCACGTGCTGCACGCCGATCTCCGCCATCAGCCGGGCCACCAGTTCGACCCGCTCGGGGGCAATGGCGCCCTCGTAGGGGCAGCCCACCGCGCAGGAGATGGCGCCGCGCACCTTGACGCCCGCGGCGCGGGCGGCCGCCACCACCGGTGCGAAGCGCTCGATGGATTCGGCGATGGAGCAGTTGATGTTCTTCTGGCTGAAGGCCTCGCTGGCGGCGCCGAAGACGACGATCTCGTCCGGCTGCGTGGCGGTGGCCGCTTCCCAGCCCTTCAGGTTGGGCGTCAGCACCGCGTAGCGCACGCCCGCCTTACGCTGAAGGCCGGCCATCACCTCGGCGTTGTCGGCCATCTGCGGCACCCACTTGGGGCTGACGAAGCTGGTGACCTCGATCTCGCGCAGGCCGGCGGCCTGCAGGCGGTGGACCAGCTCGATCTTGGTGGCGGCCGGGACGGTCTGCTTCTCGTTCTGCAGGCCGTCGCGCGGGCCCACCTCGACCAGGGTGACGCGGGCGGGGAGGTTGGCGGTGCTCATGGCGCTCATTCTCCGGCCAGTGTGAGCAGCGCGGCGCCTTCGCTCACCTGGTCGCCCACGGCATAGAGCAACTCGCCCACCACGCCGTCGCGCGGGGCGTGCAGGGTGTGTTCCATCTTCATCGCCTCCATCACCGCCAGCGGCTGGCCGGCCGTCACGGTGGCACCGGCCTGCACCAGCAGGGCGACCACCTTGCCGGGCATGGGCGCGGTCAGCGAGCCGCCGCCGCCGGCCTGGTCGGCGGCGTGGGCGATGGGGTCGTACTCGCTCAGTTCCAGGCTGCCGTGCTCGCCGAACACCGCCAGCGTTTCGCCCGCGGCGTGCACGGCCAGCACATGGCGCTGGCCGGCCAGCAGCACTTCGTAGCGGTCCTCACCCAAGGCGCGCCAGCCCAGGGGCCAGTGCTGCTCGCCCAGGCTCAGGCGCAGCGCGCCGTCGTGCAGGCGCGCCAGCGTGAAGCCGTGGTGCTCGCCGCCCAGGGCCAAGTCGATGCGGCGGCGCGCGCCACCGTGCAGGCGCCAGCCGTCGCGCCGGCTCCAGGGGTCGCTGCCTTCCAGCGTCTGCTCGTGGCGCAGCTGGTGGGCCACCACGCCCGCGGCGGCCACCTCCAGCGGCAGGCCGGCGTGGCCGAACAGGGCGGGGCGCTCGCGCTCGATCAGCGCGGTGTCCAGGTCGGCGGTGGCGAAGGCGCGGCTGCCCACCACGCGGCGCAGGAAGGCCACGTTGGTGGCCAGGCCGACGATGCGGGTGTCGCGCAGCGCGGCGTCCAGCCGGGCCAGGGCCTGGGCGCGGTCTTCGCCCCAGACGATGAGCTTGGCCACCATCGAGTCGTAGTGCGGGCTGATGGCGTCGCCTTCGCGCACGCCGGCATCCACCCGCACCGGGGCGGGCGTCAGCGCATCGCCCCCGCGCTGGAAGGCCACGTGGGCGGGCCAGCGCAGCACCTGCAGCGTGCCGGTGGCGGGCAGGAAGCCGGCGTCCGGGTTCTCGGCGCAGATGCGGGCCTCGATGGCGTGGCCGTGGATGCGCAGCTCGTCCTGCCGGCGCGGCAGCGGCTGACCGGCGGCCACGCGCAGCTGCCACTCCACCAGGTCCAGGCCGGTGATGGCCTCGGTCACCGGATGTTCCACCTGCAGGCGGGTGTTCATCTCCATGAAGTAGAAGCGGATGTCGCCGTCGTCACGCTCCTCGGCGATGAACTCCACCGTGCCCGCGCCCACATAGCCCACGGCCTGGGCGGCGGCCACGGCGGCGGCGCCCATCTCGGCGCGGCGCTCGGCCGACAGGCCGGGGGCGGGGGCCTCTTCCAGCACCTTCTGGTGGCGGCGCTGCACCGAGCAGTCGCGCTCGAACAGGTAGACGCACTGGCCCTGGGTGTCGGCGAAGACCTGGATCTCGATGTGGCGCGGGCGGGTGACGTAGCGCTCCACCAGCACATGGTCGTTGCCGAAGCTGGCGGCGGCCTCGCGCTGGCAGGAGACCAGGGCGGCGACGAAGTCCTCGGCGCGATCCACCCGGCGCATGCCGCGGCCACCGCCGCCGGCGCTGGCCTTGATCAGCACCGGAAAGCCGATGGCCTCGGCCTGGCCCAGCAGGAACTGCGGGTCGTTGTTGTCACCGTGGTAGCCGGGCACCAGCGGCACGCCGGCCTCGGCCATCAGGGCCTTGGCGGCGGCCTTGCTGCCCATGGCGGCAATGGCCTCCGGCGGCGGGCCGATGAAGACCAGGCCGGCGGCGGCGCAGGCACGGGCGAAGTCCTCGTTCTCGCTCAGAAAGCCGTAGCCCGGGTGCACGGCCTGGGCGCCGGTGGCCTTGGCCGCGTCGAGGATGCGCTGCCACTGCAGGTAACTGTCCTTGGCAGCGTGACCGCCGATGGGCACCGCCTCGTCGCAGGCGCCCACATGGGCGGCCTGGGCGTCGGCCTCGGAATAGACGGCCACGGTGCGCACGCCCAGGCGGCGCGCGGTCTGGGCCACGCGGCAGGCGATTTCGCCTCGGTTCGCAATGAGAATTTTCTTGAACATGGTGCCTCGGCTCAATCGCGGCCTGCTGCGCAGGCCAGGCCATTTGGTGTGATGCCCACGTGCGCAAGCGCACATGAGCACACCCCCACGCCTGCGGCGTGAATGCCGCGGTTGGCGATGAGGATCTTCTTGAACATCTTGTGGGGTCTCCGTGCCGGCTCAGGCCAGCCAGGCGGGGGGGCGCTTCTGCAGAAAGGACGAGACGCCTTCCTTGCCTTCGGCACTGCCGCGGATGTCGGCGATGCGCCGGGCGGTGTCGGCGCGCAGCTCGTCGCTCAGGGGCTGCTGGGCCAGGTCCTGCACCAGGCGCTTGCAGGCGCGCACGGCGGCCGGGCCATTGGCCACCAGGGCTTCGATCAGGGCTTGCACGCGGACGTCCAGCTGATCGGCGGGGCAGAGCTCGTGCACCAGACCCAGGCGGTGGGCCTCGGCGGCGCTGAAGCGCTCGGCGGTGGTGAAGTAGCGCTGGGCGGCGCGCTGGCCGATGGCGGCGATCACGTAGGGCGCGATGGTGGCCGGCAGCAGGCCCAGCTTGGCCTCGCTCAGGCAGAAGTGCACGCCGTCGGCGGCCACCAGCACGTCGCACAGCGCGGCCAGGCCCACGCCACCGGCGTAGCAGTCACCCTGCACGCGGCCGATGACGGGCACCGGGCACTGGTGGATGGTCCACAGCATGTCGGCCAGAGCCTGGGCGTCAGCCCGGTTCTGCTCCCAGCTGTAGTCGGCCATGGCGCGCATCCAGTTCAGGTCCGCGCCGGCGCAGAAGGCCTTGCCGTGGCCGGCCAGCACCACGGCGCGCAGCGTGTCGTCCTGCGACAGCGCGCGGAAGGTGGCGGTCAGCTCGGCGATGACCTGGTCGTTGAAGGCGTTGCGCACGTCCGGCCGGTTGAGCCAGACCTCGGCCACATGGGGCGAAGGGCGCCGTAGTTCCAGGGTGTTCATGGACGCGTGATCAGCGGGTGTTGTCAAGGGATTGGCGTGGATCCGGCTTGGCCGGTCCGCTGCCAAAGCCCCCTTGGGGGGCAGCGACCGGAAGGGAGCGTGGGGGCTTCACATCCTGAACACGCCGAACTTGGCGTCCGGGATCGGTGCGTTCAGGCTGGCCGACAGGCCCAGGGCCAGCACGCGGCGGGTGTCGACGGGGTTGATGATGCCGTCGTCCCACAGGCGGGCGCTGGCGTAGTACGGGTGGCCCTGCACCTCGTACTGCTGGCGGATCGGGGCCTTGAAGGCCTCTTCCTGCTCGGCGCTCCATTGGCCGCCCTTGGCCTCGATGCCATCGCGCTTCACGGTGGCCAGCACGCTGGCGGCCTGCTCGCCGCCCATCACGCTGATGCGGGCGTTGGGCCACATCCAGAGGAAGCGCGGCGAGTAGGCGCGGCCGCACATGCCGTAGTTGCCGGCGCCGAAGCTGCCGCCGATGATGACGGTGAACTTGGGCACGTTGGCGCAGGCCACGGCCGTCACCATCTTGGCGCCGGCGCGGGCGATGCCCTCGTTCTCGTACTTGCGGCCCACCATGAAGCCGGTGATGTTCTGCAGGAAGACCAGCGGGATCTTGCGCTGGCAGCACAGCTCGATGAAGTGGGCGCCCTTGTTGGCGCTCTCGGCGAACAGGATGCCGTTGTTGGCCACGATGCCCACCGGCATGCCCTCGATGTGGGCGAAGCCGCAGACCAGGGTGTTGCCGTAGCGGGCCTTGAACTCGTCGAATTCCGAGCCGTCGACGATGCGGGCGATGATCTCGCGCACGTCGAAGGGCTTGCGGGTGTCGGTGGGGATGACGGCCAGCAGTTCCTCGGCCGGGTAGAGCGGGGCCTGCGGCGGGCGCACCGCCAGCGGCGCGGGCTTCTGCCAGTTCAGGTGGCTCACCGCCTGGCGGGCCAGGGCCAGGGCGTGCAGATCGTTCTCGGCCAGGTGGTCGGCCACGCCGGACAGGCGGGTGTGCACGTCACCGCCGCCCAGGTCCTCGGCGCTCACCACCTCGCCGGTGGCGGCCTTCACCAGCGGCGGGCCGCCCAGGAAGATGGTGCCCTGGTTCTTGACGATGATGGTCTCGTCGCTCATGGCCGGCACGTAGGCGCCGCCGGCGGTGCAGGAGCCCATCACCACGGCGATCTGCGGGATGCCCTCGCCGCTCATCGTGGCCTGGTTGTAGAAGATGCGGCCGAAGTGGTCGCGGTCGGGGAAGACCTCGTCCTGGTTGGGCAGGTTGGCGCCACCGGAATCGACCAGGTAAATGCAGGGCAGGCGGTTCTCGCGGGCCACCTCCTGCGCGCGCAGGTGCTTCTTGACGGTCAGCGGGTAGTAGGTGCCGCCCTTGACGGTGGCGTCGTTGCAGACGATGACGCACTCCACGCCCGCCACCCGGCCGATGCCGGCGATCATGCCGGCGGCCGGGGCGCTGTCCACCATCTCGCCGTTGGCGTCGGCCTCGCGGTAGACGCCGTGGGCGGCCATCGGCGCGATCTCCAGGAAGGGCGTGTCCGGGTCCAGCAGCATCTCCACCCGCTCGCGCGGCAGCAGCTTGCCGCGGGCCAGGTGCTTGGCACGGGCGGCCTCGCCGCCGCCCTGGGCGATGCGGGCCAGGCGGGTGTTGAGGTCGTCCACCAGCGCGCGCATGGCCAGGGCGTTGGCCCGGGCTTCCTCGCTGCGGGGGTTGAGCTGCGTCTTCAGCGTGGTCATGCGGTCTTGTCTTCCTGCAGTCCCAGCTCGGCCTTCATGGCCTCGCGGATCTTGAACTTCTGGATCTTGCCGGTCACCGTCATCGGGAAGGCCTCGACGAAGCGGATGTAGCGCGGCACCTTGTGGTGGGCGATCTGGCCCTGGCAGAACAGGCGGATCTCGTCCTCGGTCAGCGTCTGGCCGGGCTTGGGGATGATCCAGGCGCACAGCTCTTCGCCATAGCGCGAGTCGGGCACGCCCACCACCTGCACGTCCTGCACCTTGGGGTGGCGGTAGAGGTATTCCTCGATCTCGCGCGGGTAGAGGTTCTCGCCGCCGCGGATCACCATGTCCTTGATGCGGCCGACGATGTTGACGTAGCCCTCGGCGTCCATGGTGGCCAGGTCGCCGGTGTGCATCCAGCCCTCCGCGTCGATGGCCTCGGCGGTCTTGGCCTCGTCGTCCCAGTAGCCGTGCATCACGGAATAGCCCCGGGTGCACAGCTCGCCGGGCACGCCGATGGGGGTGACGGCACCGGTGTCGGGGCTGACCATCTTCACCTCCAGGTGCGGCTGCACCCGGCCCACCGAGCCCACGCGCTTGTCCAGCGGCGTGTCGGTGGAGCTCTGACAGCTCACCGGGCTGGTTTCGGTCATGCCGTAGGCGATGGTGACCTGTTCCATGTGCATCAGGCTGACCACGCGCTTCATCACCTCGATGGGGCAGGGCGAGCCGGCCATGATGCCGGTGCGCAGCGAGGACAGGTCGAACTCCGCGAAGCGCGGGTGGTCCAGCTGGGCAATGAACATGGTGGGCACGCCGTGCAGGGCGGTGCAGCGCTCGGCCTGCACCGTCTGCAGCACGGCCAGCGGGTCGAAGCCGTCGTTCGGGTAGACGATGGTCGCGCCGTGGGTGATGCAGGCCAGGTTGCCCATCACCATGCCGAAGCAGTGGTACAGCGGCACCGGCACGCACAGCCGGTCCTCGGGGGTGAGCTTCATCGCCTCGCCGACGAAGAAACCGTTGTTGAGGATGTTGCGGTGGGTCAGGGTGGCGCCCTTGGGGAAGCCGGTGGTGCCGCTGGTGAACTGGATGTTGATCGGCTCGGTGGCCTTGAGCGTGGCGGCGATCTCGGCCACGCGGGCGTCGTCGGCCTGGCCGCGGGACATCAGCTCGGAGAAGCGCAGCGTGCCCGGAACGTCTTCACCTTGCCCGGCCACGTCGATCCACACCACCAGCTTGAGGTGCGGCAGGCGCAGCGAGGCCAGCTCGCCCGGCGCACAACGGGGCAGCTCGGGCGCCAGTTCGTGCAGCATGCCCAGGTAGTCGCTGCTCTTGAAGCGGGGCATGGCGACGATGGCCTTGCAGCCCACCTTGTTGAGCGCGTACTCCACCTCGGCCACCCGGTAAGCCGGGTTCAGGTTGACCAGGATGATGCCCAGCTTGGCGGTGGCCAACTGCACCAGCAGCCATTCGGCGTTGTTGTGCGACCAGATGCCGACCCGGTCGCCCTTGTGCAGGCCCTGGCGCAGCAGGGCGCTGGCCAGCTGGTCCGCCTGGGTCTGCAGCTGCTGGTAGGTCAGGCGCCGGCCCTGGTGCACGCTGACCAGCGCTTCGCGGTGCGGGTGGGTCGCCACGGTGGCGTCGAACAGTGCGCCGATGGTGTCCTCGATCAGCGGCACGTCGGTGGTGCCGCGGTCCTGGCTGTGGGTCAGTGGCCCTTGGCTCATGGGATGTCTCCTCGCCTCGTGGTGGTAGGGCGTGCGCCGCGGGATCAGATCGTCTCGGCGAACAGCTCGCGGCCGATCAGCATGCGGCGGATCTCGCTGGTGCCCGCGCCGATCTCGTAGAGCTTGGCATCGCGCCACAGGCGCTCGACCGGGAAGTCCTTGGTGTAGCCCACGCCGCCCAGGGTCTGGATGGCCTCGCCGGCCATCCAGGTGGCCTTCTCGGCGGTGTAGAGGATGACGCCGGCCGCGTCCTTGCGCAGGGTGCGGGAATGATCCCCACGGTCGCAGGCCTGGGCCACCGCATAGGCATAGGCGCGGCAGGCCTGGAAGGTGCTGTACATGTCGGCCAGCTTGCCCTGCATCAGCTGGAACTCGCCGATGGGCTGGCCGAACTGCTTGCGCTCGTGCACATAGGGCACCACCGCGTCCATGCAGGCGGCCATGATGCCCAGCGGCCCGCCGGACAGCACCACGCGCTCGTAGTCCAGGCCGCTCATCAGCACCTTGGCCCCATTGCCTTCGCCACCCAGCACGTTCTCTTCGGGCACCTCACAGTTGTCGAAGAACAGGGGGAAGGTGTTGGAGCCCCGCATGCCCAGCTTGTCCAGGTGGTGGCCGTGGCTGAAGCCCTTGAAGCCCTTCTCGATGATGAAGGCGGTCATGCCCTTGGCGGCCTTGGTGGGCTCGGTCTTCGCGTAGACCACCAGGGTGTCGGCATCGCCGCCATTGGTGATCCACATCTTGCTGCCGTTGAGCACGTAGCGGTCGCCCTTCTTCTCGGCGCGCAGCGTCATGCTCACCACGTCGGAGCCGGCGCCCGGCTCGCTCATGGCCAGGGCACCCACATGCTCGCCGCTGACCAGCTTGGGCAGGTACTTGGCCTTCTGCGCCTCGGAGCCGTTGCGCTTGATCTGGTTGATGCACAGGTTGCTGTGCGCACCGTAGGACAGGCCGACGGAGGCGCTGGCTCGGCTGATCTCCTCCATCGCCACCATGTGGGCCACATAGCCCATGGCGGTGCCGCCGTACTCCTCCGGCACGGTCAGGCCGTGCACACCCATCTCGCCCAGCTTGCGCCAGAGGTCGGCAGGGAAGAGGTTGTCGCGGTCGACCTGGGCGGCGCGCGGGGCGATCTCGGCCTGGGCGAAGGTGCGCACGGCCTCCCGCAGCGCGGCGATGTCCTCGCCCAGCGGGAAGGTGAAGGTGGATTCGAACATGGGGTGTGTCTCCTGCGGATCGTTCTTTTGAGTTTCACTCAATAAATCGTCGATCGATCCTGGGGGATTTCCCTAGTCATGCTGTGATCGCTTTGAGATTGATCATGCCGTGCAGGCTCTGACAAAATTGAGTAACACTCAAAAAATACCATGCCCCAGACCGAAACCGGCTTTGCCACCACCCGCCGCGGCGGCACCAGTGCCCGCAGCGAGCAGCGCATGCGCGACATCCTGCGGGTGGGCCGCGAGGTCTTCGCCGAGAAGGGCTACGAGCGCGCCACCACCACCGAGATCGCCCAGCGCCTGGGTGTCTCCGAGGCCACGGTGTTCACCTATTTCCACGGCAAGCGCGAGCTGTGCGTGCGGGTCATCGCCGACTGGTACGACGAGATCATCGCGGCCATGGAGGGCGGCATGCCGCCCGAGCGGCCGGCCCGCGAGCAGCTGGCCTACTTCGTGCGCACCCACCTGCGCCTGTTCCTGATCCAGGGCACCGGGCTGTGCGCGCTGGTGCTGTCCGAGGGGCGCAGCAAGGGTCAGGACTTCGCCGAGGCCTTCCAGCCGCTGCAGCGCCGCTACACCGCGCCGCTGATGGATCTGCTGGCCCGTGGCCGCGAGCGCGGCGAGATCCGCCAGGACCTGCCGCTGCGCCTGATGCGCGCGCTGGTGCTGGGCCCGGTGGAGCACCTGCTGTGGGAGGTGATCGGCCAGGGCGCCGCCGGGGCGGACAAGCTGGACGTGGAGGCCACCGCCGCCAGCCTGGTGGAGATGCTGTGGCCCGCGCTGGCCGCACCCCAGGGCGAATTGGCGGCGCTGCGCCAGTTCCGGCAGACGGTGGGCGAGGCCCTGGCGCGCAGCGGCAGCGCGGGGGGCTGAGCGCCGCCGCCCCGGCCTCTCAGCCGTCCACCGGCTGCTGCGGCGTGGCCAGGGTGAGCTGCCAGAAGCCCAGGTCCAGCCAGCGACCGAACTTGAAGCCCACCTGGGGCAGGGTGCCCACATGGCGGAAGCCGAGCTTTTCGTGCAGGGCGATGCTGCCGGTGTTCTGCATGTCGATGCCGGCGATCAGGGCGTGGATCCGGTCGCCGGCTTCGGCCAGGCGCAGCAGCTCGCGCAGCAACTGCTGGCCGATGCCGCGCCCGCGCTGGTCGTGGCGCACATAGACCGAGTGCTCGACCGTGTACTTGAAGGCCGGGAAGGCCCGGAAGGTGCCCCAGCTGGCGAAGCCCAGCAGTTCGCCGGTGGTGTCGAAGGCGCCGATGACGGGAAAGCCGCCGGCCTCCTTGGTGGCGAACCAGGTCTCCATGGTCTTCAGCGTGCGCGGCTGGTACTCGTACAGCGCGGTGCTGTTGGCAATGGCGTCGTTGAAGATGGCCAGGATGGCGCCGGCGTGTGCGGCGGCCTCGCAGGGGCGCAAGGTGATGTCGTTCATGTGAGCTGCTTGTGGAAGTAGGTGGTGGGGCAGGGCCGGCCATCGGGCCACAGCGCATAGTGGGGCACCTCCCCCACGCGCTGCCAGCCCATGCGGGTGTAGAGCCGGTCGCCGGCGCTGCTGGTGACGGTGTCCAGCACCAGCACGGTCTTGCCGCAGGCGCGGGCGGTGTCCTCGGCGGCCTGCATCAGGGCCGCGCCCAGGCCCTGGCGCTGCATTTCGGGGGCCACCTGCATCTTGGCCAGATCGGCGCGGTGGGGTTGGTTCTCCGGCTGCTCCAGAAGGAGCTGCACGGTCCCGACCACGCGGCCCGGCGCGTTCGCGTCTTCGTTGCGCAATTCGGCCAGCAGCAGGGCCCGCTCGCCGCGCCGCACGGCGGCGTCCACCCCTTGCCAGAAGCGGCGGGCCTTCTCCAGGCTCAGGGGCGCCATGAAGCCCACCGAGGCGCCGCCGTGCACCACGGCCACCAGCAAGGCCGCGAGTTCTTCGGTCTGTCGCGGGCCGAGCCGCTCGACGCGGCGGATGGTCCAGGCGGGGGCGTGCGGGGCGGTGATGGGCATCTCAGCTCCGGGTCAGCACCACGGCGTAGCGCGCGGGCGCCTGGCCGGGGTTGTGGAAGACGATGGGCACGCCCAGCGTCATCGCCAGGCAGTCGCCCGCTTCCAGGGTGTGGACGGTCTGGTCCACGGTCAGCTGCAGCCGGCCCTCCAGCAGCCAGACCAGCTGCTGCACGCCTTGCAGGCGCTCCAGGCTGTCGTAGGCCACCCGGGCCTGGGGCGGGAACTCCACCTCGACGATCTGGGTGCGGATGTCGGCCCCGGTGGGCGACACGCTGCGGCGCAGGTAGCCGGAGGCTGGGTCGCGCCAGACCGTTTGCGCGGCACGCCGGGCGATGGGCTCGGGCGGCGGCGTCGGGTTGTCGAACAGCGAGGCCAGGGGCACGTCCAGGGCCTGGGCCAGGCGGTCCAGCAGCACGGCGGTGGGGTTGTTCTCGCCGCGCTCGATCAGCGAGATCATCGAGCGGCTGACCCCCGATCGGGTGGCCAGGGCGTCCAGCGAGAGGCCCCGCTCGGTTCGCAGGCCGCGCACCCGCTCCGCGATGCGGGCGTTCAGCTCGGTGGAGGTTTCCTTCATGATGGAGGAATCATCCAGGATATTGGATGTCTGCGCAAGTGAAGCCCGAGGAGGCGGCATCTGCCCGCCCGTGCGGAGCTCAGCGCGCGGCGGGCAGGGCTTGGGTCGGCAGTCGCGCCGGCGCACGCCCCCAGGATTTGACCTGCTGCTCCACGCCCACATGCAGGGCCCAGCCGGCCAGCAGGGCCAGGGCCCAGGTGACCAGCAGGCCCAGGGCGCTGAAGACGGCGGTGTCCGGCCAGAAGGCGCTGACCACCGCGCCGGTCAGCACGCAGACCGGGTAATGGGCCAGGAAGACCGCGTAGGAGGTGCGGGCCAGCCAGGGCAGCGGCCCCCACTGGGCCAGGCGGCTCCACAGCGGGCCGTTGAGCCAGGGGTTGGCCAGGCACAGGGCGGTGACGCCGGCCACCACCAGGCGGTCCCGCCAGGCCAGGCTCAGCGCCATCAGCACCACCCCGGCCAGGAAGGCCTGGCCCAGCCAGGCGTGGTGGCGGTGGCGGGCGTTGCGCACCCAGGCCGCCAGCATGCCCAGGCCGTAGCTGCCGAAGAAGTAGAGCGCCCAGGCGTCCAGCTCATGCCGCAGGTTGAAGCCGAACAGCGAAGCCACCGTCAGTCCCAGCACCAGGCCGAAGGTCAGTCCGCCGCGCCAGGCGGCGTGGTGGCGCAGCGCCACGATCAGCAGCACCAGGCCGAAGAGCTGCAGGTCGATGGCCACGTACCAGAGCCCGGCGTTCAGGGCGTCCTGGCCCAGGATGTCCTGCAGCAGCAGCAGGTTGATCAGCCACTGGCTCCAACTGGGCGTGGGCGGCAGGTTGGGGTCGCCGGTGAGCCAGCGGGCCAGTTCGGCACTGAGCACCGCCGCGCCCAGCGCCACGATGCAGGCCGGCACCAGGCGCAGGTAGCGCTGCCACAGCGCGCGCGGCAGGGCCGCCGGGGGCAGGCGATCGCCGGCGTCCGGATGGGGCAGCCACTGCATGGCGGCCAGGTAACCGCCCATCACCAGGAAGATCTGCACCGCCATGCGGGCCGGGTCGGCCAGCCAGGACCACAGCGAGGGCGCCAGCGGGTCGAGCTGGGCCTGCAGCGGGCTGTAGATGGTCAGGTGGTGCCAGACGATCAGCTGGGAGGCCAGCACGCGACCGAGGTCGATCAGCGGCACGCTGGCCGCGCGGTTTGCAGGGCGGGACATGGGGTTCGTCCAAAGTGCGACAGGCGCCCGGGTGGGGCGCCTGTGCGGGGGAGCGTGCGGGAGGGGCTTACTTGGCCCAGCTGTCCCGCAGGCCGGTGATGCGGTTGATCACCGGGGCGTCGGCGCGGTGGTCCAGTCGGTCCGTCACGAAGTAGCCGTGGCGTTCGAACTGGTAGCGGGCCTCGGGCGGGGCATGGGCCAGGGAGGGCTCCAGGTAGCCCTGGACGATCTTCTTGCTGCCCGGGTTGAGCACGCTGAGGAAGTCGCGGCCGCCGGCATCGGGCTGGGCCTCGGTGAACAGACGGTCGAACAGGCGGATCTCGGCGGCCACGCCGTCGTGCACGCCCACCCAGGTGAGCACGCCCTTGACCTTGACCGCGTCGGCGCCCGGCGTGCCGCTCTTGGTGTCGGGCAGCACGGTGGCGGTCACGGCGGTGACGCTGCCGTCGGCATCCTTCTCGCAGCCGGTGCACTCGATGACATAGCCGTACTTCAGGCGCACCTTGTTGCCCGGGAAGAGGCGGAAGAAGCCCTTGGGCGGCACCTCGGCGAAGTCCTCGCGCTCGATCCACAGCTCGGGGCCCAGGCTGAAGCTGCGCTGGCCCAGTTCGGGGTGGTGCGGGTGGGCCGGGGCGCTGCAGGGCTCGCGGTGCTCGGCGCTGCCGAAGACCTCGGCGTAGTTCGTCAGCTTGAGCTTGACCGGGTCGATGACGGCCATCGCGCGCGGGGCCTGCTCTTCCAGGTCGGCGCGCAGGGCGATGTCCAGCACCGAGTAGTCGATCCAGGCATTGGTCTTGGAGGCACCGGTGTCATCGGCCATCTTGCGCACGGCCGCGGGCGTGTAGCCGCGCCGGCGCATGCCGGCCAGCGTGGGCATGCGCGGGTCGTCCCAGCCGCTGACGTGCTTCTCGTCGACCAGCTGCTTGAGCTTGCGCTTGCTGGTGACGACGTAGCTGAGGTTCAGGCGGCCGAACTCGTACTGCTTGGGCAGCGGGTGGGCCAGCAGGCCGGCGTCCGCCAGGTTCTCCAGCAGCCAGTCGTAGAAGGGCCGCTGGTCCTCGAACTCCAGGGTGCAGATGGAGTGGGTGATGCGCTCCAGCGCGTCCTCGATCGGGTGCGCGAAGGTGTACATCGGGTAGATGCACCACTTGTCGCCCGTGTTGTGGTGGGTGGCGCGGCGGATGCGGTAGATGGCCGGGTCGCGCAGGTTGATGTTGGGCGAGGCCATGTCGATCTTGGCCCGCAGCACCATGCTGCCGTCGGCGTGCCGGCCGTCGCGCATCTCGCGAAAGCGCGCCAGGTTTTCGGCCACAGTGCGGTCGCGGAAGGGGCTGTTGGTGCCCGGGGTGGTGAAGTCGCCGCGGTTGGCGCGCATCTCCTCGGGCGTCTGCTCGTCCACATAGGCCTGGCCGCGCTCGATCAGCGTCTCGGCCGCCCGGTACATGAAGTCGAAGTAGTTGCTGGCGTAGTAGAGGTGGGGGGTGCCGAAGGCGTTCCAGTCCCAGCCCAACCACTTCACCATCTCCTCGATGGCGTCGACGTACTCCTGCTCTTCCTTCTCGGGGTTGGTGTCGTCGAAGCGCAGGTGGCAGACGCCGCCGTAGTCGCGCGCCAGGCCGAAGTTCAGGCAGATGCTCTTGGCGTGGCCCACATGCAGATAGCCGTTGGGCTCGGGCGGAAAGCGCAGCCGCACCTTGGCCGGGTCGGGCTGCCCGGCCGCGTGGTGGGCGGCGTCACCCGGGGTGCCGCCAAAGGGGCGGTGGGCATAGGTGCCGGCTTCGAGGTCGCGCTCGATGATGGCGCGCAGGAAGTTGGCGGGCTTGACGGCTTCGTGGGCCGGGGTGTTCTTGGTGTCGCTCATGAAAGCGCAGGGTGTCCTGTGAGCGGGCCGATGGTGGCCCGGTGATCCTGCGAATTGTAGCGACGCCCCCCTGGCCGCGCCGGGCAAGGGGGCGGTCTCACATCCCCTTGAACCGGGGGGCGTAGATGCGGCTGACGGCCAGGCGCTCCGGGCGCTGGTGCAGGGTCAGCTGGACCCGTCCGGCCTCGTCGCGCAGGGCCTGGGCGATGGCGTCGGCCCGCACGATGGTGCCGCGGTGCACCTGCCAGAAGCGCTGCGTGTCCAGCTGCGGCAGCAGCTCGCGCAGCGACATGCGGATCAGGTATTCGCGCTCGGCGGTCAGCACCCGCACGTACTTGTCGGCCGCCTCGAAATAGACCACCTCGCCCACCGGCACCATGTGCACCGCGGTGCCCACGCTGGCCTGGATCAGCTGCAGCGGCGCACCGGCCGGCGCGGCGGCGGTGCCCGGGCCGCCCAGCAGCTGGCGCAGGCGCTCGACCAGGGCGGCGTCCTCGCCCCCTGCGGCCGGGCCGGCCGGCGCGCTCCGCTGGGCCAGCAGGCCTTGCAGCCGCCGGCAGGTGGCGGCCAGGCGCTAGGCCTGCACCGGCTTGAGCACATAGTCCACCGCGCTGGCCTCGAAGGCCTGCAGCGCGTACTGGTCGTAGGCGGTGACGAAGACGATGAGCGGCAGCGGCCGCTCGGCCGGCCAGTCCTCGACGATGGCCTGGGCCGCCTCCAGCCCGGTCTGGCCGGGCATGCGGATGTCCAGGAAGAGCAGCTCGGGCAGGGCGGCCAGGGCCTGGACCACGGCTTCCTCGCCGTCCGGTGCAGTGGGCAGCAGCTGCAGCCCGGGCCAGGCGCGTTGCAACTCCACGGTCAGCGCGCGGGCCAGCAGGGGTTCGTCCTCGGCGATCAGGGCGGTGGGGGCGGGTGTGTTCATGGGGGTCAGTCCAGGGGCAGGGTGAGGTCGGCGCTGGCGCCCCCCTCTGGCGGCTCGCTCAGGCGAAAGCTGGCGCGCCCGCCGAACAGGGCCTGCAGGCGTTCGCGCACCTGCTGGGTACCGAAGCCGGTGCCCGGCGCGGCGGTGCCGTCCCGCTGCGCCGCGGCCAGGCCGCGGCCGGTGTCGCGCACCTGCAGGTGCAGCTGGCCTTCTGTCGCCCAGGCGCGCACCGTCAGCCGGCCGGGGCCGCGCTGGGGTTCCAGTCCGTGCTTGATGGCGTTTTCCACCAGGGGCTGCAGCAGCAGCGGTGGCACGGGCAGGTCAGCCAGCTCGGCCGGCAGTTCCAGCGCGGTATGGAGTCGGTCGCCCATGCGCACCTGCATCAGGGCCAGGTAGTCGGCCAGGCGGGCGAACTCGACCGACAGGGCGTGGCGCTCGACCCGGGTGGCCTGCAGCGTGCCGCGCAGGAAGTCGATCAGCCGGTCCAACATCGCCTGGGCCTGGGCCGGGTCCACGCCGATGAGTGCCCGCAGATTGGCCAGGGTGTTGAACAGCATGTGCGGCTCCAGCTGGCTTTCCATCAGCTTGAGCTGGGTTTCAGCCGCCAGACGTTGGGCGGCCTCGGCCCGCGCCTGGGTGGCGGCCAGCCGGCCGCGCAGCCAGAACAGGTAGGTGGCGATGACGCCGATGGAGATGCTGAAGGTCAGGGTGCCGGCCGAGCCGGCCTGGCGCCCCAGCTCCCAGGGCAGGGGCAGGTGGTAGCCGGTGGCGGCATTGCCCAGGGCCACGCCGACGGTGTAGCCCGCCAGGGTGCCCAGCAGCAGCACCGGCACCATCAGGGGCCAGCCGGGCCAGTGGTGGTGGGCCTCCTCGTCGTCGGGATGGCGGTGGCGCACCCAGCGGGCGGTGGTCCGGCGTCCGGCCTCGATGAACACGGTGCAGCCCAGGCCGATGGTGTTGGAGTAGACCAGGCTCTCCCAGAAGCCGCGGCCGCCCTGCAGCACCGTGATGAACAGCGCCACGCCGGTGCAGATGAGCAGGGCGCGCAGCACGTTCACGGCGATCACCCGGGGGGAGGGGAGTCGGCCGGCGGCCGGTGACATGGCGGGGGTGTTCATGGTTCTGCGGAGATTGTGGTGGGCGGGGGCGGTCACAGCCATCCCAAGGCGTGGTGCCACAGCCACTGGCCCAGGAAGCGCCCCGGGGCCAGGGCGAAGAGGCCGGCGCCGACGCAGCCACCCCAGAAGGTGCCGCGCATGGCCTTCTGGTGGGAGACCATCTGGCCCCGCCGGGCCCACAGCACGCCGCCGATGACACCGAAGAAGGTCAGGGCGGTGAGCAGGTGGATGGGGGTGTAGCCGGCGATGTTGGGCAGGTGGAAGTCGCGGATGAAGAGGCTGCTGACCGCCGCGGTGAGCATCAGGCCGCCCCAGAGGCGGCCCAGCATCTTGTGGCTGGGCGTGCCCTTGCGCCGCCACAGGATGAAGGGGCCCAGGCACAGGGCCGAGAGGGCGGCCGCCAGGTGAACGGCGATGGCCGGGCGCAGGCTGGCGAAGGGGGCGAAGAGCGTGGCGAGGGGATGCAGGGGGTCCATGGCAGGTCGTCCTTGATCGGATGAACTGCATGGTCCCCGGGCGGGCTCGCCGGGGCCAGCCGAATGCGACGAAAGGGGGGGCGGGCGGCGCCAACGGCAGCCGGCGTGCGCGAATGGCGGCCGGCCGGCGGGGCTCTTCAGCGCCGCTTGCTGCTGCCACCCAGCAGGCTGCCCAGCACGCCGCGCACGATTTCCCGGCCGACGCTGGAGCCGATGGTGCGGATGGCGGACTTGGCCGCGGCCTCGGCCAGGCCTTCGCGGTGGCCACCGCGCGGGCCGGTGGAGCCGAACAGGATGTCGCCCAGGCCGCCCAGCAGGCCCCCATTGCCACCGCTGTTGCCGCCGCCGTTGCCGGTGACCGTGCCACCCTGCGGGGCCTGCGGTGCGGGTGTGTCGCCCCGGAAGACCTGGCCCGCCTCGTCGGCCAGGCTGCCGCCCCCTGGTGGGGCTTGTCGCTGCATCTGGTCCCGGGTGTCGGCGGTGGTGGCGGCCCGTCCCTTGAGCTTTTCGTAGGCCGACTCGCGGTCCACGGTCTTCTCGTAGACGCCGGCCACCAGCGAACCCTGGATCAGCGCCTGGCGCTGGGCGGGGGTGATCGGGCCGATCTGGCTGCCCGGGGGCAGCACGAAGACGCGCTGGGTGACGCTGGGCCGGCCCTTGGCGTCCAGGAAGCTGATCAGGGCCTCGCCCACGCCCAGCTCGGTGATGGCGGTGGCGATGTCCAGCCCCGGGTTGGCGCGCATGGTGTCGGCCGCGCTCTTGACGGCCTTCTGGTCGCGCGGGGTGAAGGCGCGCAGGGCGTGCTGCACCCGGTTGCCCAACTGGCCCAGCACGGTGTCGGGCACGTCCAGCGGGTTCTGGGTGACGAAATAGACGCCCACACCCTTGGAGCGCACCAGGCGCACCACCAGCTCGATGCGCTCGACCAGGGCGTCGGGCGCGTCCTTGAACAGCAGGTGGGCCTCGTCGAAGAAGAAGACCAGCTTGGGCTTGTCCAGGTCGCCCACCTCGGGCAGGGTCTCGAACAGCTCCGACAGCATCCACAGCAGGAAGGTGGCGTACAGCCGCGGCGCGTTCATCAGCTTGTCGGCCGCCAGGATGTTGACCACGCCTTGCCCGTCCACCGTCTGCATGAAGTCGGTGATGTTGAGCATGGGCTCGCCGAAGAACTGGTCGCCGCCCTGCTGCTCGATCTGCAGCAGGCCGCGCTGGATGGCGCCGATGGAGGCGGCGCTGACGTTGCCGTACTCGGTGGTGAACTGGCTGCCGTTGTCGCCCACGTACTGCAGCATGGCGCGCAGGTCCTTCAGGTCCAGCAGGGCCAGGCCGTGGTCATCGGCGATCTTGAAGACCAGGTTCAGCACCCCGGCCTGGGTCTCGTTGAGGGCCAGCATGCGCGACAGCAGCAGGGGGCCCATGTCGGACACGGTGGCGCGCACCGGGTGGCCCTGTTCGCCGAAGACGTCCCACAGCGTGGTGGGGCAGGCGATGGCGGCCGGCGTGGCCAGGCCGCGTTCCTTCAGGATGGCGGCCAGCTTGTCGCCGATCTGCCCGGCCTGGCTGATGCCGGTCAGGTCGCCCTTGACGTCGGCCATGAAGACCGGCACGCCGATCCTGGAGAAATTCTCGGCCAGGGTCTGCAGGGTGATGGTCTTGCCGGTGCCGGTGGCCCCGGTGATCAGGCCATGGCGGTTGGCCAGCGCGGGCAGCAGTTCGCAGGTGATCTCACCGTGCTGACCCACCAGGATGGGATCGACCATGACTTCCTCCAGAGAATCTTGTGGTGCCTGGAGCCGTCCCGGGGAGGGCGCCCCAAGTAAAATGCCAGTCTATCCAAGAAACCCCAAGACCCCGGCGACCGCACCGGGGCAGGAGAAATTTGCCATGGCTGGGCACTCGAAATGGGCCAATATCCAACACCGCAAGGGCCGTCAGGACGAAAAGCGGGGCAAGGTCTGGACGCGGGTGATCCGCGAAATCATGGTGGCCGCGCGCCAGGGCGGCGGTGACATCAGCGCCAACCCCCGCCTGCGTCTGGCGGTGGACAAGGCCAAGGCGGCCAACATGCCGGCCGACACGGTCAAGCGCAACATCGACAAGGCCACCGGCAACCTCGATGGCGTGACCTACGAGGAAATCCGCTACGAGGGCTACGGCATCGGCGGCGCGGCCATCATCGTGGACTGCATGACCGACAACCGGGTGCGCACGGTGGCCGAGGTGCGCCACGCCTTCAGCAAGTACGGCGGCAACCTGGGCACCGAAGGCTCGGTGGCCTTCCAGTTCAAGCACTGCGGCCAGATGATCTTCGCCCCCGGCACCTCGGAGGACAAGGTCATGGACGTGGCCCTCGAATCGGGTGCCGAGGACGTCATCACCGACGACGACGGCGCCATCGAGGTGCTGACCGCGCCGGGCGACTTCGAAGCCGTGAAGAATGCGCTGGAAGCCGCCGGCCTGACCCCCGAGGTGGCCGAGGTGACGATGCGCGCCGAGAACACCATTGCGCTGACCGGTGAGGACGCCGAGCGCATGCAGAAACTGCTGGACGTCATCGAGGACCTCGACGACGTGCAAGAGGTCTACCACAACGCCGAACTGGGCTGATCCATGAACATCCTCGTCATCGGCAACGGCGGCCGCGAGCACGCCCTGGCCTGGAAGCTGGCCCAGAGCGAGCGGGTGCAGCGCGTCTTCGTGGCACCCGGCAACGGCGGTACCGCGCTGGACAAGCGCCTGACCAACGTCGCCATCACCGACCCGGTCGCGCTGGCGGACTTCGCCCAGGCCGAGAAGGTCGGGCTGACGGTGGTGGGCCCCGAGGCCCCGCTGTCCCAGGGCGTGGTGGACATCTTCCGCGCCCGCGGCCTGCGCATCTTCGGCCCCACCCAGGCGGCCGCCCAGCTGGAATCGTCCAAGGCCTTCGCCAAGGACTTCATGAAGCGGCACGCCATCCCGACGGCCGCCTACGAGACCTTCTCCGACCCGGCCGCGGCCCATGCCTACATCGACCGGCTGGGCGCGCCCATCGTCGTCAAGGCCGATGGCCTGGCGGCGGGCAAGGGCGTGGTCGTGGCGATGACGCTGGAAGAAGCCCATGCGGCCGTGCGCTTCATGCTGGAGGACAACACCCTGAGCGTGGTGCACAACGCCGGCGGTGCCCGCGTGGTGATCGAGGAGTTCCTGCAGGGCGAGGAAGCCAGCTTCATCGTGCTGTGCGACGGCAAGAACGTGTTGCCGCTGGCCACCAGCCAGGACCACAAGCGCATCGGCGATGGCGACACCGGCCCCAACACCGGGGGCATGGGCGCCTACTCGCCCGCGCCGGTGGTCACGCCCAATGTGCACGCCCGGGCGATGCACGAGATCATCCTGCCGACCATCCAGGGCATGGCCAAGGACGGCATCCCCTTCACCGGCTTTCTGTACGCCGGCCTGATGATCGACACCGAGGGCAAGCCCAAGACGCTGGAATTCAACACGCGCATGGGCGACCCGGAAACCCAGCCGATCATGATGCGCCTGAAGAGCGACCTGGTGGAGGTGATGCTGCACGCCACCGACGGCACGCTCGACAAGGTGGAGCTGAACTGGGACCGCCGCTTCGCCCTGGGCGTGGTGATGGCCGCGGCCGGCTACCCGATGAGCCCGCGCAAGGGCGACGTCATCACCGGCCTGCCGGCCGAGGCCGCGGGCACGGCCGACAGCATGGTCTTCCATGCGGGCACCGCGCAGCAGGACGGCAAGACCGTGGTCACCGGTGGCCGCGTGCTGTGCGTGACGGCGCTGGGCGATTCGGCCCGCACCGCCCAGCAGCGGGCCTACGAGGTGCTGCGCGACATCCATTTCGACGGCGCGCAGTGGCGCACCGACATCGGCCACCGCGCCATCAAGCGCTGAGGCCGTTTCAACAAGCCCGGTGGTGTCCAGCCGCCGGGCTTTTTTACATTCGAGGTAGCCATGGACAGCGAGGCGCTCAGAGCCTATTTCTACGAACTGCAGGACAACATCGTCAGCACCCTCGGCGAGATCGACGGCCAGCCGTTCCGGTCCGTGCGCTGGAAGCGCGAGCCCGGCGAACGGCTGGAGGGCGAAGGCCTGACCCGGGTGCTGGAGGGTGGCGGACTGCTGGAGCGAGGGGGCTGCAACTTCAGCCACGTGCATGGCCGCTCGCTGCCGCCGTCCGCTACCGCCCACCGGCCCGAATTGGCCGGGGCGTCCTTCGAGGCCATGGGCGTGTCGCTGGTCTTCCACCCGCGCAACCCCTATGTGCCCACGGTGCACATGAACGTGCGGGTCTTTGCCGCCCTGCCGGCCGGGCGCGACCCGGTCGTCTGGTTCGGCGGCGGCATGGACCTGACGCCCTACTATGGCTTCGAGGAAGATGCGGTGCACTTCCACCGCAGCTGTCGCGACGCGCTGGACCCCTTCGGCGCCAGCCTGTACCCGCGCTTCAAGACCTGGTGCGACGAGTACTTCTTCCTGAAGCACCGCGACGAGCCGCGGGGCGTGGGCGGCATCTTCTACGACGACTTCAACGAAGAAGGCTTCGAGCACAGCTTCGCGATGACCCGTTCGGTGGGCGACGCCTTCCTCAAGGCCTATTTGCCCATCGTCGAGCGCCGGCGCGACATGCCCTACGGCGAACGCGAGCGCGACTTCCAGGCCTACCGGCGGGGCCGCTATGTCGAGTTCAACCTGGTCTATGACCGCGGCACGCTGTTCGGCCTGCAGTCTGGCGGGCGCACCGAGGCCATCCTGATGTCCATGCCGCCGGTGGTGAACTGGCGCTACGACTGGCAGCCCGAGCGCGGCACGCCCGAAGCCAGGCTCTACACCGATTTCCTGCGCCCGCGCGACTGGGCGGCGGAAGGCGCTTGAGCGAACCGGGCATGCGGCGCGTCGGCCTGTTCGGTGGCAGCTTCAACCCGCCGCATCGGGCCCACCTGGCCTTGGCCCGGCTGGCCTGCGACGTGCTGGCGCTGGACGAACTGCGCTGGCTGCCGGCCGGCCAGCCCTGGCAGAAGCCGGTGGGTGAACTGGCCGCACCCGAGCACCGTCTGGCCATGGTGCAGGCCCTGGCCCAGGGCGAACCCCGGTTTGTGGTGGACAATCGCGAACTTTGCCGCCAGGGGCCCAGCTACACGCTGGACACGGTGCGTGAACTGTCCGCCGAGCAGCCGGGCACCGAATGGGTGCTGTTGATCGGCCAGGACCAGTACGCGCGCCTGGCCAGCTGGCACGGCTGGCGGGAGCTGTTGGCGTCGGTGACGCTGGCGGTGGCCGGTCGTGAAGGACAGGCGGTGCAGGCACCGCCGACGCTGGCCGGGGTGCCGCACCGTTGCGAGGTGCTGCCCCTGCCGCAAATGGACATCAGCGCCACGGACATCCGGGCGCGGGTGGCGGCCGGTCTGCCGATCTCTCCTCTGGTGGGGGACGCGGTGGCACGCTATATTGATCAACACAGCCTCTACCGGGCCCCGCCCGGCCACTGAATGGACATCCGAAAACTGCAACGCGCCATCGTCGATGGCCTGGAGGACGTGAAGGCCCAGGACATCCTGGTCTTCAACACCGAGCAACTCTCGCCCCTGTTCGAGCGGGTGATCGTGGCCTCGGGCACCAGCAACCGGCAGACCAAGGCGCTGGCCTCCAGCGTGCGCGAGTCCGTCAAGGCCGCGGGCCTGCAGGTGCTGCGCACCGAGGGCGAGGACAACGGCGAATGGATCATCGTGGACTGCGGCGCCGCCGTGGCCCACATCATGCAGCCGGCCATCCGCGACTACTACCGCCTGGAGGAAATCTGGGGCGGCAAGCCGGTCAAGCTCAAGGTGGGCAGCGCCAAGACCTCCCTGGTCAAGGCCTCGGAGCCGATGGACGAAGACGACGCCCCCACCCCGGCCAAGAAGAAGCCTGCGGCGAAGAAGGCCGCCGCTGAGGTCAAGGCCGCCAAGCCGGCCCCGGCCCGCAAGGTGAGCAGCGGCACGGCCACCAGCGCCCAGAAGGCGGCACCGGCCAAGACCACGGCGGCCAAGACCACGGCGGCCAAGAAGGCCGCGCCCAAGAAGGCCGTGACCCGCAGCACCGGCACCACCCGCAAGGCCGCCGAGGCCAAGCCGGTGCAGACGGTGGTGGTGGGCAAGCCCGCCAAGAAGACCAGCGCCAAGGCGGCGCCGGCCAAGAAGGCGGCACCGGCACGCAAGGCGGCGGCGCCCGCCAAGGTGGCGGCCAAGGCCCCTGCCAAGAAGGCCGCCCCGGCGAAGAAGGCAGCCGCCAAGCGCGGCTGACGCGCCGGCCGCTTTCCTGCCCGATGCAGCTCATCATCGCCGCGGTCGGCCAGCGCCAGCCGGCCTGGGCCGACGCGGCCTACGAGGACTTCGCCAAGCGCTTTCCGCCGGAAATGCGCCTGACGCTCAAGGCTGTCAAGGCCGAGCCCCGCGGCAGCAAGACCGCCGAGCAGCTGATGGCCGCCGAGGCCCAGCGTCTGGAGGCCGCGGTGCCCAAGGGCGCCCGGCGCGTGCTGCTGGACGAGCGGGGCACCCGCCTGACCACCGCCCAGCTGGCCCAGCGCTTCGAGTTCTGGCTGGGCGACGGGCGGGATGTGGTCTTCTTCATCGGCGGGCCCGATGGGCTGGACCCCCAGCTCAAGGGCACGGCCGACGAGAGCCTGCGCCTGTCGGACCTGACCTTGCCGCACGCCTTCGTGCGGGTGTTGCTGGCCGAGGCGCTCTACCGCGCCTGGTCGCTGCGCAACGGGCACCCCTACCACCGTGAGTGAGCGGCCCGCCGGCGCTGCCCGCCCCGCGCTCCCCCGCGAGCCCCGGCTGGACGCGCTGCGCGGCCTGGCCATCGCGGCGGTGCTGGTCCTGCACTTCACGCTGGCCTTCGGCCTGGCCCGCAGCCCGCTGGGCGCTTGGCTGGGCCGGCCGCTGCTGGCGGTGCTGACCCTGCGCGGCAACTATGGCGTGACGCTGTTCTTCGCCATCTCGGGCTTCCTGATCACCGACCATGTGCTGCGGCGCGATGGGGCGCTGCAGCGGCTGGACTGGCGCCGCTTCGCGGTGGAGCGGGCCAGTCGCCTGTTGCCGCTGCTGGCGCTGGCGCTGCTGTGCGTGCTGGTGCCGGGCCTGTTGGGTTGGCCCTTCTTCGCCGGTGACACCCACGCTCCGCCGATGACGGCCGGGCGCTGGGCCATCGCCTTGCTGTCGGTGCTGGGCTTCTGGCACAACCAGCTGATGCAGGACTGGGGCTACTTCCACTACATCCTGAACGTCTACTGGTCGCTCTCGGTGGAGGAGGCCTTCTACCTGGGCTTTGCCGTGCTCTGCCTGGCCCTGGGCCGGGGCGAGCGGGTGATGCTGGTGGCGGTGGCGCTGGTGCTGCTGGGGCCGCTGTACCGGGCCGTGCATCCGGACGACGAGATCCGCTACCTCTATGCCTATCCGGCCTGCTTCGACGCCATCGCCTGGGGCGTGCTGGCGGCCTGGGTGGCCCACCGCCATCCGGTGTCGCCGCGGCGCGCCGCGGGGGCGCGGGTCTTGGGGCTGGTCGGCATCGCGGCGGCCTGGAGCGTGGACTTCGGCGCCCACCCGGCCTGGAGCTTCTCGGCGCTGGCGGCGGCCACCGCGCTGTGGCTCTGGGCCCTGGCCGGCAGCCGGCCCTGTCACCCGCGCTGGGCCCGGCTGCTGGCGCCCTGGGCCTGGCTGGGCCGACACAGCTACGAGCTCTACCTCTTCCACATCATCGTGCTGGCGCTGCTGCGCCAGGTCTGGAGCCGGCAGACGCTGCCCGACGCCGGGCGGCTGCCACTGCTGGTCGCCTACCTGGCGCTGAGCGCGGCCGTGGCCTGGGCCGTGGCCCGCGGGGTGGGGGACCCGGCGCGACGGGCCTGGCGCCGTCGCTGGGGCCGGGGCGAGGGGCCGGCCGGGGACCGCGCCACAATCGCCAACCCATGAGCACCGCACCGCTTCACGATTTCATCTACCTGGCTTCCCAGAGCCCCCGCCGCCGCCAACTGCTGGACCAGCTGGGCGTGCGCCATGAGCTGCTGCTGCCCGGCCCCGACGAGGATGCCGAGGCCCTGGAGGCCGAGCGCCCCGGCGAAGGCCCGGCCGACTACGTCGAGCGGGTGACGCGGGCCAAGCTGCAGGCGGCGCGGGCGCGCTGGAAGGCGCGCGGGCTGCCCGCCGCGCCCATCCTCTGCTCGGACACCACGGTGGCCCTGGGCCGGCGCATCCTGGGCAAGCCGGCCGATGCGGACGAGGCCACCGCCACGCTGACCCGGCTGTCCGGCCGCAGCCACAAGGTGCTGACGGCGGTGGCCCTGTGGGACGGCCGGCGCAGTCACCTGGCGGTCAATGTCTCCACCGTGAAGTTCGCGCCCCTGCCCACCGAGGTGGTGGCGGCCTACGTGGCCAGCGGCGAGCCCTTCGGCAAGGCCGGCGCCTACGCGATCCAGAGTGCGCTGGCGGGTTGGATCGAGCGCATCGCCGGAAGCTACTCCGGTATCATGGGTCTGCCCCTTTACGAGACAACCCAGCTGCTGCGACAGGCCCGCGTCCGCCTCTGACCGCCGTGCCCGCGGCCTTGGGAAACACCACCCATCAAGCGGCCGCACATGCACGACATCCTGATCAACTGGGCTCCGCAGGAGACCCGTGTCGCCATCATCGAGAACGGGGCCGTCCAGGAACTGCACATCGAACGCACGCTGGAGCGTGGCCTGGTGGGCAACATCTACCTGGGCAAGGTGGCCCGCGTGCTGCCGGGCATGCAGAGCGCCTTCATCGACATCGGCCTGGAGCGCGCGGCCTTCCTGCACGTGGCCGACCTGCACACCGCCCACGCACCGGGGGCGCGTGACAGCCACCCGCCCACGCCCATCGAGAAGCTGGTCTTCGAAGGTCAGACGCTGACGGTGCAGGTGGTCAAGGACCCGATCGGCACCAAGGGCGCACGCCTGACCACGCAGATCAGCATTGCCGGGCGCATGCTGGTCTTCCTGCCGCAGGACAACCACATCGGCATCTCTCAGAAGATCGGCTCGGTCGAGACCCGTGAGCAGCTGCGCCAGCGCATGATCGCGCTGGTGGGCAAGCCCGAGGCGGGCAGCAAGGAGGGGCCGGGCGGCTTCATCCTGCGCACCAATGCCGAGGAGGCCAGCGACGTCGAGCTGTCCGAGGACATCGCCTACCTGCGCAAGACCTGGGCCCAGATCCGCCAGCGCGCGGTGTCCCGCCCCGCGGGCACGCTGTTGCACCAGGATCTGTCCCTGGCCGAGCGCGTGCTGCGCGACCTGGCCACCGAGCAGACGCTGGCCATCCGCATCGATTCGCGCCTGCAGTACGAGCAGCTCAAGGCCTTCGGCATGGCCTACACGCCGGCCTCGGCCGCCAAGCTGGAGCACTACCGCGGCGAGCGACCCATCTTCGACCTTTTCAACGTCGAAGAGGAGATCGCCCGGGCGCTGGGGCGGCGGGTGGACCTGAAGTCCGGCGGCTACCTCATCATCGACCAGACCGAGGCGCTGACGACGATCGACGTCAACACCGGCGGCTTCGTCGGTGCGCGCAACTTCGACGAGACGATCTTCAAGACCAACCTGGAGGCGGCGCTGGCCATCGCCCGCCAGCTGCGGCTGCGCAACCTGGGCGGCATCATCATCATCGACTTCATCGACATGGCGCGCGAGGAGCACCAGCAGGCCGTGCTGGCCGAGCTGCGCAAGCAGCTCTCGCGCGACCGCACCAAGACCACGGTGAGCGGCTTCACCCAGCTGGGCCTGGTGGAGATGACCCGCAAGCGCACCCGCGAGAGCCTGGCCCATGTGCTGTGCCAGCCCTGCCCGACCTGCGAGGGGCGTGGCCAGGTCAAGACCGCGCGCAGCGTCTGCTACGACATCCTGCGCGAGATCCTGCGCGAGGCCCGGCAGTTCGACCCCAAGGAATTCCGCGTGGTGGCCAGCGCGGCGGTGGTGGAGATGCTGCTGGACGAGGAGAGCCAGCACCTGGCCGACCTGTCGGCCTTCGTGGGCAAGCCCATCTCGCTGTCGGCCGAGCCGACCATGAACCCCGAGCAATACGACATCGTGCTGCTCTGACACATTCCGGACCGGCGGCGGCTTCAGACTCTCATCAGCCCGGCCTGCCAGACTCGTACCATGCAATACAAGAACCACGACGACGACGCCGACGAACACGCCCTCTACACCTCGGTCGAGCGAGCCAAGGCGGCCAGCCGCAGCACCTGGGTGAGCGTGGGTGTCAACCTGGTGCTCTCCACGCTGCAGATCGTGGTGGGCCTGCTGGCCAAGTCCCAGGGCCTGGTGGCCGATGGCCTGCACTCGCTGGCCGATCTGGTGTCCGATGCGGTGGTGCTGGTGGCGGGCCACCAGGCCCGCAAGGCGGCCGACGACGACCACCCTTACGGCCACCAGCGCTTCGAGAACGCGGCCTCGATGGTGCTGGGCGTGCTGCTGCTGGTGGTGGGGGCGGGCATGCTGGTGTCGGCCTTCGAGAAGTTGCACAACCCCGACTCCCTCCCGGCAGTGCACGCGGTGGCGCTGTGGGTGGCGCTGGGCACCCTGGTGGCCAAGGAGCTGCTGTTTCGTTACATGCTGGCCGTGGCCAAGCAGGTCAAGTCCAGTCTGCTGGTGGCCAATGCCTGGTACGCGCGCTCGGATGCGGCCTCTTCGCTGGTGGTGGCGCTGGGTCTGGTGGGCAATCTGGCGGGCTACCCCATCCTGGACCCGATCGCCGCGCTCATCGTGGGCCTGATGGTGGCCAAGATGGGCATCGAGTTCGGCTGGAGCGCCCTGCACGACCTGATGGACCGCGCGGCCGACGACGAGGAGGTGCAGGCCATCCGCCAGACCCTGATCGAGACCCCCGGCGTGGCCGGCGTGCACGATGTGCGCACCCGTAAGATGGGCGACATGATCGTGGTGGATGCCCACATCGAGGTGGATGCCGCCATCACGGTGGAGCAGGGCCATGACATCGCGGTGGCGGCCCGGCAGCGGGTGATGCAGCGTCACCGGGTGCTCAACCTGATGACCCATGTGGACCCCTGGCACCGGCCCGATCTGGACCATGCGCCGGTGAAGTCCGCGCCGCAGGCCTGAGCCGGACGATGGACGTCGGGCTCAGCGACGCCGAGGCCGCGCGCCGGCTGCGCGAGGAGGGCCCCAACGAACTCGCGCCTGCGGCTCGCCGGCCCCTGTGGCGGCTGCTGCTCTCGGTGCTGACCGAGCCGATGTTCGGCCTGCTGCTGGCCTGCGGTGCGCTCTATGCCCTGTTGGGCAACGCGCAGGAAGCCTGGACGCTGATGGGCTTCGTGGTGGTCGTGATGGCGATCAGCCTGGTGCAGCAGCAGCGCGCAGAGCGTTCGCTGCACGCGCTGCGCGAGCTGTCGGCCCCCCGGGCCCAGGTGTGGCGCGAGGGGCGCGTCTGCCGCGTGCCCAGCCGCGAACTGGTGCGTGGCGACACGGTGCTGCTGGACGCAGGCGACCGGGTGCCGGCCGATATGCGCCTGCTGGCCGCCACTGGCGTGTCGGTGGACGAATCCCTGCTGACCGGCGAGTCGGCGCCGGTGTTCAAGAGTGCCACCGAGCGCATGGATGCCGCGGCTTGTCTGTTCGCCGGCACCTTGCTGACCGCCGGGTCCGCCCGTGGCGAGGTGGTGGCCACCGGTGCACGCAGTGCGCTGGGCCGGCTGGGCGCTTCGCTGGGGGGGGTCACGGTGGCCGCCAGCCCGGTGCAGTTGGAAACGGCGCGCATCGTGCGCGTGGCGGCGGCGGTCGGGCTGGGGCTGGCGGCGCTGCTGGCTCTGCTCTATGGCTGGCAGCGCCAGGACGCCCTGCAGGGTCTGCTGGCCGGCCTCACGCTGGCCATGGCCATCCTGCCGGAGGAACTGCCGGTGGTGCTGACCCTCTTCCTGGGGCTGGGCGCCTGGCGACTGGCGCGCGAGAAGGTGCTGGTACGGCAGATGTCCGCGGTGGAGGCGCTGGGCGCGACCACCGTGCTGTGCGTGGACAAGACCGGCACGCTGACCCTCAACCGCATGGCGGTGCGGCGCCTGTGGTCGCCCCAGGGCGAGCACGATCTGGTGAGCGAGCGCGACCTGCCCCTGCCCGAGGCCGTGCACGAGACGCTGGAGTACGCCATCCTCGCCAGCCACCGCCAGGCGATCGATCCGATGGAGCGGGCGCTGCAAGAGGCCGGTCAGCGCGAGCTGGCGCAGACCGAGCACCTGCACGCCGACTGGACCCTGGTGGAGGACTATCCGCTGTCGGCCGAGCTGTTGGCGATGTCGCGGGTCTGGCAGTCCCCCGACCGGCGCGAACGCCTGATCGCCGCCAAAGGGGCGCCGGAGGCGGTGATCGACCTCTGCCATCTGGATGCTGCCCGCCAGTCCCGCATCGTCGGTCAGGTGGCCCGCCTGGCGGACCAGGGCTGGCGTGTGCTGGGGGTGGCGCGTGCGGTCTTCGCGGCCGATCGCCTGCCGCCCATCCAGCACGACTTCGATTTCGAGTTTGTCGGCCTGGTGGCCTTGGAAGACCCGCTGCGGCCCGAGGTCCCGGCGGCGATTGCCGAATGCCGGGCCGCAGGCATCCGGGTGGTGATGATGACCGGTGACCATCCGTCCACCGCGGTGTCGGTGGCCCGGCAGGCCGGCCTGGATGTGGCCGGCGGGGTGGTGCCCGGCACGGCCTTGGCGGCGCTGGACGATGCCGGCTGGCAGGACCAGGTCGCGCGCAGCAGCGTGTTCTGCCGGGTGCAGCCGGAGCAGAAGCTGCGCTTGGTGCAGGCCTTGCAGGCCCGCGGCGAGGTGGTGGCCATGACGGGCGACGGGGTGAACGACGCGCCCGCGCTGCGCGCGGCCCACATCGGGGTGGCCATGGGGGCGCGCGGCACCGACGTGGCACGCGAGGCGGCCGATCTGGTGCTGATGCAGGACAGCCTGGCCGGCCTGGTGACGGCGGTGCGCCATGGCCGCCGGGTGTTCGCCAATCTGCGCAAGGCCATGGTCTTCGTGCTGGCGGCGCATGTGCCCATCATCGGGCTGACGTTTTTGCCGGTGCTGCTGGGCTGGCCGATGCTGCTGATGCCGGTGCATGTGCTGTGCCTGCAACTGGTGATCGATCCGGCCTGCTCGCTGGTGTTCGAGGCCCAGCCTGCCGAGCCCGGGCTGATGCAGGTGCCTCCGCGGCCGCGCCAGATGCGCCTGTTCGACCGCCATCTGCTGCTGCGCAGCCTGGGGCAGGGGCTGGGCTTGGCGCTGGCCTGTCTGGCCGCCTATGCCGGGGCGCTGGCCTTCGGCGAGTCGGCCGAGTCCGGTCGGGCGCTGAGCTACGGCCTGCTGGTGCTGGGCAGCGTGATCCTCATCTTCGCCAACCGCCACTGGGCGGTGGCGGCCTGGCGCACCCGCGTGCGGGATGGCATGGGGTGGCTGGCTCCGGGCGCGGTCCTGCTGGTGGCCGCAGCCTGGTGGGTGCCGCCGTTGCGGCAGGCTTTCGCCTTCGAGCGTCCCGGCTTCCCGGCCGTCGGGGCCGGCCTGTTGCTGCTGGGGCTGGCTGCGGTCTGGTTCGAATGGGTCAAGCAGCGCACGCCTTGACCTGGATTCGGCCGGAGATCAGTGAAAACCCTTGTCATCTCTCGGGATTGCGGGGACGTTGCCATGAGGGGACTCTTCTCAGGGGAAACCGTTGGCGGATGACTCGGCCGGACGTCACATGCCGACACATGTTCCCGACAGGCCTACAATTCCCCTGCTTCAGGGCATGCCAAAGTGTTTCCACGGAACTTTCAGGCATGAACCGGCATCACCCACCGACACATGTGGAATAGACGATACGCACTAGGCGCCCTGGCCGCCATGGGGGGGCTGAACCTGCTGCCCGCTCGCGCACAGTTTCGGGTCGAGATCGCCGGCATCGGCGCGACCCAACTGCCCATCTCGCTGTTGCGCTTCCGGGGCGAGGACAAATCGCCCCAGCCCATCTCCCAGATCATCCGCGCCGACCTCGAGCGCAGCGGTCGCTTCCGCTTCGTCGAGACGAGCCAGATGTTCGACGAGACCGGTGTGCCGGTTTACACCGATCTGCGCAACCAGGGCTCCGACGCGATCGCCGCGGGCTCGGTGACCAAGCTGGTCGATGGCCGCTTCGATGTGCGCTACAAGCTCTGGGACGTGGTCAAGGGTCAGGACCTGGGCGGCCAGAGCCTGGCCGTGGTGGCGGGGGATCTGCGCCTGGCGGCGCACCGCATTGCCGATGCCATCTACGAGAAATTGACCGGTGAACGCGGCGTGTTCGCCACCCGCATCGCCTATGTCACCAAGGGCGGCGGCCGCTACACCCTGCGCGTGGCCGATGCCGACGGCGAGGGCGGGCAGGTGGCCCTGGTGAGTCCCGAGCCCATCATCTCCCCGTCCTGGTCGCCCGATGGCCTGCAACTGGCCTATGTGTCCTTCGAGGACCACAAGCCGGTCGTCTGGGTCCAGAACACCGCCACCGGTGCACGCCGCCGGGTGGCCAACTTCCGCGGCTCCAACAGCGCGCCGGCCTGGTCGCCCGACGGCCACACCCTGGCGGTGACGCTCTCGCGTCAGGGAGGCTCGCAGATCTATCTGATCGACAAGGACGGCGGCGCGCCGCGCCGGGTGACGCAGAGCCTGGCGATCGACACCGAGCCCACGTTCTCGCCGGATGGCCAGACGCTTTACTTCGTCAGCGACCGCGGCGGCTCGCCCCAGATCTACAAGCAGGCCGTGTCCGGCGGCGGCGCCACCCGCGTGACCTTCTCCGGCAACTACAACGTGAGCCCGGCGCTCAGCCCCGATGGCAAGACCCTGGCCTTCGTGCAGCGCCAGAGCGGCGCCTTCCGCGTGATGACCATGGACCTGGCCAGCGGTACGGTCCAGGCGATCAGCGACACCAATGACGACGAGAGCCCGAGCTTCTCGCCGAACGGACGCTTCGTGGTGTATGCGACCCGCTCGCAAGGACAGGAAGTGTTGATGACCACCACGGTGGACGGGAAGATCAAGACCCGCCTGCTCACCAGTGGCCAGGATATCCGCGAGCCCAAGTGGGGCCCGTACGGTCGTTGAACGACGCAGGCATCTGCATGCGCCGCTCGTCATGGCACGCCGGCATCCGGCCGGCAATTTCGTCTGTTGCTCCTGAAGGAAAAGAAATGCTCAAGCAAACCTTGTTCACCCGTCGTCTGGGTCTGACGGCTGCCGCTGTCGTGGCCGTGTTGGCCACCGGCTGCGCCTCCAACACCAAGCTCAACGACACCCCGGTCGAGACCCGCAACCCGACCGCCAGCGAAACGGCCCAGCCCCAGCAGGCCCAGAGCGCGGTGTCGACGGTGGACCTGGCGGCGCAGAAGAACGCCGAACTGCTGGCCGCGGCGAAGAAGGGCCGCGTGATCTATTTCGACTTCGACAGCTTCGTCGTCAAGGACGAGTTCCGCCCGGCGGTGGAAGCCAATGCCAAGTACCTGGCCAACAACAAGAAGGCCCAGATGATCATCGAAGGCCACACCGACGAGCGCGGCAGCCGCGAGTACAACCTGGCCCTGGGTCAGAAGCGCGCCGAAGCCGTTCAGAAGGCCCTGGTGGCGCTGGGCGCCTCCGACAGCCAGCTGGAGTCGGTGAGCTACGGCGAAGAGCGCCCGGCCGTGGAAGGTCACGACGAAGCCGCCTGGTCCAAGAACCGCCGCGCTGAACTGAAGGACCGTTGATCCATGGCGACCCGCTTGCTCCGACCCCTGATGCCCGCCGTGCTGGCTGCGTGCGGGCTGTGGCTGGCCATGGCTCCGGCGCGAGCGGGCCTCTTTGATGACGACGAGGCGCGCAAGGCCATTCTGGACCTGCGCGCCAAGGTCTCGCAGAACGAGCAGCAGCTCAAGCAGCAGACCGACCAGATCCAGTCGCTGCAGAACAGCGTGCTGGATCTGAGCAACCAGAACGAACAGCTGCGCGCCGACCTGGCCAAGCTGCGTGGCCAGGATGAGCAGATGCTGCGCGACATGGCCGATCTGCAGCGTGCCATGCGCGACCTGCAGGCCAGCCTGAACGACCGCATGCGCAAACTCGAGCCGCAGCCCGTCACCGTCGACGGCAAGACCTTCACGGTCGATCCCGAGGAGAAGGCCGCCTTCGAGGATGCGATGAACAGCCTGCGCGGCGGCGATTTCGACCGTGCTGTGGTTTCGCTCAACAGCCTGCTCAAGCGCTTTCCCAACACCGGCTACGGCGATGCGGCCCGCTACTGGCTGGGCAACGCCCAGTACGGTCAGCGTGACTACAAGGGCTCGCTGGCGACCTTCAAGGCCTTCCTGGCCGCAGCGGCGCCGGACCATCCCCGCGCGGCCGAGGCCATGCTGGCCGTGGCCAACTGCCAGGCCGAGCTCAAGGACATCAAGGGCGCCAAGCGCACCCTGGAGGACCTGATCAAGCGCTATCCGCAGACCGAGGCTGCCCACGCCGCCAAGGAACGGCTGGTGGCGCTGAAGTGAGCGAGGTCGCGCCGGAGCTCGACGCCGACCTGGAGCGCCGCTTCGGCGGCCTGCGCCGCCTGCATGGCGAGGCCGACTATGCCCGGCTGCGTGCGCTGCGCGTGGCCGTGGTCGGGGTCGGTGGCGTGGGATCCTGGGCCGCCGAGGCCCTGGCCCGCAGCGGCGTGGCCACCCTGGTGCTGATCGACCTCGACCAGGTGGCCGAGTCCAACATCAACCGGCAGATCCAGGCCCTGGGGGCCACGGTGGGTCAGGCCAAGGTGCAGGCCCTGGCCCAGCGCATGGCCGACATCCACCCAGGCTGCCGGGTGGTTCAGGTCGAGGAGTTCGTCGAGCCGGACAACTGGCCGGCGCTGCTGCCCGAGCCGGTCGATGTGCTGATCGACGCCTGCGACCAGGTCAGGGCCAAGGCGGTGCTGGCGGCCTGGGGCCGGGCGGCCGGGGTGCCGGTGGTCTGCTGCGGGGCTGCGGGCGGCAAGCGCCAGCCCCAGCGCCTGGAGGTGGACGACCTGTCCGCCGTCACCCATGATCCGCTGCTGGCCTCGCTGCGCAACCGCCTGCGGCGTGAGCACGGTGCGCCGCGCCAGGGCCGCATCGGCCTGCGCTGCGTGTTCTCGCGCGAGAGCGTGGCCCCACCGGCCGATGGCGCGGCCTGCGACAGCGATGGCAGCCTGAACTGCCACGGCTATGGCTCCTCGGTCATGGTCACGGCGGCCATGGGCATGACGGCGGCAGCCGAAGCTGTGGCCTGCGCCTTGGCGCGCCGCTGAAAGAAGGCGCCAGTCAGGCCGACGGCAAAGGGGCTTGGCATGGTGTCGAAACCATGTCATAATCACTGACTCTGCCGGGGGTTGTTAGCTCAGTCGGTAGAGCAGCGGACTTTTAATCCGTTGGTCGCAGGTTCGAATCCTGCACAACCCACCAGTTCCCGCCGGGCTCACCATGTGAACCTGGATGCGGTCAGGGCTCTTAGCTCAGTTGGTAGAGCAGCGGACTCTTAATCCGTTGGTCGTAGGTTCGAATCCTACAGGGCCCACCAAACAGCTGAAAAAGCACCTCGCGCTCAGGCGCCGGGTGCTTTTTTCATTTCTGGCTGTGCTGTCCGGGATGTGTGGGTGATGGCTCAGGGCAAACCCTGGCGGGGTATCTCCCCATGCCGTTGGCATCGCTGATCACTAATATTCGTTTGCGCGCATATTGTGATGCAGGAATGGCCGGAGACGCCCATCCGCCTGCGCTGCCGCGCAACCACCGGTCAGATCCGAGGAGCGAGCGTGAGCCTTGACCCCCAGCACTCCGGCCGCCTGCGCAAGGCGCCCGAGAACTTCATCGATCAGGATGGCGTGCGGACCGTGTTCCGCGAAGCCAAGGACGGTCGCCGGGACTTCATCCGCGGGGCGTTCGCCGCCGCCATGGCCAGCGCCGCGGCGCCGGCCGTGCTGGCGCAGTCCAACCCGGTGCCCAGCGAGGGCGGGGACCCCAACATCCTGACCCTGCCGACTTACAGCAAGGGCCTGGGCTCACCGGTGGCGACGGAAGGCGGCTACGGCAAGCCCTCGCAGTACGAGGCCAATGTGCAGCGTCGTCCCAGCCCGGGGCTGACCCAGACCACCCAGGCCTCGGTGTCCTTCGCGCCGCTGCAGAGCCTGTTCGGCATCGTCACGCCCAGCGGCCTGCATTTCGAGCGTCACCACCAGGGCTGGTGGGACATGGATCCTTCCAAGCACCGCCTGATGCTCAACGGCTCGGACGAGAAGATGCTCAAGCGGCCCATGGTCTTCACCATGGACGAGATCATGCGTCTGCCCTCGGTGAGCCGCTTTCACTTCATCGAGTGCGGTGCCAACACCGGCATGGAATGGGGCAATGTGGCGGTGCCCACCGCCCAGTACACCCACGGCATGCTCAGCTGCAGCGAGTTCACCGGCGTGCCGTTGAAGGTCCTGCTGGACATGGCCGGCGCCGACTACAAGCGCGGCCGCTACCTGCTGGCCGAAGGGGCGGACGGCTCCAGCATGACCCGCACCATCCCGATGGAGCTGGTGGAAAGCGGCGAGGTGCTGGTGGCCTATGGCCAGAACGGCGAGATGCTGCGTCCCCAGCAAGGCTATCCCTTGCGTCTGGTGGTGCCGGGTGTGCAGGGGGTGAGCTGGGTGAAGTACCTGCGGCGCATCGAGGTGGGGGACAAGCCCTATGCCACCAAGGACGAGGCGGTCCACTACATCGACCTGCTGCCCGACGGCCAGCATCGCCAGTACAGCAGCACCCAGGAGTGCAAGAGCGTGGTGACCACGCCCTCGGGCGGCCAGGTGCTGCTGGACAAGGGCTACTACCAGATCAGCGGCCTGGCCTGGTCGGGCCGCGGCAAGGTCAAGCGCGTGGATGTGAGCGTGGATGGTGGCCGCAACTGGCGCACCGCGCGCCTGCAGGATCCGGTGATGAGCAAGTGCCTGACCCGCTTCACGCTGGACTGGGCCTGGGACGGCAAGCCGGCCCTGGTGCAGAGCCGCGCCATGGACGAGACCGGCTACGTGCAGCCCAGCTATGCGCAACTGCGTGCGGTGCGTGGCACCCGCTCGATCTACCACAACAACGCCATCCAGACCTGGCTGGTCCAGGAAAGCGGGGAGGTGAAGAATGTCCAGCTCTCTTGAGCGCCTGCTGTGTGCCGCCGTGCTCGTGGGGGCCGGATTGGGAACGGCTGCCGCCCAGTCCACAACCTATCCGGGCATCGGGCGCGAGGCCACTTCCAAGGAAGTGGCCGCCTGGAACATCGATGTGCGGCCGGACTTCCAGGGCCTGCCCAAGGGCTCCGGTTCGGTCAGCCAGGGCCAGGATGTGTGGGAGAGCCACTGCGCCTCCTGCCACGGCGTGTTCGGTGAGAGCAACGAGGTCTTCTCGCCGCTGATCGGTGGCGTGACCGCCGAGGATGTCAAGACTGGCCATGTGGCCCGGCTGAACGACAAGGGCTTCCCGGGTCGGACCACTTTCATGAAGGTGGCCACCGTGTCGACCATCTGGGACTACGTGAACCGGGCCATGCCCTGGAACGCACCCAAGTCCTTGAAGACCGACGAGGTCTACAGCGTGGTGGCCTATCTGCTGAATCTGTCGGGCATCGTGCCGGACGACTTCGTGCTGTCGGACACCACCATCGCCCAGGCCCAGGCGCGCATGCCCAACCGCAATGGCATGACCACCGACCACGGCCTGTGGCCCGGCAAGGGCATGGGCAACGGTGGCAAGCCCGACGTGAAGGCGGTGGCCTGCATGAAGGACTGCGTGGCCGAGCCCAAGGTGACTTCCTTCCTGCCGGACCATGCCCGCAACAACAATGGCAACCTTGCCCAGCAGCAGCGCCTGGTCGGCCCGCAGCGCGGGGTGGACACCACCCGGGCGGCCGGCAGCGATGTGGTGGCCGCGGCCACCGCAGCGGCCGCCGCACCCCAGTCGACCGCTGGCGACGGCCAATCGGTCCAGGTGCAGACCCTGCTGCAGAAGTACGCCTGCGCGGCCTGCCATGGCGTGGACCGCAAGATCGTCGGGCCGGCCTTCAAGGATGTCGCAGCCAAGTACCACGACCGCGCCGACGCCCAGGCCTACCTGGCCGGCAAGATCCGTTCGGGCGGTCAGGGCCTGTGGGGCAGCATCCCGATGCCGCCGCAGACACTGCCGGACGCCGATCTCCAGCTCATCGCCAAGTGGCTGGCCGCCGGAGCCTCCAAGTAAACCCCCAGGGGTTCTCACGCTCCTTGCCCTCAAGAATCTTCATTAACTTAGTTCCCTCAGAGGAGTTCACATGATCAACCGACGCGACATGCTCTCCCGCTCGGCCGCCGTGGTGGCGATGCTGGGTTCCGCCGGCCTGCTGCCCACCGCGGCACAGGCGGCCTACAACGCCGCGGTCTTCGACATGAAGACCATGGCCGAGGTGGTCAAGGCCCTGGGCGGCAGCGCCCCGACCGAGAGCAAGGACGTGACCATCACCGGTCCCGACATCGCCGAGAACGGGGCCGTGGTGCCCATCGGCGTGGCCACCACGCTGCCGGGCGTCAAGCGCCTGATGGTGATGGTCGAGAAGAACCCCAGCGTGCTGTCGGCGATTTTCGACGTCAGCGACGCAGTGGAGCCGAACTTCGCCACCCGCGTGAAGATGGGCCAGTCCTCCAACGTCATGGCCGTGGCCCTGATGAACGACGGCAAGGTTCTGTTCGCGCAGAAGGAAGTCAAGGTCACGCTGGGTGGCTGCGGCGGCTGAGCCCGTCCCGAACCGACCCGCATCCACCATTCACAGACACAGGAGAAACCCATGGCAGACCCGATGCGCATCCGCGCCAAGGCCGAAGGCGACAAGACCACCGTGCGTGTGCTGATGAGCCACGAGATGGAAACCGGACAACGCAAGGATTCGGCGGGCAAGGTGATCCCCGCCTGGTACATCCAGGAAGTCACCGCCACCCTCAATGGCAAGCCGGTGCTGAACGCCCAATGGGGCCCGTCCATCTCGAAGAACCCCTACCTGCAGTTCGCGGTCAAGGGCGCGAAGGCGGGCGACAAGATTGCCGTGAGCTGGAAGGACAACCACGGCGACACGCGGACCGACGAAACCACGGTGTCCTGATCCTGGGACTGGCGTCGCATCCTCCCCTCCACCCCCTTCACCGCGAGAAGCATGCACACCTCCAGAATGATCGCAGGCGGCTTGGCCGCCCTGGTGTCGCTCGGCACGCTGGGCACCGCCGCCGCGCAGCAGAAGTCGGCCGCCGACGGCATTGCCGAGTACCGCAAGAT
This sequence comes from Ideonella dechloratans, assembly GCF_021049305.1. Taxonomy (GTDB): domain Bacteria; phylum Pseudomonadota; class Gammaproteobacteria; order Burkholderiales; family Burkholderiaceae_C; genus Ideonella; species Ideonella dechloratans. Next base: position 1,398,679 of record NZ_CP088081.1, read on the forward strand.
GCTCGAGGACGGCAACCCGGCCGAACTGTTCGAGGCCAAGGGCGAGGACATTTGGAAGACCCCGCGCGGGCCCAAGAAGGCTTCGCTGCAGAGCTGCGACCTGGGTCTGGGGCCGGGCGTGGTCAAGGGGGCCTGGGTGCAGATGCCGCGCTGGTTCGCCGACACCGGCCGGGTGCAGGATCTGGAGTCGCGCCTGCTGACCTGCATGGAGAGGATCCAGGGCTTCAACGCCGCCGAGATCGCCGCCACGCCCTTCGGCAAGGGTGAGCAGGTCACGCTGGAGGCCTTGTCCGCCTGGATCTCCGCCGAGTCGCGCGGCATGAAGATCGCGGTGCCGCAGGGCCACCCGGAAGAGCGGCACTTCTATGAGCTGGGCAAGCGGGCCTTCTTCTACCGCGGCGGACCGATGGACTTCTCTTGCGCCAGCTGCCACGGCGAGGACGGCAAGCGCATCCGCCTACAGGACCTGCCCAACCTGACCAAGAACCCCGGCGACGGCATCGGTTTCGCGGCTTGGCCGGCCTACCGCGTCTCCAGTGGCGAGATGTGGAGCATGCAGCGTCGGCTCAACGATTGCTTCCGCCAGCAGCGCTTCCCGTACCCCGGTTTCGCCTCCGACGTGACGATCGCCCTGGGCGTGTTCATGGGCGTGAATGCCAAGGGGGCCGAATCGATCGCCCCGGCCCTGAAGCGCTGAGCAGACAAGGATGACTCGCATGCAACGCCACCATGTTCTCCTCTCGGTCTCGGCCGTCCTTGCGGCATCCCTGGCGGTGATCGGCTGCGCCAGCGCACCGACGGCCGCCGACCTGGATCGGCAGACCCAGGCCATGATGCACGCCTCGTTCCAGGCCAAGGGCATTGCCGGGCTCGATCGTCTGGACCAGGATGCCGTGCAGGCGGCCTGTTCCAGCCCGACCGGCGCACCCGAGGCCGCCGCCAAGCAGATCGAGGCGGCGGAGTTCGCCCAGATCCGCTGGCCCGAAGGCGGACGCTACATCGGCGACTGGAAGGTCGGCGAGAAGCTGGCCCAGAACGGCCGCGGCATGACCTGGTCCGACCAGAGCACCGACCCCGCCACCAACGGGGCCCAGTGCTACAACTGCCACCAGATCACCAAGCAGGAGATCTCCTACGGCACGATCGGGCCCAGCCTGTACAACTACGGCAAGATCCGCGGGGTCAAGAACCTCAACGACCCGGCCTCGGCCCCGATCATCCAGTACACCTGGGGCAAGCTGTGGGACAGCAAGGCCTACTCGGCCTGCTCCACCATGCCGCGCTTCGGTCACGGCAAGCTGCTCAACGAGCAGCAGCTGCGCGACGTGATGGCGCTGCTGCTGGACCCGCAGTCTCCCGTCAACCAGTGACCGTCGCCGGACCGCGCGGCCTGACGCTGCGCGGTCTGTGGTCGGCCCTTCATATCGGTGCTTGCTGAATCATGAATCTTTCGCGCCGCGAATTCCTCAATGTCATGGCCTCGGCCTCGGTGGCCGGCATGGCCCTTGGCCGCTATGCCGATGCCGACGCCGCCACCGCCGAGCAGGGGCTGTATGACCTGCCGCGCTTCGGCAACGTCTCGCTGCTGCACATGACGGACTGCCATGCCCAGCTCAAGCCGATCTACTTCCGCGAGCCCAGCGTCAACCTGGGCATCGGGAGCATGCGGGGTCAGCTGCCCCACCTGGTGGGCGAGCAGCTGCTGAAGGCCGCGGGCATCCCCGCGGGCGGGCCTCTGTCCCATGCCTATACCTGCCTGGACTTCGAGAAGGCCGCCCGGCGCTACGGCAAGGTGGGTGGCTTCGCGCACCTGGCCACCCTGGTCAAGCGCATGAAGGCCAGTCGCCCCGGCGCGCTGCTGCTCGATGGCGGCGACACCTGGCAAGGCTCGGCCACCTCGCTGTGGACCAACGCCCAGGACATGGTCGATGCCTGCAAGTTGCTGGGCGTGGACGTGATGACCGGCCACTGGGAGTTCACCTACGGCATGGACAGGGTGATGGAGATCGTCCAGAAGGACTTCAAGGACAAGATCGACTTCGTCGCCCAGAACGTCAAGACCAACGATTTCGGCGATCCGGTCTTCAAGCCCTACACGCTGCGCAACATCAACGGCGTGCCGGTGGCCATCATCGGCCAGGCCTTCCCCTACACACCCATCGCCAACCCGCGCTACATGGTGGCGGATTGGGGCTTCGGCATCCAGGACGAGAACCTGCAGAAGATGGTGGACGAGGCCCGCGGCAAGGGCGCCCAGCTGGTGGTCGTGCTCTCGCACAACGGCATGGACGTGGACCTGAAGATGGCCAGCCGGGTGCGCGGCGTCGATGTCATCTTCGGCGGCCACACCCACGACGGCGTGCCGGTGGCCATCCCGGTCAAGAACGCCGGCGGCACCACCCTGGTCACCAATGCCGGCAGCAATGGCAAGTTCCTGGCGGTGATGGACTTCGACGTCAAGGACGGCAAGATGGCGGACTTCCGCTACCGCCTGCTGCCGGTCTTTGCCAACCAGCTCGCGCCCGATGCCGAGATGCAGGCCCTGATCGACCGGGTGCGCGCACCCTACGAGGCCAAGCTCTCGGAGAAGCTGGCCGTCACCGACGGCCTGCTGTTCCGGCGGGGCAACTTCAACGGCAGCTGGGATCAGCTCATCTGCGACGCACTGATGGACACCCAGGGGGCGGAGATCGCCTTCTCGCCGGGCTTCCGCTGGGGCACCACGCTGCTGCCGGGCGACACCATCACCCGCGAGCTGATGATGGACCAGCTGGCCATCACCTACCCCTACGCCACGCTGACCGAGATGAGCGGCGCCACCATCAAGACGGTGCTGGAGGACGTGGCCGACAACCTCTTCAACCCCGACCCCTATTACCAGCAGGGCGGCGACATGGTGCGGGTGGGCGGCCTGAGCTATGCGATGAACCCGGGCGCGGCCATGGGCCAGCGCATCAGCGACATGCGACTGCGCGGCAAGCTGATCGAGGCGGACAAGACCTACAAGGTGGCCGGCTGGGCGCCGGTGGCCGAATCGGCCAAGACAGCGCCGGGCGTCAAACCGGTGTGGGAGCATGTCGAGGCCTGGCTCAAGTCGCAGGGCGGACGCGTCAAGCCACGGCATATCAACACCCCGTCGCTGACCGGCATGCAGGGCAACCCCGGCATGACCGCGTGAGGCCGACCATGGCAAGCACCTCCTGGCAACGTGGCGCGATGCTGGCGCTGGCCGGCCTGCTGGGTCTCGGTGGCACGGTGGCCGTGCAGGCCGCCGACACCCCGGCCGCCACCTTCACGGTGCGTCAGCTCACACCCGAGACGGCGCTGCGGGCGGTGCAGGCCGCCCTGACCCATTGCCGCGGGCTGGGCTACCAGGTCAGTGCCGTGGTGGTGGACCGGGCCGGCCTGCCGCAAGCCCTGCTGCGTGACCGGCTGGCCGGTGCCCACACGCCGGACGTGGCCACCCGCAAGGCCTGGACGGCGGTCAGTGTCAAGATGAGCAGCGCGGGCTTTGCCGCCGAAACCCAGGCCGGCAAGCCGATGAGCGGTCTGCGGGGCGATCCGCGCTTCATGGCCGCCGGCGGCGGGTTGCCCATCGAGGCCGGCGGCAGCCTGCTGGGCGCCATCGGGGTGTCCGGCGCGCCCGGGGGCGACGCCGACGAGGCCTGTGCGGCCAAGGGCCTGCAGGCCATTGCCGACGACATCGAGTTCTGATTCCAACCCCCACAAGGAGACGACGATGCGCTTCAAGTCCTTTCTGCTCGCCCTGGCGATGTCCTTCTTCGCCTGCGCCGGCTGGGCCCAGGATCTGGTCGTCTACCACATCGACAATGCGGCCACCCAGGGCCTCAAGGGCCTGCGCAACCTGCGCAACCACATGGATGCCGACCCCGAGGCCAAGATCATCGTGGTCACCCATGCGGAAGGGGTGGACATGCTGATGGAGGGCGCCAAGGCGCCCGACGGCACCGAGTTCGCGCCCCTGGTGTCGGCCCTGAAGGCGCGCGGCGTGCGCTTCGAGATCTGCGAGATCACGCTGAAGAACCGCAAGCTCTCCAAGGACCAGTTCATCCAGGAGGCCGATTTCACGCCCTCCGGCGTGGTGCGTCTGGCCAAGCTGCAGCAGCAGGGTTACGCCTACATCAAACCCTGAGGCCGGCCGCGGCCGGATGATGCGCGGGCAGGAGGTGCCACATGGGTCTGGATTCGTTGCTGGAGCAATGGGGTGAGGACCGCGTCCTGGCCGCCGGCGCACTGCTCATCGGCGTGGTGTTCGGCTTCATGGCGCAGCGCTCGCGCTTCTGCCTGCGCTCGGCGGTCATCGAGTTCGCCCGCAACCTGCTCGGTGGGCGGCTGACGGTCTGGCTCTTCGCCTTCGCCACCGCGGTGGGCGGCACCCAGCTGCTGGCCAGCCTGGGCTGGTTCGACGCCGGCAACGCCCGCCAGATCGCTGCCCGCGGCAGCCTGTCCGGGGCGGCGGTGGGCGGCGCACTGTTCGGCATCGGCATGATCCTGGCCCGTGGCTGCGCCAGCCGGCTGCTGGTGCTGGCGGCCCAGGGCAACCTGCGCTCGGTCGTCTCCGGGCTGATCTTCGCGGTCACCGCCCAGTCCGCGCTGACCGGGGCGCTGTCGCCGCTGCGCGAGTGGATCTCCGGCTGGTGGACCATCGACGGCGGCGGTGCCCGCGACCTGATCGCCCGCACCGGCATCGGCCACGGCGGTGCCATGCTGTTCGCGGCCTTCTGGCTGCTGGCGGCCGTGGTCTGGGCGCGGCGGCAGAAGGTGTCCTTCTGGGGCTGGGCCGGGGCCGTGGGCGTGGGGCTGAGCGTGATGGCGGGCTGGTGGTTCACCTACGCCGTCTCGCGCCTGGCCTTCGACGCCCACCCCATCCAGTCGCTGAGTTTCACCGGCCCCTCGGCCGAGATCCTCAGCCGGGTGCTCTTCGTCACCGACAAGCCCCTGTCCTTCGACGCCGGGCTGATGCCGGGCGTGTTCCTGGGCTCCTTCCTGTCCGCGGCCCTGTTCCGCGAGCTGAAGCTCGAGGGCTTCGAGAGCGGCCCCGGCATGCGCCGCTACATCGTGGGCGCCGTGCTGATGGGCTTCGGCGGCATGCTGGCCGGCGGCTGTGCGGTGGGGGCGGGCCTGTCGGGCGCGGCGGTGTTCACCGCCACCGCCTGGGTGACGCTGGGGGCCATGTGGGCGGCCGCGGCCATCACCGACCGCCTGCTGGACCACCACCCCGGTGACACGGTGCAGGAGCCCGGGGGGCAATCGCTGCCCAGCAAGCCGGTGGTCGCCATGGCGGCCACCCGGGGCTGAGGGATGGTCGCGCGCCTGCTGTGCGGGTTGGCGGCGGCGTGGCTGATGGCCGTCGCACCCGTGGCCCGGGCCGAGCAGGCCCAGGCCATCCCGCCGCTGCCGCTGCAGCAGGTGGCCGAGCACATCTGGTTCGTGCAGGGGCAGGCGGCGCTGGGCTCGCCAGCCAACCGCAACTTCATCTCCAACGCGGGCTTCATCGTCACACGGGACGGGGTGGTGGTGGTCGATGCCCTGGGCTCCCCCGACCTGGCGCGGGCGCTGCTGGCCGCGATCCGCAGCGTCACCGACCAGCCGGTGCGCTTCGTCATCGTCACCCACTACCACGCCGACCACATCTACGGCCTGCAGGTGTTCAAGGAGCAGGGCGCGACCATCATCGCCCGGCAGGAGGGGCGCGAGTACCTGAACTCCGAGACGGCCCAGCGCCGGCTGGAGGCCAGTCGGCAAGAACTGGCACCCTGGGTGGACGCCCGGACGCATCTGGTGCCGGCCGACCGCTGGCTGGACGCGGACACCACGCTGACCGTGGGCGGCGAGCACCTGCAGCTGCGCCATGTCGGCCCGGCCCACACGCCCGAGGATCTGGCGGTGTTCGTCGAAAGCAGCCGGGTGCTGTTCGCGGGCGATCTGGTGTTCCGCGGCCGGGTGCCCTACGTGGGCACGGCCGACAGCCAGGCCTGGATCGCCGCGCTCAGCGGTCTGATCGATCTGAAGCCGGTGGTGATCGTGCCCGGCCATGGCGCGCTCTCGCGCGAGCCGCTGGCCGACCTGACCCTGACGCGCGACTACCTGCAATACCTGCGCAAGAGCATGGCGGAGGCGGCGGCGAACCTCGAGCCTTTCGAGGACGCCTATGCCCGCACCGACTGGTCCGCCTTCGAGCACCTGCCGCTGTTTGGCGTGGCCAACCGCATCAACGCCTACAACACCTACCTGCTGATGGAGCAGGCCGGACGATGAGGACGCACCGGGCGCTGGGCAGGCTGTGCGCGCTGCTGGTGCTGGCTGCGGCGGCTGGCGTCGCATCCGCCCAGGCGCCGTTGCAGGATCTCTCCAGCTTCCCCGTGCTGGCCGGGCCGCCGCTGCCGGACGGCGCCTGGGGCGGGGTGCCCACGGTGGTGGTGTTCTGGTCGGTGGACTGCGCCTACTGCAAGCGTCACAACGCCCGCATCGCGCAGCTGCAGGCCGCGGTCGACCCGCAGCGCCTGCGGGTGCTGGGCGTGCTGGAGGGCGGCGACGTCGATGCGGCCCGGCAGGAGGTGGCCCGCCGAGGCTGGCAGTTCCCGGTGGTGATCGACGATGGTCGGCTGCGGCCCCGCTTCACGCCGCGCCGCATGGTGCCCATGACCTGTCTGCTCTTGGCCGACGGCCGGCTGCACCAGTGCATCCCCGGCGAGATGAGCGAGGCCGACGTGATGGAGCTGGCACAGACCCGCTGGGCCGGCCCGGCCCGCTGAAGAGGAATGCCGCGATGCGCCGGCCGGTCTCAGTCCATGCGCTCGATGCGCCAGGTCTGGTAGCGCAGGCCCAGCAGACCGCCTGCCACGATGCCGGCCACCGCCAGGAGGCTGCCCAGAGACAAGGTGGACAGGCCGGAGATGCCCTGGCCGATGGTGCAGCCCATGGCCACCACGCCGCCCACGCCCATCAGGCTGGCGCCCACCAGGTGCAGGGCCAGGTCCTGCACATTGCCGAAGCCCTCCCAGCGGAAGCTGCGCTGCAGCAGGGCCGAGGCCGCGGCCCCCAGTGGCACGCCGGCCACGCTGACGATGCCCAGGGTCAGGGTCTTGGAGCTGTCGCTGAAGAACAGCAGCCAGTCCAGCGCATAGGCCAGCGGCGAAGCCATGCTCAGGGCCTCCATGCGGTGGCTGTTGGTGGCCAGGAAGGCGGGCTCCAGCGTCTGCGGGTCTTCCGGCACGAAGCCCAGCACACCCGACACCCACCAGACGCCGGTGATCACGGCCCCAATGCCCAGGCCGCCCAGCAGGGCCGCGGGGCTGCGGCCTTCGGGGCGCCAGAGTGCCCAGCCGCCCAGCAGCACGGCCACGGCCGCCCCCAGCGCGACGGCCAGCTGCGGCACGCTGCCCAGGCCGCCGCCGGCCAGCAGCGAGGGCAGGTCCTGCCCGGTCGGCAGGTCCACGAACAGGCGCTCCACGGTGGCCACCCGCAGCACGGCGGTCAGGCCCTTGAGGGTGGCGAAGGCGGTCACGGCCATCACGATCAGCACGACCAGCGACTTCAGGTTGCCCCCGCCCAGGCGCACCAGGTTGCGGCTGCCGCAGCCCGAGGCCAGCACCATGCCGAAGCCGAACAGCCCGCCGCCCGCCAGGGCCGACAGCCACAGCAGCCGGGGCATGGCGTAGATGGCGTTGCGGGCTTCCACCCAGCCCAAGGCCACCATGCCGTTGAAGCCCAGGGTGGCCACGGCCACCGCCAGGGCCCACATCCGGGCGCGTTCCCAGTGGCCCATGCTGACGACGTCGGCGATGGCGCCCATGGTGCAGAACCGGCTGCGGTGGGCGATGAAGCCGAAGAGCAGGGACAGCCCGAAGGCGGCCCAGAGCACCCGGGTGGCCAGGTGGGCGGTGTCGACATCCGTCATGAGGTGCGGTCCGGGGGCATACCGTGGTGGGGCCGATTGTGCCGGCGGGCGGCGGAGTTCGTCACGGCGGAATGCCCGAGGTGGTATGGAAGTGCCCGGCACGGCCGGAGGGTGAACCGATTGTCTGCGCAACTGCTGATAGAGTGATGGAAGACTCCATGCCAGAGGTCAAGGTGGCCGAGACAAACGATCAGGACCGGGTGTTCGAAAATGCGGCAGAGCTGTTCGGCCTGCTGTCCACCCCCGTGCGCCTGCGGATCATCAGCGCCGTGTGCAACGGCGAGCGCAACGTCTCGGAGCTCCTCACGGAGATCAACACCACCCAGCCCAACATGTCCCAGCACCTGTCCACGCTGTACCGCGCGGGTGTGCTGGGGCGACGCCGGGAGGGCACGCAGGTGTTCTACCGTCTGCAGAGCGAGCGGGTGGCGCAGCTGTGCCGGGCGGTCTGCACGCAGATCGCCATCGAGCTCGACGACGGGGCGGCCGAGTTGCCCTCGGAAGACCAGCTCTTGCGGGGCCGCCGGGGCTGAACCCGGTGGCCTTCGCCTTGTTGCGAAAGGCCGGACATGGATGACAGGACGAGGCCCGTGGATGGGCCCGAAGGTGGCGCCGTCTTGGGGGCCGTCGGTGATGTGCCGGACGCGGCGCGCCGCCGTTGGCTGCTGAGTGCCCTGGCAGGTGCGAGCGCGCCCGTCTGGGCCCAGGGCGCTGGGCCTGCGGCGCCGGTGCCCACCCTGGGCAGCGTGCTGCCCCTGACCGAGGTGCCTCTGCTGGACGGCGGCGTGTTCCGCCCCGCCGATGCCGAGGGCAAGGTCGTGGTGCTGTACTACTGGGCCAGCTGGTGTCCCTTCTGTGCCCAGCAGACGCCCTGGATGGAGAAGCTCTGGCAGGCCCAGCGCCAGCGCGGGCTCGTGGTGCTGGGTCTGTCCATCGACACGCAGGCGGCCGATGCCATCGCCTACCGCGCCCGCAAGGGCTACACCTTCCCCTGCGGCCTGCTGGCCGGTGAGGTGGCCCGCGCCCTGCCCAAGCCCAAGGGGCTGCCGGTGACCATCGCGCGTGGGCGCGATGGCCGGGTGGCTGCCGCGGAGACCGGGCAGCTCTTTCCGGAAGACGTGGAAGCGCTGGCGCGCTTCCTCTGAGCGCCGCCCCTCAGGCGAAGGTGTCGGCCATCAGCGCCTTGAACCAGGTGTTCATCTGCTCGAAGTTGTCGGCGCTCCAGCCGCTGGAGGCGCCGGACGCATTCGCCACCGAGGCCATGGCCTGGCTGCCGGCGTCGTACTGGAACACCGCGGTCAGCCACGAAGCCTGGCTCATCGTGATCGTCGAGTAGCAGGCCGAGTTCGTCACCGGGGCGGGGTCCAGGGCCTGGCCGGCCAGCAAGCGGACGATGGCATCGGCGCAGACCTTGGCCTCCTGGTTGGCGATGTGGCCGGCCTTGGGCTGGGTGGTGGCCGACGAGTCTCCGATCACATGGATGCCCGGGGCGACCTGGCTTTCGTAGCTCAGCACGTCCACCCCGGCAAAGCGGCCGCTGGTCGCGTTGGCCAGGCCGGTGGCGGCCACGATGGGGGCGCAGCGCTGGCGCGGGATCAGGTTGATCACGTCGCCACGCACTGCGCCGGCGCTGGTCTGCAGGGTCATGGTGGCGGCGTCGGCGGACTGGATGGCGACGCTGGTGTGGTACTCGATCACGCTGCCATGCAGGTCGAAGAAGGCGCGGCTGAAGTTGTCCTTCTCCGTCACGAAGTCCGGGTTGGCGTCCAGGACCAGCAGCTTGGCGCCCGGCTTGTACTTCTTGAACCAGTCGGCCAGCAGGCAGGCGCGCTCATAGGGCCCCGGCGGGCAGCGGTAAGGGGTGGGCGGAATCGTCAGGATGGCCGTGCCCCGTGTCGGCATGGCTTGCAGCTGCTTGCGCAGGGTGGTGGTCTGCGGGCCGGCCTTCCAGGCATGGGGCATCGCATTGGGGTCGCTCAGGCCGGGCACCGTGTCGAAGTCGATGCCGGGGGCGATCACGATGCGGTCGGCTGTCAGGGTGCTGCCGCCGGCCAGGGTCACCCGCTTGTTGGCCGGGTCGATGCCCGTGACCTTGTCGATCACCACCTTGACGCCATAGCGGCTGGCCAGGGTCTTGTAGTTGAAGGACTGCGCGGCCATGGTGCGCTGCCCCGTCAGCACCAGGCTGCTCATGATGCAGCTCAGGTAGGTGGCGTTGGGCTCCACCAGGGTCACCTCGATGTTGCTGCCCCACAGGCGCAGGTACTTCGCCACGGTGGCGCCGGCCATGCCGCCGCCGACGACGATGACGCGGGCGCTTGGGGTGGCGGTGAGCTGGCGGGGGGGGGCGGGAGGAGGCCGCCAGGGCCGTCTGCATCCAGCCCGGCAGGGCGAGGCTTCCGGCGCTGGCCAGGGCGGCCCGCAGCCATTCGCGGCGCTGGCGGGAGGAGGGGGTCCGGGTCGATGTCATGGTCCGCTCCTCAGTTCTGGGTGGACAGCCAGGAGGCCAGGGCTTGCAACTGGGCGTCGGTGTAGCCCCAGGCATGCTTGGCCATGATGCCGTTGCCTTCCTGGCCGGACTGGAACTCCTTGAGTTCCTGGTACAGCTCCGAGGCGGATCGCCCGGCCAGGCGTTCGAAGCCTGGACCGTTGCCGTTGGTGCCGTGGCACTGGAAGCAGTTGGAGGCGAGCAGCCGGCCGGCGGGGATGGTGGAGGCTGCCTGGCTGGCGGGGGCGAGAGCCGTCAGAAGACCGGCCAGAAGACTGGCCGCCGTCCAGCGGCCGGCGCTTGCGGACATGTGGGGCATGGGCGCTCCTATGAATGTGCTAATTGCACATTCATAGGATAACCCGTGGGGGTACCCGAAAAAAAGGGGATCCCGATGGGGATCCCCTGAAAACGGTACAGACGGGGGGCAGGCCGGGGCCTGCCGCCGGTGTTCAGAAGAAGACGACGCCGCCCACCGACAGGGTGCGGACCTTGGATTCGGTGACGTCGTTGTCCTGCTTCTCGTGGTTGAACTCGCCCACCAGCGTGATGTACTTGTTGAGCGTGTGGTACACGCCCAGCGTGAAGGACTTGCGCACGTTCTTCGGGCCACCGAAGACGGCCGCCGTGGCGCCGTCCTCGTCGGTGTTGCGGCCATAGTTGACACCCAGCTTGGTGTCGCCCAGCTTGTAGGTCACCTGGGCCAGGTAGCCCTTGGAATCGGTGCGGTTGCCGGCGCCATCGCTGCCGCCCAGGAACTGGGCGCCGATGGTCGACAGGCCCAGCCCCTTGGCCTTGAAGCCGTAGAGCATGCCTTCGAGGCCGTTCATGCCGGCCTTGATGCCCAGCTCGTAGCCCTGGGCGGTGAACGGCTCGCTGCTGCAGTTGCCGCTGCCGCCCGAGCAGCTGGTGCTCTGGTGCACCACGCCCGCCCAGACCTTGCCCGGGGCACTGCCGGCCCAGCTGTAGCCGGCACTGGCCTGCAGGGCCGGCGTCTTGGTTTCGTCACCGGCGTACTTGCTGGGCTGGAAGATGCCGACCGAGGCCTGCAGACCGTCGACCTTGGGCGTGTCGTAGCTGATCTGCGGCTGGAAGCCGGTGTACATGTAGCCGTGGCCGATCATGCCGAAGGTGGTGTTGAAGGGCATGGCGGCGTTGGTCGTGCCGCCCACGCCGATCAGGGTCATGTCCGACAGGATCACGTCCTGGCCGAACAGGCCGATGTCACGGCCGAACTTCAGGTGGCCCCAGCTCTCGTTGCCGATGCGGAAGTAGATGTTGCGGGTGTCGATCTGGGAGTAGGCGCCCGGCGTGTTGCCGGCCGCGCCATCGGGCAGGCCCACGACGGTGGAGTTGTTGACGATGCCGGGCGCGAAGCCGAAGTGCACCTTGATGTCCTGGTCGGCGACCTTGGTGGTGGCCACGAAGTTCAGCCAGCCCGGCAGCAGGCCGTTGGACACCATGCTGTTGGTGGCCTTGGCCTCGGCGCCGGTGGCCTTGGTGGTCACCGTGTCCTCGCGGTTCATGTAGAAGCCGTTGACGGTGCCGTTGATGTCCATCGTGACATCGCCTTGGGTGAAGCCGACGGCCTGGGCCGACAGGGCGGCGCCAGCCAGAACGGTGAGGGTGGCTGCGCGGGCCAGGGCGGTGAATTGCATGGTCTTGTCTCCGTTGGTATGGGTTGGGCTGTGCCGGCACGCAGGCCGGCGCAGCCCCCCTGGCGCCAGTTCCATGCCATCCCGCGCGGTGCCGCGGAGGGGCCAATTTCGGGGGTAAACCCCCTGGGCCTCGGGGTCGGCGTCGCAGGGCGGGACAGCCGGGGCTGGTACAAGCCGTGGGCGGGTGTGTCAGGAAAGCCTTGTCCATCAGGACCCTCCCTGGGGTGACGCGCCAATTCGCGACGTCCCAACGGGCGGCGCTGGCCCGGCCATCGCCCGCAGGCGCGGCGACTCGGTATAAATCCCGATGACCGTCGCGCAGCCTCGGCTTCGGGAACTCTCGGGCCTCAGTCGCTTCCCACCCTGTGCCGCCCGGGTGTCAGCGCTGCCGGTGTCCCGCCTTCTGTCCACTGTCCTGCGATTGCTCCGCCATGCACCCTCACATGCCTCTCATCGTCACCCTGGCCGCCGCGCTGGGGCTGGCCCTGCTGCTGGGCTACGCCGCCCTGCGTTTGCGGCTGCCGGCCCTGGTGGGGTATCTGATGGCCGGCATGGCCTTGGGCCCGCACACTCCCGGCTACGTGGCCGACATGGGGTTGGCCTCCCAGCTGGCCGAGATCGGCGTGATGCTGCTGATGTTCGGCGTGGGGCTGCATTTCTCGGTGGCCGATCTGATGGCCGTGCGCCGTGTGGCGGTGCCCGGCGCGGTGGTGCAGATGGCGGTGGCCACGGCCATGGGGGCCGGTCTGGCGGTGTTCTGGGGCTGGTCGCTGGCCGGGGCGCTGGTGTTCGGGCTGGCCTTGTCGGTGGCCAGCACCGTGGTGCTGCTGCGGGCGCTGGAGGCGCGTGGCACGCTGGAATCGCACGAGGGTCGCATCGCCGTGGGCTGGCTGGTGGTGGAGGACCTGGCCATGGTGCTGGTGCTGGTGCTGCTGCCGGCCCTGGTCGGCTTGGCCGGCACCGCCGACGCGTCAGCCGAGGCGGCGGACACGCCCTCGCTGACCTGGGCGGTGCTGCGCACGCTGCTGGCGGTGGGGGCCTTCGTGGCGCTGATGCTGCTGGTGGGGCGCAAGCTGCTGCCGCGTCTGCTGTGGCTGATCTCCCGCACCGGCTCGCGCGAGCTGTTCACGCTGGCGGTCATCGCGGTGGCCCTGGGCATCGCCTACGGTGCTTCGGCCTTCTTCGGGGTGTCGGTGGCCCTGGGCGCCTTCTTTGCCGGCCTGGTCTTGCGGGAGTCCGAATTCAGCCACCGCGCGGCCGAGGAATCCCTGCCGTTCCGGGATGCCTTCGCGGTGCTCTTCTTCGTCTCGGTCGGCATGCTGTTCGATCCCAAGGTGCTGCTGGAGCGGCCGCTGCAGGTGCTGGCCGTCACGGCCATCATCATGCTGGGCAAGTCGGTGGCGGCCATGGGCCTGGTGCTCTTGCTGCGCTACCCGCTGCAGGCCTCGCTGTCGGTGGCGGCCAGCCTGGCCCAGATCGGCGAGTTCTCTTTCATCCTGGTGGGCCTGGGCGCCAGCCTGCATGTGCTGCCGCCCGAGGCCGAGAGCCTGGTGGTGGCCGGGGCGCTGTTCTCTATCGCGCTCAACCCCTTGCTGTTCTCGCTGGTCGATCCGCTGCGGCGCGCGGTGCTGGCCCGTTCGGCCTGGGCCCGCTCGCTGGATGCCCGGCCGGACCCCTTGGCCGAACTGCCGGCCAGCACCGCCGAGCGTTACCTGGCCCGGCATGTGGTGGTGGTGGGCTATGGCGCAGTGGGGGAGCAGCTGGTGGCGGCATTGGTGGCGCAGGACGTGCCTTGCGTGGTGGTGGAGCAGCGCCGTGAGCGGGTGGAGGCCCTGCGGGCGGCCGGGCTGCAGGCCGTGGCCGGAGATGCCACCGAGCCCGAGACCCTGGTGCAGGCCCACATCCACCAGGCCCGTCTGCTGGTGGTGACGGTGCCCGACGCCACCGACACCTATCCGATGATCCGCACGGCCCACACGCTGCGGCCTGAACTCACGGTGCTGTCCCGGGCGCCCAACGAGTCGGAAGCGGCCCTGCTGGTGGAAGCGGGGGTGACCGAGGCTGTGCAGCCGGGCCAGGCCATGGCCCAGGTGCTGCTGCAACGCAGCTTGGCGCAATGGGCCAAGGGGGCTTGATCAGTTCCAGAAAAACGTATTAGAATAAGCGCTTCAGTTGACTGCAGTGCTTCTTTCTTGAGGTGCACTGGAAGCCACTGAAGCCGAGTGGGGCTCTTAGCTCAGTTGGTAGAGCAGCGGACTCTTAATCCGTTGGTCGTAGGTTCGAATCCTACAGGGCCCACCAAAATTCTTCGAAAAGGACTCGCCGCAAGGCCAGTCCTTTTTTTGCGTCCGGATCGGCCGGGTCTGCCGGATTCGCTCGCTGGGGTGAACCCCGGTCTGGCATGGTTCTGGCTGACCCCCAGGTTCAACCCCTGGCGCGGTGCACCACTTGGTCGCACACTCCGGGGTTTTGTCCTGGTGGCAGTGTTCGGGCGCATCGGTCCCGGGGACGGGCTGCCAGGCTTTCGGCAACCCGCCGCATTCATGCATTGACCCGATGACGACCCTGTCTTCCCCCGCCGCATCCACACCGGACGGCCAACGCTGGGCCTGGCTTCCCCGCCAGGGCACCTGGAAGTACCACCTGCTGCTGCTGTCCCTGGGCGTCTTCGTCCTTGGCCCCCTGGGTGGTGTCACCGCCTCCTACATGAACTTCTCGCTGGGCTTCTTCGTCGGCGGGCAGGTGCTGGCGGGCCTGCTGGGCTCGGTGGTCACGCTGGGCTACGGCGCCGAGGGCAAGCATGGCGCCAACTTCATCCAGACCTCGGCCGCCTCGGTGGCCGGCCTGAGCGCCATGGGCGTGCTGATCCAGGCCATGGTCTGGATGGGCATGCCGCAGCCGCCCGTGTGGCAGCTGATGCTGTACATGCTGTGCATCGGCATGCTGGGCGCCGGCGTGGGCATGCTCTACACGCCCATCCTGGTGGACAAGCTGCAGCTGCCTTACCCCTCGGGCTTCGCCGTGGCCAACATCCTGCGCGCGCTGACCGACCCGGTGCTGCTGCGCCGCTCGGTGGCCAAGCTGGGCAGCGGCATCGGCGCCGGTCTGCTGGGCGGCATCGCCGCGGCCAAGCTGCCCTTCATGGCGGCCATCGAGCTGTCCACCTCCACGCTGGGCGCCGGTCTGCTGGTGGGCGCGCGCATCGGCATCCCGGCCCTGGTGGCCGGCCTGACCGGTTGGGCGCTGATCCCCTACTTCATCTCGATCGGCTGGCTGCACGAGGGCGACCCGGCCCGCAAGATCATGTTCCTGATCGCGCTGGGCACCATCATGGGCGCGGCCATCATCGACCTGAGCCTGATCTTCTGGCAGGCCTGGCAGCGACTGACCGGCCGCACCCCGGCTCCCGCCCAAAGCCAGGAAGCCTGGAAGCGGGTGGACACCCGCCGCGTGTTCAGCTGGGTGGCCTTCTGGGCGGTGGCGGTGGTCTGCACCGGCCACTTCGTGCTGGGCCAGCCGGTGGGCTACCTGGTGTTCGCGGTGCTGCTGGTCTTCCTGTTCGCCATGGTCAACGGCATCTCGCAGGGCATCAGCGACTCCAACCCCATCTCCTCGGCCTTCGTGGTGTCGGTGGTGATGATGGCGGCCCTGGGCCTGAAGGACCCGACCATCGGTCTGATGGCCGGCACGGTGCTGCTGGTGTCGGTCAGCGTGGCCGGCGACATGCAGCAGGACCGCTCTACCGGCGCCCGCCTGGGCACCAGCCGCACCCTGCAGTTCCGCTACCAGGTGGCGGGCATCGTGGTCGGGGCCATCGTGGCGGTGGGCTTTGCCAAGCTGTTCATGGCTGCCTACCCCGTGCTGCTGCTGGACCAGACGGTGATGAAGGCCGGTGAGCAGCCGGCCGAGTGGAGCGCGGCCATGACCTACAAGTTCGTCGGTGTGCTGCGCAGTCTGACCGACGACAAGCCCTACCAACGCACGGCCATCTGGGTGGGCGTGGGCATCGGCTTCGCGGTGGAGCTGGCGCGCAAGCTGCTCAAGCGCAATGCCGGCTACCAGCGCTTCGTGGCCTCGGGCAAGGGCGGTTTCGCCACCGACTTCGTGCTGGATTCGGTGCTGCTGCCTTCGCCCTATGCCTGGTCCTTCGGCGGCTTCGTGAACCTCAACACCTCGGCCTGGTTCGCCATCGGCGGGGTCATCTCCAGCGCGGTCAACTCGTTGCCCAAGGCCAAGCCCCAGCCGGGCGATGCCGTGGTGCCGGAGGACATGAGCAACACCTCGCTGATCGGAGGCGGCCTGATCGCCGGGGATGCGCTGGCGGCCTTGGGCCTGGGCATCGTGGGCCTGTTGGGCACCGTGCTGGCGGGAGGCTGAGCATGGCCGACCTGACCCTCTACGGCATTCCCAACTGCGACACCGTCAAGAAGGCCCGCGCCTGGCTGGCCGGGCAGGGCGCCTCCGTCGTCTTCCATGACTTCAAGAAGCAGGGCGTGCCGGCCGAGCGGCTGGCCGCCTGGGTGCAGGCCCTGGGTTGGCAAGCCCTGGTCAACCGCCAGGGCACGACCTGGCGCAAGCTTGACCCCGCAGTCCAGGCCGCGGTGGTGGACGCGGCCAGCGCCATGGCCCTGCTGCGCGAGCAGGCCAGCGCGATCAAGCGACCGGTGGTGGAATGGCCCGATGGCCGCGTGACGGTGGGCTTCGACGCCGCCGACTGGGCCACCCGGCTGGGCTGAACGCTGGCGCGGGCCTCGAACCCCTGCAGGGCCTCAGCCCAGGTGCAGGGTGAGGGCCAGGCCGGAGCGGGCCCAGGCCTGTTCCTCTTCTTCCAGCAGGTGCACCGTGCGGGGGTGGGTGTCGGCCCACTCCTGGCGGAAGGCCAGGCGGGCGATGCGCCCCTGGCGCTGCAGGCGCAAGGTCTGCTCGGGCACGTCGGAGCGGGCGTGGCAGGCGATGACGGCCAGACGCAGGCACAGCATCTGCCACAGCATCAGTTCGCTGTGGATCAGTTCTTCCATCTTGCGCAAGCCGCCACGCTGGCCCAGCACCAGGTCGGCCAGCCGACGCTGCTGGCTTTGCGAGAAGCCGGCTGCATCCACATGGCCCAGCAGGTAGGCGCTGTGGCGGTGGTGGTCGTGGTGGGACACCATCTGGCCGATCTCGTGCAGCTGGGCGGCCCAGCGCAGCTCGATGCGTTCCTCCTCGGCGTCGCGCGGCGCCACCTGGTCGAACAGGTGACAGGCCAGGCGCGCCACCCGCAAGGCCTGCTCGAGGTCGGCGCCGAAGCGGTGCTGCAGCGCCTTGACACTGTCCTCGCGCAGGTCGTGGCCGCGCTGGCGTTGGCGGGCCAGCAGCCGGTCGTGCAGGTCCACGATCACGCCCTGGCGCAGGGCGCCCTTGGCCGGCTGCAGGGCCTCGATCTGGAAGTGCGTGGCCAAGGTGTACAGGATGGCCAGTCCGCCGGCCAGGATCGGGCGCCGGTCGGGCTTCAGGCCCGGCAGGTCCAGCCGGTCGGCGCTGCCTGCCTCGATGCATTGCTTGATCAGCCAGCGCAGGCCGTCGGGCGTGATGCTGCCGTCGGTCTGGCCGCTGGCGCGCAGCACGTCGGACACCGCACCGGCGGTGCCGGAGGAGCCCAGCGCATGGTCCCAGCGGGAGGCGGCAAACGGCGCCAGGGCTTCTTCGAACTCGGCCCCGGCGGCCACCTGGGCGGCGCGAAAGCCTTCGCTGGTGAAGCGACCGTCCGGGAAGTAGCGCATGGACAGACTGACGCTGCCCACGCGGAAGGACTCGGCCTCGATGGGCTGGCGCTTCTCGCCCAGGATCAGCTCGGTGGACCGCCCGCCGATGTCCACCACCAAACGGGGCAGGTTCGAGGGCTGCAGATGGGCCACGCCGGCGTAGATCAGGCGGGCTTCCTCGCGGCCGGAAATGACCTCGATCGGGAAGCCCAGCGCGGCCTGGGCCTGGTGCAGGAAGGCGTCGCGGTTGCGTGCCTCGCGCAGCGTCTGGGTGGCCACGGCCCGCACCTGCGCCGGATGAAAGCCGCCGAGGTTGCGGGCGAACTGGCGCAGGCAGGCCAGGCCCCGTTCGGTGGCCTCTTCGGTGAGCATTCCCTCGCTGTCCAGGCCCGCCCCCAGGCGCACGGTTTCCTTCAGATAGGCATGGCGGCGGTAGCGTCCGTCGCGCAGGTGGCCGATTTCGAGGCGGAAACTGTTCGACCCCATGTCGATGCCTGCAAGCAGGCCCGTGGGGGAGGGCAAAGCGATGGACATGGGGCGGGATTGTGCCCCTTGGCGATGACATCTCCGGGCCGGTGGGGCGGTCATTGGGGCGACTTCTAGAATCATTCACATCCTTTCCGGCCCCGACCGGCTTCGACATGTCCCAGGAGAACGCCATGCCCGACACCCCGATGCTCGACGACGCCCAGGCCCTGTTGCAGAAGGCCAACGGAGGTCTGCCCGCGACGCCGACCCGCCGAGAGGTGGTGCAGGCCGGGGTGGGGCTGGGCTTTGCCGCGGCCACCCTGCCGGTGGCGGCCCAGACGGTGATCCACACCCCCAGCGAGGGCCTGGTGGCCGGGACGGTGCAGATTCCGGTCGGGGACTTCCAGATGCCGGCCTACCGGGCCATGCCCCAGGGGGGCGGTGCGCGGCCGGTGGTGCTGGTGATCAGCGAGATCTTCGGCGTGCATGAGCACATCGCCGATGTGGCCCGGCGTTTCGCCCACCAGGGCTATTGCGCCATCGCACCGGACCTGTACAAGCGCCAAGGCAATCCCGCGGGCTACACCGACATCGGTGCGCTGATGTCCGAACTGGTGTCCAAGGTGCCGGACGCCCAGGTCATGGGCGATCTGGATGCCACGGTCGCCTGGGCCAAGGCCCAGGGGCAGGACACGTCACGGCTGGGGGTCACCGGCTTCTGCTGGGGCGGGCGCATCACCTGGCTGTTTGCGGAACACAGCCCGGCCGTGAAGGCCGGCGTGGCCTGGTATGGCCGCCTGACCGGGCCGACCAACCCGCTGCAACCCCGCCACCCACTGGATCTGGTGGCCGAGCTGAAGGCGCCGGTGCTGGGTCTGTATGGCGGGCAGGACACCGGCATCCCGCTGGACACGGTGGAGGCAATGAAGAAGGCGTTGGCCGCAGGCAATGCCGCCGCGCGCGATTCCCGCTTCATCGTCTACCCGGACGCCCCGCATGCCTTCCACGCGGACTACCGGCCCAGTTACCGACAGGCCGATGCCCAGGATGGCTGGAAGCAGTGCCTGGCCTGGTTCAAGGCCCATGGGGTGGCCTGAGGGCGCCAAATGGGCGGCACCGGAGGTGCCGCCCGCGTGGCGGGTCAGCGGACGACCAGCACGGGCAGCGGCGAGTGGGTCAGCACCTTCTGGGTTTCGCTGCCCAGCAGCAGGGCGCTGACGCCACGGCGGCCGTGCGAAGCCATCACCACCAGATCGCAGCCCTTGTCCTTGGCCAGATCGCAGATGGCTTCCCAGGGATGGACGGCTTCCACGGTGAAGCCTTCGCAGTCCAGCCCGGCGGCCTTGGCCGCGTCACTGACGGCCTTCACGCGCGCGGTGGCGATGCGTTCCTGGGCGTCGTAGAACTCCTGCGGCGGCACCGGCTGCATCTCGCTGATGGCGCTGTAGGGGAAGGGCTCCTTCACGCTGATGGTACTCAGCTTCGCGCCCAGCAGCTTGGCCATCGAGATGGCCGTCTCGACCGCCTTGGCGCTGATGTCCGAACCGTCGGTGGGGACGAGGATGTGGCTGTACATGGAGGGATCCTTTCCTTCGTGGGGCATGGATGGGTGGGTCACCCGATGCCTTCAGTGTGTCCCGAAAGCCGGCCGCGGGCTTGACCAGAATCAAGCAGCATGTGCGACCGGCGTGGCCGGGCCTCAGCCGCGGGCCACGGGTCGCGTCGGATCGGCCGACCACTCACTCCAGGAGCCGGGATAGAGCCGGGCATCGCCCAGCCCCGCCAGCGCCATGGCCAGCAGGTTGTGGCAGGCGGTGACGCCCGAGCCGCACTGGTGGATGACCTGGCCGGGCAGCAGGCCCAGGGCCAGGAACTCCTGGCGCAGTTCGTCCACCGACTTGAAGCGGCCGTCGGCGCTCAGGTTGTCCTTGAAGAAACGGTTGCGGGCACCGGGGATGTGGCCGGCCTGTGCATCCAGGGGTTCCACTTCGCCGCGGTAGCGCTCCGGTGCGCGGGCGTCGAGCACCTGCACGCTGTCCAGCGAGGCCAGCAGGGTGGGCGCATCCACCGTGGGCATGGCTGGCGCCCGGGCGGGGTAGGGGCCGGCGGCCGGTGCCGGGGCGACCCCGGTGTCCAGCGTGCCGCCGGCTGTCAGCCAGGCGTTCACGCCGCCATCGAGCACCCGCACCTGCGCATGGCCCAGCCAGCGCAGCATCCACCAGGCCCGGGCTGCGTAGGGCCCGCCCTGGCGGTCGTAGCACACCACCAGGCGCTCGGGCGTCACGCCCCAGGCGCCAGCCCGCTCGGCCAGCATGGCCAGGCTGGGCAGCGGGTGGCGGCCGCCCTGGATGGGGCCGGCCGCGCTCTTGGGCGCCGACAGGTCACGGTCCAGGTGCAGGTAGCGCGCACCCGGCAGGTGGCCGGCCTGGTAGTCCTGCTCGCCCGCCGAGGGATTGGCCAGATCGAAACCGCAGTCCAGCAGCAGGGGCGGCTGGGCGCTGTCCAGCAGGGTGCGCAGTTCGGTGGCGGTGATCAGCGGATGGATGGAGGGCATGGGGGCTCCTTCGGGCAGGACGGGCGAGATCAGGATTCGCCGGGGTTGGCGGCGTCCGGCACCGCGCGGTTGCGCAGCAGCGTGGCGGTGAGTCCGGCGGCGACGATGAGCACCATGCCTGCCAGGGCGACCACGGTGACAGCATCGCCGAAGATCATCACCCCGAACAGGAAGGACCAGGCGATGCCGAGGTATTGCAGGCTGGCATTGGACAGGGCCCGGCCGATGGCATAGGCCCGGGTCATCAGGATCTGTGCCGTGGTGGCCAGCACGCCGGTGGCCACCAGCAGGCCCAGGCCGGGCGGGGTGTGGGTGTGGAAGTCGCCAGTGAGGGCCAGGGCGGCGCCCGCCACCACGCTGCCCAGCGAGAAATAGAAGACCACGCGGTACTCCGGCTCGCCCACCCGCCCCAGGGCCGTCACCTGCAGATAGGCCATGGCCGACATCATCCCGGAGATGAGTCCGGCCAGCGCGCCGGGCCACTGCTCCCGGGTCAGGGTGGGCTGCAGCACCAGGGCCACGCCACCGAAGCCGGTCAGCACGGCCAGGACCAGCCGCAGATCGATCTGTTGCGAGGAGCCCACCAGCACCGCACCGCCGATCAGGAAGAGGGCCATCCAGATCGAAGACATGTAGTTCAGCGTGATGGCCGTGGCCAGCGGCAACTGGCCGATGGCGTAAAACCACAGCACCAGCGCACACACCCCGGCGATGCTGCGCCCCAGGTGCATGCTGGGGTAGCGGGTCTTCAGGCTGCCACCGCGCCAGAAGACCAGGCCCGAGATGAACAGCGCGCCCACCAGGCCGCGGTAGAAGACGATTTCGCCCGAGCCGTAGCGGGCCGAAGCCAGCTTCACGCAGACCCCCATCAGGGCGAACAGGAAGGACGATCCCATCATCAGCAGGGACGCTTGCAACTGGGGCTTCATGCGCGGGCGGGCAGGGCGGGGAAAGCGGCTGATTCTGGCAGAGCCTTACACTCTCGGCCCTCATGAAGCGAATCGTCATCCTCCTGTCCGGCCGTGGCAGCAACATGCAGGCCATCGTCGAGGCCTGTGCCGCCGAAGGCTGGCCCGCCGAGGTGGCGGCCGTGGTCAGCAACAAGGCCGATGCCGCCGGGCTGGCCTGGGCGGCGCAGCGGGGCATCGCGACGGCGGTGGTGGACCACCGCGGCCACCCGGACCGCGAGACCTATGACGCCGAGCTGGCGCGGGTGATCGATGGTTTTGCCCCGGATCTGCTGGTGCTGGCGGGCTTCATGCGCATCCTGAGCGCCGGCTTCGTGCGCCACTACGAGGGACGCATGCTCAATGTGCACCCCTCGCTGCTGCCAGCCTTTCCGGGCCTGCATACCCACCGCCGGGC
Source organism: Ideonella dechloratans (assembly GCF_021049305.1). Taxonomy (GTDB): domain Bacteria; phylum Pseudomonadota; class Gammaproteobacteria; order Burkholderiales; family Burkholderiaceae_C; genus Ideonella; species Ideonella dechloratans. The sequence continues at coordinate 1,420,874 of NZ_CP088081.1, forward strand.
CATCGAGCAGGGTTGCAAGCTGGCCGGCGCCACCGTGCACTTCGTGACGGCTGAACTGGACCACGGCCCCATCGTGGCCCAGGCCGCCGTGCCGGTGCTGCCGGGCGACGACGAGGCCAGCCTGTCGGCCCGGGTCCTCGAACGCGAACATGTGATCTTTCCACTGGCCGTGCGCTGGTTCGTCGAGGACCGGCTGGTGCTGGCCGATGGACGTGTCAGCCACCGCGACGGCCTGCCCCAGCATTTGTTCTGAGACGGTGGCGGGTCGGGCTGGGATAATCCGGCCCATGCATCCGAATGCCCTGCTGGACCTGGCCACCGATCTGCTGCGCCAGGTGCTCAAACTCGACCAACCCGCCGACGCCGTCGTGTCGGCCTTCTTCCGCAAACACCGCACCCTGGGACCCCGCGAACGCCACAGTCTGGCCGAGACGGCCTACGCCGTGCTGCGCCGGCGCCTGCTGTGGGCCCACCTGGCCCAGAGCGGCTCCGGTGCCCTGGAGCGTCGCCTGGCCATCCTGGCCTGGCAGGGTAGCGACACCTTCATCCGCGGCGCCCTGGGGCCCAACGAGGTGGCCTGGCTGACCCAGGTGCGCGAGCTGGACACCGCCACCTTGCCGGAGAAGGTGCGCATCAACCTGCCCGACTGGCTGGCCAATGCGCTCAAGACCGAACTGGGCGAGGAGTTTCCGGCCTTCGTGGCCGCGATGGAGGCATCCGCGCCGCTGGACCTGCGGGTCAACACCCTGAAGGCCAAGCGCGAGACCGTGCTGGCCGCGCTGAAGGAGGCGGGCATCGAGGCCGAGCCCACGCCCTATTCCCCCTTGGGGCTGCGGGTGCAGGGCAAGCCGGCCCTGCAGAAGCTGCCGCTGTTCGTCCAGGGCGAGGTGGAGGTCCAGGACGAGGGCAGCCAACTGCTGGCCCTGATGCTGGGCGCCAAGCGCGGCGAGATGGTGGTGGACTTCTGCGCCGGTGCCGGTGGCAAGACCCTGGCCCTGGGTGCGGCCATGCGCAACACCGGTCGCCTCTATGCCTTCGATGTGTCCGGCCACCGTCTGGAAGGGCTCAAGCCGCGGCTGGCCCGCAGCGGCCTGTCCAACGTCTACCCGGCGCAGATCGCCCATGAGCGTGACGAGCGCATCAAGCGCCTGGCCGGCAAGATCGATCGCGTGCTGGTGGACGCGCCCTGTTCCGGCTTGGGCACGCTGCGGCGCAACCCCGATCTGAAGTGGCGTCAGTCGCCCAAGGCCATCGAGGAACTGACCGTCAAGCAGGCAGCCATCCTCGACAGCGCCGCGCGCCTGGTCAAGCCGGGGGGCGGCTGGTCTATGCCACCTGCAGCCTGCTCTCGCGCGAGAACGAGGACATTGCCAAGGCCTTCTCCGCCGCCCATCCGGACTTCGAGCCCCTGTCCGCGGCCGAGTTGCTGGCGGCGGCCCAGGTCGAGCAGCCAGAGACCCTGGTGCGCGAAGGCATGTTGCGTCTGTGGCCGCACCGCCATGCCACCGACGGCTTCTTTGCCGCGGCCTGGCAGCGCAAGGCTTGAAGCCGGGTGGGGTACCCCCATATTCCGCATTGAACGTGATTCCGACTGTTTTGGTCTGCAATCCACGTTCTCCTGCCTTCAACGCGAGCGAAACGGGCGTTTCTCCACCCCAGTTCGGAGTGGCGGACGGCAGGCTGTCCTCTACAATAGGGAGTTAGCCAGCACTCCGCGGGCGAATCAAGGTAGGCAATGGATCAACTGAACACGGTGTTTTCTGCAGTCCTGGACTGGGCAGCGAACGGCCTCACGCACGCCACTTGGTGGCAGGTCGTGCTTTACGCGGCGGTGGTGACCCACATCACGATCGCGGGCGTCACCATCTTCCTGCACCGTTCGCAGGCACACCGTGCACTCGAGTTGGGTCCCATCCCCTCGCATTTCTTCCGCTTCTGGCTGTGGATGACCACCGGCATGGTGACCAAGGAATGGGTCGCCATCCACCGCAAGCACCACGCCAAGTGCGAGACCGAGGAAGACCCGCACAGCCCGATCACCCGTGGCCTCGGCACCGTGATGAGCCGGGGTGCGGAGCTCTACCGTGCCGAAGCCAAGGTGGATGAGACGCTGAGCAAGTACGGTCACGGCACGCCCGACGACTGGATGGAGCGCAACGTCTACTCCAAGCACAGCGCCAAGGGCATCCTGCTGATGTTCCTGATCAACATCGCGTTGTTCGGCGCCATCGGCATCACCATCTGGGCCATCCAGATGGCCTGGATCCCGTTCTGGGCGGCCGGTGTGGTCAATGGTCTGGGCCACTACTGGGGCTACCGCAACTTCGAGGCGGCCGATGCGTCGACCAACCTCTCGCCCTGGGGCATCATCATCGGTGGCGAGGAGCTGCACAACAATCACCACACCTACCCGACTTCGGCCAAGTTCTCGGTCAAGCCCTTCGAGTTCGACATCGGCTGGGGCTACATCCGCGCCATGGAGATGCTGGGCTGGGCCAAGGTGCGCAAGACCGCGCCCCAGCTGCAACTGGGCCCGCTGAAGCCGGTGGCCGATGCCAAGACGCTGGAGGCGATCATCGCCAACCGCTACGAGGTGATGGCGAACTACGCCAAGGAACTGCGCCGCGCCTGTGCTGGTGAAGTGGCTCGGGTGAAGGCTCAAGGCAGCAACAACTCGGCCTGGAGCAATCTGCGCGTGGCCCAGCGCTGGCTGCACCGCGACGTGGAGAAGATCCCGACCGATCTGCTCCCGCAGGTAGAAAGCGCCGTGGCCACCTCGCCGGTGCTGCAGAAGCTGGTCTCCATGCGCGAGGAACTGCGCCAGCTCTGGACCCGCACCAATGTGTCGGCCGAGCAGTTGGTGGCCGACCTGCAGGACTGGTGCCACCGGGCCGAGAGCAGCGGCGTCGCCGCGCTGCGCGAGTTCTCGCTGCAACTGCGTTCCGCCCGCGCCTGATCGGGCAGCCTTCCTGATTCCCAAAGCCCGCCTTGTGCGGGCTTTTTTCATGGCTGCTCAGGACAGGAGGAGGGCAGGGGCCGACCGAGGAGAACTCGCGATGGGAAAGGCCGGCGCGTGAGCCGCGGGGGGCAGGCAACAAAAAACCCGCCGTGCGAGCAGGGCGGGTTTTTCGAGGGGAGGGGGCTGAATTACTTCAGCTTCACTTCCTTGTACAGCACGTGCTTGCGTGCCTTGGGGTCGAACTTCATGAATTCCAGCTTTTCGGGCGTGGTCTTCTTGTTCTTGTTCGTGGTGTAGAAGTGGCCGGTGCCCGCGGTGGACTCCAGCTTGATCTTCTCGCGGCCGCCTTTGCTTGCCATGGTTGTCGCTCCTTAGTCTGTGATTAGGCCTGGCCGCGGGCACGCAGATCGGCCAGAACGGCATCGATGCCCTTCTTGTCGATCAGACGCAGGGCGGCGTTGCTGATGCGCAGGCGCACCCAGCGGTTTTCGCTCTCGACCCAGAAACGACGGTATTGCAGGTTCGGCAGGAACCGGCGCTTGGTTTTGTTGTTGGCGTGGGAAACATTGTTCCCGACCATGGGCTTCTTGCCCGTGACTTCGCAGACGCGTGCCATGAGGACACTCCGATACTTGTCATACAGCGAGCACTTGACTGGTCCAGGACCCTGTCAGCCACTCGCCTCACCTCGCCAAAAGGGTGGCGGTAACCCGTTCTTGCCCGAAACTTCCCTGGCCGAAGCCGCCGCCAATCACGCACCGAAGTGCCTGACTCGCCGCAGCTCTCGGTGGTCTGCGCAAGAAAACCTGCGATTCTAGCGGATTTCCGCCAGGCAGGGAAATCAGTGCTCGCCTTGCTCCAGGAAGCGCTGGGCATCCAGGGCCGCCATGCAGCCGGTGCCGGCCGAGGTGATGGCCTGGCGGTAGATGTGGTCCTGCACGTCACCGGCCGCGAACACGCCCGGCACGCTGGTCATGGTGGCGAAGCCGTTCTGGCCGCCACGGGTCACCAGGTAGCCGTCCTTCATCTCCAGCTGGCCCTTGAAGATGTCCGTGTTGGGCTGGTGGCCGATGGCGATGAAGCAGCCCTTGACGGTCACTTCCTCGTCGGCGCCGCCGTTGACATCCTTCAGGCGCACGCCGGTCACGCCGCTCTGGTCGCCCAGCACCTCGTCCAGCGTCTTGTGCAGGTGCAGGACGATCTTGCCGGCGGCCACCTTCTCCATGACCTTGTCGATCATGATGGCCTCGGCGCGGAACTTGTCGCGCCGGTGGATCAGGTGCACCTTCTCGGCGATGTTGGACAGGTACAGGGCCTCTTCGACAGCGGTGTTGCCGCCGCCCACCACGCAGACCTCGTCACCGCGGTAGAAGAAGCCGTCGCAGGTGGCGCAGCCGCTCACGCCACGGCCCATGAAGCTCTGCTCCGAGGGCAGGCCCAGGTACTTGGCTGAGGCGCCGGTGGCGATCACCAGGGTGTCGCAGGTGTAGGTGCCCGAGTCGCCCTTGAGGGTGAACGGGCGCTGGGACAGGTTCACCTCGTTGATGTGGTCGAACACGATCTGGGTCTGGAAGCGCTCGGCGTGCTGCAGGAAGCGCTGCATCAGGTCCGGCCCCTGCACGCCCATCACGTCGGCGGGCCAGTTGTCCACCTCCGTGGTGGTCATCAGCTGGCCACCCTGGGCCATGCCGGTCACCAGCAGCGGCTTCAGGTTGGCGCGGGCCGCGTAGATGGCGGCGGTGTAGCCGGCCGGGCCGGAGCCGAGAATCAGGACCTGGGCATGGGTGGGGGTGGTGCTCATAGGGGACGCTCGCTGAAGGTGCGCCGCCGAGGGGCCGGGGACCGGATATGCTCGGGGGTACACAGGAATGACGTTCGGGCATTCTAGAGAACGGGCCGTCGGCGCGTCGCCGCGGGTCGCCAAATACAGAGTGCGAGGGGGTGATTGATGTCGATGCTGACCAACCTGGACTTGATCCGTCGGGTGCCGTTGTTCTCGATGCTGACGGAAGAGCAGGCCCAGCTGGTGGCGGATGGTGTGGTCAAGCGGCGCTACCGGCGCGGTGAGCTGGTGGTGGAGCAGGGCAAGAAGAGCAATGCCCTGTTCATCCTGCTCAACGGCCGCGCCCGCGTGCTGACGGCCGACGAGCGTGGTCGCGAAGTCATCCTGGCAGTGCTGGAGGCCGGCGACTATGTCGGCGAGATGAGCCTGATCGACAACCAGCCCCATTCCGCGTCGGTGCGCTGCGAGATCCAGTGCGACATGCTGATCCTGGGGCGATCCGAATTCGCCCGCTGCCTGCCCGAGAACTCCAGCCTGTCCTACGCCATCATGCGCGGCCTGGTGACGCGGCTGCGCAGCGCCGACCGCCAGATCGAATCCCTGGCCCTGCTGGATGTGTATGGACGTGTTGCACGGGCCCTGCTGGACATGGCCGAGGACGACAATGGCGACAAGGTGATCCGCGGCAAGGTGTCGCGGCAGGATCTGGCCAAGATCGTCGGTGCTTCGCGCGAGATGGTCAGCCGGGTCATGAAGGATCTGACCGAGCGCGGTGTGATCGAGAACTTGGACACGGGCGGCCTGCGCCTGAAGAACCGCGCGGGCTGAGGAACTGAATGCTTGAACGAGAGTGGGGGCGCATGGGTCGCCTCCGGAAGGGCGGTCGCTGATGCGCCGCACCCTGCCCCTGGGCAGCACACCCCCCGAGGCCGCCGCGACGGCACCCCGTGGCACCTGGTCCCGCCTGCGTCTGGCGCTGGGCGGTGTGCTGTGGGTGCTGGCCGCACTGGCACTGAGCAGTCGCAGCGGCGGCGACCCGGCCTTCACCACCTCTGGCACGGGGGCGCCCTTGCACAACTGGCTGGGGGTGCCCGGCGCCTGGGCGGCCGACATCGGGCTGATGCTGTTCGGTTTCTCGGTCTGGTGGCTGCTGGTCGCCGGTGCCCGGGCCTGGCTGGCGGGTCTGGCCGCCACGCTGCGCGAGGGGGCGGCCCCCCGTCCGCCTTACCGCTGGCTCACCCGCACCGCAGGCCTGGTGCTGCTGATGATGGCCAGTTGCGCGCTGGAGTGGACCCGCATCTACGGCTGGGAATCCCGCCTGCCGGGCCACGCTGGCGGCGCGCTGGGCTACCTGCTGGGGCCCTTGTCCATGCGCTGGCTGGGCTTCGGTGGTTCGGGCGTGCTGTGGATCGCCATGCTGGTGGCGGCCTTGCCAATGGCCCTCGGTTTTTCGTGGCTGCGGGTGGCCGACACCCTGGGCGGCTGGATCGACGGCGTGCGTGAGCACCGCCACCAACTGCGCGAGCAGGCCGAGGACATCCGCCTGGGCGAGCGGGCCCAGCGCGAGCGCGAGGCCGAGGTGGAGGTGGCCGTGGAGCGCGAGGTCGAGCAGCAGGCCCAGGCGCCGCTGGTGATCGAGCCGCCGGTGCTGGAGGTGCCCAAGTCCGAGCGGGTGCAGCGCGAGCGCCAGACCCCGCTGTTCAAGGAGCTGGTCAACACCAAGCTGCCGCAGGTCGATCTGCTGGACAAACCGCCCAGCCGGGTGGAGACGGTCACGCCCGAGTCGCTGGAGATGACCAGCCGGCTGATCGAGAAGAAGCTCTCGGACTTCGGTGTCGAGGTGCATGTGGTGGCGGCCCAGCCGGGGCCGGTCATCACCCGCTACGAGATCGAGCCGGCCACCGGCGTGAAGGGCTCGCAGATCGTCAACCTGGCCAAGGACCTGGCCCGCTCGCTGTCGCTGGTGTCCATCCGGGTGGTCGAGACCATCCCCGGCAAGAACCTGATGGCGCTGGAGCTGCCCAATGCCAAGCGCCAGACCATCCGCCTGGCCGAGATCCTGGGCTCGCAGATCTACAACGACGCCGCCTCGATGCTGACCCTGGCCCTGGGCAAGGACATCATCGGCGCGCCGGTGGTGGCCGACCTGGCCAAGATGCCGCACTGCCTGGTGGCCGGTACCACCGGCTCGGGCAAGTCGGTGGGCATCAACGGCATGATCCTCAGCCTGCTCTACAAGGCCGAGGCGCGCGATGTGCGCATGATCCTGGTGGACCCGAAGATGCTCGAGATGAGCGTCTACGAGGGCATCCCGCACCTGCTGTGCCCTGTGGTCACCGACATGAAGCAGGCGGGCAACGCGCTGAACTGGTGCGTGGGCGAGATGGAGCGCCGCTACAAGCTCATGAGCAAGATGGGCGTGCGCAACCTGGCGGGCTACAACAAGAAGCTCGACGAGGCCACCGCCCGCGGCGAACTCATTCCCAACCCCTTCAGCCTGACGCCGGAAGAGCCCGAGCCGCTGGAGCGCCTGCCTTACATCGTCATCATCATCGACGAATTGGCCGACCTGATGATGGTGGTCGGCAAGAAGATCGAGGAACTGATCGCCCGTCTGGCCCAGAAGGCGCGTGCGGCCGGCATCCACCTGGTGCTGGCCACCCAGCGGCCGTCGGTGGACGTGATCACCGGCCTGATCAAGGCCAACATCCCGACCCGCATGAGCTTCCAGGTCAGCAGCAAGATCGACAGCCGCACCATCCTCGACCAGATGGGCGCCGAGGCCTTGCTGGGCATGGGCGACATGCTCTACCTGGCCCCGGGCACCGGCCTGCCGGTGCGGGTGCACGGCGCCTTCGTGTCGGACGACGAGGTGCACCGCGTCGTCGAGGCCCTCAAGGCCCAGGGCGAGCCCAACTACATCGAGGGCATCCTTGAGGGCGGCACGCTCGATGGCGAAGGCGGCTCGGGCGGCGGTGGCGGCGAGGGTGCCGATGCCGAATCGGACCCGATGTACGACCAGGCCGTGGCCGTGGTGCTGCAGCATCGCAAGGCGTCCATCTCGCTGGTGCAGCGCCATCTGCGCATCGGCTACAACCGCGCGGCCCGTTTGCTGGAACAAATGGAGCAATCCGGGCTCGTATCTTCCATGGCGGGCAACGGCAACCGCGAGATCCTCCTGCCCAAGCGCGAGGAGTGAGCTCCGGCCGCCGGGCCGCGTTTTCGGCCTGCACAGGCAGGTCCTCATCCGATGTCGAATACTTCTTCCGTTTCCCGCCGCGCCCTGATGGGGCTCGGCCTCGGGCTGGGCTTGGGCTGGAGCCAGCTGGCCCTGGCCGCCGGTGCCGCCGATGCCCTGCGCGCCTTTGTGCAGGACGCCAAGGCCGGCCGGGCCGGCTTCACCCAGACAGTGCATGCGCCCAACGGCAACCGCACCAAGGTCTCCTCCGGGCGCTTCGAGTTCTCCCGGCCCAACCGCTTCCGTTTCGAATACCAGAAGCCCTATGCCCAGACCATCGTCAGCGACGGCGAGAAGGTCTGGTTCCACGACCCGGACCTCAACCAGGTCACCGTGCGCAAGCTCGGTGATGCCCTGGGCAGCACGCCGGCGGCCATCCTGGCCGGCCAGTCCATCGAGCGCGACTTCGACCTGAAGGACCAGCCGGATCAGGACGGCTTGAGCTGGGTGCTGGCCACGCCCAAGAGCAAGGACGGCACCATCCAGTCGCTGCGGGTGGGCTTCAAGGGGCGCAGCCTGTCGGCGATCGAGATCGCCGACAGCTTCGGCCAGCGCTCGGTGCTGCAGTTCGCCGATCTGCAGATCCTGCCCAGCCTGCCGGCGGCCACCTTCCACTTCGCCGTGCCGGCGGGCGCCGACGTCTCGGGCCCCTGAGCCCCGGCCCTGAAACGGCAACGGGCGTGGAAGACCACGCCCGTCCGGGAAGAGGAGACGCGGGCCCGCAGGCCACGGACCTCAGTGCACCATCGCGTCGGTGTCCATCAGGCCCATGTCGGGGGCCGTCATCATCTGCTCGATGTCCATCAGGATCAGCATGCGCTCGACATCGCCGGTCTTGATCGTGCCCAGGCCGGTGATGTAGGCCGCGTCGATGGCGCCGTGGAATTCCGGTGCCGGCTTGATGGTCTCGGCCGGCAGTTCCAGCACGTCGCTGACCGAGTCGACCACCATGCCCACCGTGCGGTGCGCGATGTTCAGGATGATCACCACGGTGAAACTGTTGTACTGGGCGTCGGGCAGGCCGAAGCGCAGGCGCATGTCGATGATTGGCACGATCACGCCGCGCAGGTTCACCACGCCCTTGATGAAATGGGGGGCGTTGGCGATGCGGGTCGGGTTCTCGTAGCCGCGGATCTCCTGCACCCTCAGGATGTCGATGCCGTATTCCTCGCTGCCGAGCTTGAAGGACAGGTACTCGCGCGGTGCGCCGGTCAGGGACGAGGCACCCGTCGCCTGGGGCTTGGTGGTGGTCTCGGTGGGGGCGGTGACGGTCATCGGACAGGCTCCTGGAGAAGCAATCGTTGTCAGTGCGGTGGCTGCAGTGTGCGCGGCCCGGCGCCGGGCGAGGGCGCGAAAAGCAGGGCCTCCGGACGCCATTTCCGGGCCAAGGGCGAGGCTGCGACAATGACACCATGACGACGAGCCGCCAGAACGCGCTGTTCGATGCCGACGAGCACGGGGCCGACCTGCCGGCACCCCCGGCTGACGCGGGGGGCGCGGTCCCGGATGCCGCGGCCCCGCTGGCCGAGCGCCTGCGGCCGCATCACCTGGACGAGGTGATCGGCCAGACCCACCTGCTGGGTCCGGGCAAGCCGCTGCGCGTCGCCTTCGAGCAGGGGCGTCTGCATTCGATGATCCTCTGGGGCCCGCCGGGCGTGGGCAAGACCACGCTGGCCCGGCTGATGTCCCAGGCGGTCAAGGCCCATTTCATCGTGCTCTCGGCCGTGCTGGCGGGGGTCAAGGACATCCGCGAAGCGGTGGTCGAGGCCGAGCGTGCCCGTGCCGCCGGCCAGCGCACCATCGTCTTCGTCGACGAGGTGCATCGCTTCAACAAGGCCCAGCAGGACGCCTTCCTGCCGCACGTCGAGTCAGGCCTGTTCACCTTCATCGGCGCCACCACCGAGAACCCCTCCTTCGAGGTCAACTCTGCCCTGCTGTCGCGCGCCACCGTGCATGTGCTGCGTGCGCTGGAGCCGGCCGAGCAGCGGCAGTTGCTGGTCCGCGCCCAGGAAGCGCTGCAGGCGCCGCCGCTGACCGACAGCGCGGCCGACCGTCTGATCGGCTACGCCGATGGCGACGCCCGCCGCCTGCTCAACGCCTACGAGAACCTGGTCGCCCAGGCCGGGCCGGTGGCCGAGCTGGACGAATCCAGTCTGGAGCGTTCTCTGGGCGAGCAGCTGCGCCGCTATGACAAGGGCGGCGACCAGTTCTACGACACCATCTCGGCCCTGCACAAATCGGTGCGCGGCTCCGACCCGGACGCCGCCATGTACTGGCTGGCCCGCATGCTCGATGGCGGGGTGGACCCGCGCTACATCATCCGCCGCGTGGTGCGCATGGCCAGCGAGGACATCGGCAATGCCGACCCGCGGGCCCTGCGCATGGCGCTGGATGCGGCCGAGACCTTCGAGCGCCTGGGCAGCCCCGAGGGGGAGCTGACGCTGGCGCAGGCGGTGGTCTATCTGGCGGTGGCGCCCAAGTCCAATGCGGTCTACACAGCCTGGAAGGCGGTGCGGGCCTTTGTGGCCCAGGACGGCACCCGGCCCATCCCCATCCACCTGCGCAATGCACCGACCAAACTCATGAAGAACCTGGGCTACGGGCGCGCCTATCGCTACGCGCACGATGAGCCCGGTGCCTTTGCGGCCGGCGAATCCTATTGGCCCGACGGCCTCTCGCCACCGCCCTTCTACCAGCCGGTGCCGCGCGGGCTGGAGCTGCGCATCGGCGAGAAGCTCGCCGAGCTGCGTCGGCTCAACGAGGTCGCCCGGCAGGCAGAATCCGCGCCGGACGGCGAGGGCGGATCCTCGACCTGACCTCCGTCAAGACCGGCATGGCACCCGACTTGCATGCTGGGTTCCTGCCCCGGGGGCACGTTCTTTCCAACACGTTTTCTTGAACACAGCGCAGGAGCAGTCTGCAGATGGACATCTTCGTTCAACAGATCATCAACGGTTTGGTGCTGGGGAGCATGTACGCTCTGGTGGCGCTGGGCTACACGATGGTGTACGGGATCATCAGCCTGATCAACTTTGCGCACGGCGAAGTGCTGATGGTGGGTGCGATGGTGTCGTGGACGGTGGTCACGGGGCTGGCGGACACGGGGCTGCCGGGGTGGGCGCTGCTGCTGATCTCGCTGCCCATTGCGATCGTGGCGTGCTCGGTGCTGAACTTTGTGGTGGAGAAGATCGCGTACCGGCCGCTGCGCAACGCGCCGCGCCTGGCGCCGCTGATCACGGCCATGGGCATGAGCCTGCTGCTGCAGACGCTGGCCATGATGATCTGGAAGCCCAACCCCAAGCCCTTCCCGCCGCTGCTGCCCACGGAAGTGTTCTTCCTGTGGACCGACGGGCCGGTGATCACGGTCACGCAGCTGCTGATCCTGGGCAGCACGGTGGCGGTGCTGGCCGGTCTGCTGTGGCTGGTCAACAAGACCAAGCTGGGCCGGGCGATGCGGGCCACGGCCGAGAACCCGCGGGTGGCCGGCCTGATGGGGGTCAAGCCCGACTTCATCATCTCGCTGACCTTTGTCATCGGTGCCTCGCTGGCGGCGATTGCCGGGATCATGTGGGCGCTCAACTACGGCACCGTGCAGCACACCATGGGCTTCCTGCCGGGCCTGAAGGCCTTCACCGCGGCGGTGTTCGGCGGCATCGGCAACCTCACCGGGGCGATGGTCGGCGGCGTGCTGCTGGGCCTGATCGAAGCCATCGGCGCGGGCTACCTGGGCGACCTCACGGGTGGCGTCTTCGGCAGCCAGTACGTGGACATCTTCGCCTTCCTCGTGCTGATCCTGGTGCTCACCCTGCGCCCCTCGGGCCTGATGGGCGAGCGAGTCGCGGATCGCGCCTGACACAGAGGAACCCCAGACCATGTTTGCAGAGATGAACAAGACAACCAAGATCGTGGTGTTCCTGGTGGCCGGCGCGCTGCTGCTGGCCGCCCCGCTGTGGGCCGCGCAGTTCGGCCAAGGCTGGGTGCGCATCATGGCGCTGGCCCTGCTGTACGTGATGCTGGCCCTGGGCCTGAACATCGTGGTGGGCTACGCAGGCCTGCTGGACCTGGGCTACGTGGCCTTCTACGCCGTGGGCGCCTACATGTACGCGCTGCTGGCCAGCCCCCAGCTCACCGACAACTTCGAGTGGATCAAGGCCCTGTACCCCAACGGCCTGCACACCCCCATCTGGCTGGTCATCCCGCTGGCGGCCCTGCTGGCGGCGCTGGCGGGCATGCTGCTGGGCGCACCCACGCTCAAGCTGCGCGGGGACTACCTGGCCATCGTCACCCTGGGCTTCGGCGAGATCATCCGGGTGTTCATGAACAACCTGGAGTACCCGGTCAACATCACCAACGGCCCGCGCGGCATCGGCCAGATCGAACCCATGACCCTGGGCCCGGTGGACTTCAGCGAACCGCTGCACCTGTTCGGCCACACGCTGCCCTCGGTGACCCTGTACTACTACCTGTTCCTGGCCCTGGTGATCGCCACCGTGGTGATCTGCCAGCGCCTGGCGGACTCGCGCATCGGGCGGGCCTGGATGGCCATCCGCGAAGACGAGATCGCGGCCAAGGCCATGGGCCTGAACACCCGCAACCTCAAGCTGCTGGCCTTCGGCATGGGCGCCACCTTCGGCGGCATCTCCGGCTCCATGTTCGCGGCCTTCCAGAGCTTCGTCTCGCCCGAATCCTTCTCGCTGATGGAATCGGAAATGATCGTGGCCATGGTCGTGCTCGGCGGCATGGGCCACATCCCCGGGGTCATCCTGGGGGCGGTGCTGCTGGCGGCCATGCCCGAAGTGCTGCGCTACGTGGCCGGCCCGCTGCAGACCCTGACCGACGGACGGCTGGACGCGGCCATCCTGCGCCAGCTGCTCATCGCCCTGGCCATGATCGCCATCATGCTGCTGCGCCCGCGCGGCCTGTGGCCCGCGCCCGAGCACGGCAAGGCCGCCCCCACCCCGGCGCCGGCCAAGTGAGACCAGAAGAACAAGAAGGACACACCACACCATGAGCCAAGAAGTCTTCAAGGTCCAGGGCGCCTCCAAGCGCTTCGGCGGCCTGCAGGCCCTCAGCGACGTCAGCCTGAGCATCCACGAAGGGCAGGTCTACGGCCTGATCGGCCCCAACGGGGCGGGCAAGACCACCTTCTTCAACGTCATCACCGGGCTGTACACCCCGGACGGCGGCAGCTTCATGCTCGGCGGCGAGGCCTACACCCCGCAGGCCGTGCACCAGGTGGCCAAGGCCGGCATCGCGCGCACCTTCCAGAACATCCGGCTGTTCGCCGAGATGACCGCGCTGGAGAACGTGATGGTGGGCCGCCACGTGCGCAGCGCCTCGGGCCTGCTGGGCGCGGTGCTGCGCACCCCGAGCTTCAAGGCCGAAGAGGCCGCCATCCGCCAGCGCGCGCAGGAACTGCTGGACTACGTGGGCATCGGCAAATACGCCCCCTACAAGGCCCGCACCCTGAGCTACGGCGACCAGCGCCGTCTGGAGATCGCCCGGGCCCTGGCCACCGACCCCAAGCTCATCGCGCTGGACGAACCGGCTGCGGGCATGAACGCCACCGAGAAGGTGGTGCTGCGCGAGCTGATCGACCGCATCCGCAAGGACGGGCGCACCATCCTCTTGATCGAACACGACGTCAAGCTGGTCATGGGCCTGTGCGACCGCGTGACGGTGCTGGACTACGGCAAGCAGATTGCCGAAGGCACGCCGGCGGAAGTGCAGAAGAACGAGAAGGTGATCGAAGCCTACCTGGGCGCCGGCCACCACTGACCCGCACAAGACAAGAGCACACAGACATGACAGCACACACCTTGCTGAAGGTCAGCGGCCTCAAAGTGGCCTACGGCGGCATCCAGGCGGTCAAGGGCATCGACTTCGAAGTCCGCGAAGGCGAACTGGTCAGCCTGATCGGGGCCAACGGGGCGGGCAAGACCACCACGCTCAAGGCCATCACCGGGCTGCAGCCGGTGGCCGCGGGCGACATCGAATTCCTGGGCAAGAGCATCAAGGGCCAGGGCGCCTGGGACCTGGCGCGCCAGGGCCTGGTGATGATCCCCGAAGGGCGGGGCACCTTCACGCGCATGACCATCGTGGAGAACCTGCAGATGGGCGCCTACGTGCGCCAGGACGACGAGATCGAGGCCGACATCGAGAAGGTCTTCGGCATCTTCCCGCGCCTGAAGGAGCGTGCCCACCAGCTCGCCGGCACGATGAGCGGGGGCGAGCAGCAGATGCTGGCCATGGGCCGGGCGCTGATGGCGCGGCCCAAGGTGCTGCTGCTCGACGAGCCGAGCATGGGTCTCTCCCCCATCATGGTGGACAAGATCTTCGAGGTGGTGCAGACCATCCACGCGCAGGGCACGACGATGCTGCTGGTCGAGCAGAACGCCAGCCGCGCGCTGGCCCTGGCCGACCGGGGCTACGTGCTCGATTCCGGCGAGGTCAGCATGACCGGCCCGGCGCAGGAGCTGCTCAACGACCCCAAGGTGCGTGCCGCTTATCTGGGGGAGTGATCTGGGCGGGTGACGTCGCGTCGGACCGGACGCTCAGCCACCGACCGGCGCCAGCCCCAGCACCGCCCGGGCCCGCAGGCGGTCCTGCGGGGCAAAGCGGCTCTCGATCAGCTGGTCGATGGCCTGCTGCCGCTGCACGGCCGAGAGTTCGGCGGCACCCTGCAGCCGGGTGACCTGGCTTCGGGCCTCGGTCACCTTCTGCGCCCAGGCCGCCTGGGCCTGATCGAGCGCCTGCAGCCGCGCGGCAGCCTCCGGCCCCAGCGTGGCCTCGCGCTGGCGTTGCAGCGCGGCCAGATCCTCCCCGGGCTGCGGGGCCCGGGCAACGGAGGGCAGGGTGGTGGCCTGGCTGTCGCGGCCCGGTGCGGGCGAGGCGGCGGCCTCTGCCTCACTGCTCAGGCGAGCCTGCAGTGCGGCCTCCTCGTCACCATAGAAGGCCTCCGCCCAGTCGTTGCCCAGCACCAGCCGGCGCTGGCGGGCGCGTTCCTGCAGGGCCAGGGTCAGGCTGTCGGCCGTGGGCGGGCTGCTGGTGCCGCCGGCCGGGGCCAGCTGGCGTTGCAGCTGCAGGTAGCGCTCCCACACCGCCATCACCTGGGCGGCGCCGTCGTCACCGCCCAGTTCGGCACGGGCCTGTTGCTGCAGCAGGGCGCCCAGCTCCTCGATGCTGGCTTCGCCCAGCGTGGTCAGCAGCTGGTCGAAGCGCCGCCGCACCGCGCGGTCCGGTATCAGCCGGCCCTGGGCGTCCAGGCGGAAGCCGCCATCGGGCTGCACGCCGCGCAGCGACCCCCGCTCGAACAGGGCCTGCCGCACCTGGGCCACGCCGCGCTGGGAGCGCGTCGGGTCCGGCTGCAGCGCGTCCACGGCATTCGGGGGCGCCGGCCGGGCCCCGACGGTCGTGGCGTCCTGGGCGGCTGCGGGGCTGAGCCGCACGGCGGCCCGGGCCCCGGGGGCCTGCGCCGCCCAGGCCCACCACAGCCCGCCACACAGCAGCAGGGTGGCGCCTGCCCACAGGGTCGTGCGGCGGACGGGCATCACAGGCCGATGGACTTCAGGCGGTTGGCCTGCGAGCGGTAGAAGGCCACCGGGTCGGGGGCGAACAGGCCGCGCAGGCCGAAGGCCTGGTTGATCTCGTCCAGGTGGTTCCAGGCGTAGTCGTCACGCAGCACCGTGCCCCAGTGCGAGGCGCACTTGCCCACCAGGCCGTCGTTGGACGCGCCCTTGAAGCTCACCGAGGTCAGCGTCAGCAGGGCGTCGCTGAGGTCGAATACATTGGTCAGCACCGCATTGCCGCCGGCCGAGTAGTAGCGCACGCCGTTGACCAGCTCCGGGCCCTGGCCACAGCTGCTGCTGGGCGCGCCCTGCGGGTACTTGGCGTTGAAGGCGGCTGCGCCGGCCGTGGTGAGCGAATTCATGGCGGCCTCGGAATCCTGCGGCAGGTCGGGGCTGCCCGAGAGCAGGCTGATCACCGCAGCGAAGGCGTTGGCCACCGCGGCCACCCAGGCCGTGGTGCCGGTGGCGCTGGTGCCGGCCTTGATGTCGTCGGCCACCGGGCTGCCGGTGTGGGGCGTGCCCATGGTGGTGATCGAGGCCACCAGCTGCGGCGCCACCGAGGCCACATAGCGCACCGCCTGGCCGCCATGGCTGTGTCCCACCAGGTTGAACTTGCTGTAGCCGTAGGTGGCCTGCAGGCGCTGCAGCTCGGCCAGCAGCTGTTCTCCGCGCACCTCGCTGCTGTTGGCCGCGGAAACCTGCGAGACGAAGACCTTGGCGCCGCCCGAGGCCAGGCCGGTGTCGATGCCCCACCAGTAGTCCACCGGGCCGATCGAATCCCATCCGAACAGGCCATGCACGAGCACGATGGGGTAGCGCGTCTGGGTGTAGGTGTCGGCCGCGTGGACCACGGTCGGTGCGACCGTGCCGGTGATGCAGGCCGCCGCCACCACCGTCTTCAGGAACCAGCGTTTCATGGGGTCTCCTCTGCGTGTTGTGGCTCCGGCACCGACGCCCGACGGGTGACCGACCCGGAGTGGGCGAATTAAAGAACGATCGTTCGTGCGTCCGTCTGGGTGATTTCCCAAAGCTGCGCCGCAACACGGCCTCAGGCTTTCCCGGTGACGGGAACGGGATAGCCGGTGAGCAGAGGGGGGGCTCAGTGGCCTGTACGGCTGTCCCAGCCTTGCATCGCCACCTGCGCCACGTCTTCCAGTTCGGCGCGACTCGCGCCGTCGCGGGCCAGGATCGACATGCCGCTCTGCACCGTCTGCACGAAGCGCGCGAGCGCATGGACATCGGTGGCGGACGGCAGTTCACCTTCGGCCAGGGCGCGGCCCAGCCGCATCTTCAGGCGCTCGAGCGTGACCCCGCGCGCCGACTTCACCAGATCACCGAGCCCGGAGTGTCCCTCGCTGCCGACCGATGAGAGTGTCACCATGCAGCCCGGCGGGGTGTCGGCAAGGCATCCGGTCAGAGCGGCTGCGGAATCCAGCAGCAAGGACTGGACCGCCTCCCGGGCCGTGGCGGCGGTCAGGAACTTGCCCCAAACCAGCGCCTCGTTCTGGTCGCGGTAGTGGCGCAAGGCTTCGGCATAGAGCGCGTCCTTGGAGCCGAAGGCGGCGTACAGGCTGGGTGAACCGATGCCCATCACTTCCGTCAGATCGGAAATCGAGGTGGCCTCATAGCCCTTCGTCCAGAACAGACGTGTGGCTTTCGCCAGGGCCGCTTCCCGATCGAAGGCTCGGGGGCGCCCCCTGCCGCGGCCCTGGGCCGGTTGGGGGGCTTCCGGAGAGGGTTTTGATTTTTGCATCGATCGCTCCATAAATCTGTTGACGCCGACAGACCACCTCCCACACAATTTGTGTATCGATTGATATATAAATCAATCGATGCGTGATTTGTCGGCGTGATGCCTTGTGTCGTAATTTTGTATCGATCGTTCGATTCAGAATTTATTGTCGAACAGGCCGAGGTGTACCCGCAAGACATGCCCACTGTGGACCCCCTTCAGGAGTGAAAACCATGAGCGAATTGACGGGCAAGCGAGCCCTCGTGACCGGCGCTTCCCGCGGCATCGGCGCCGCGATTGCAAAGGCCTTGGCGGAAAAGGGCGCGGATGTCGCGCTCACCTATGAAAGGTCCGCGGACCGTGCTGCGGAGGTCGTTCGGGCCATCGGAAGCCTGGGGCGCAAGGCCGTTGCGATCCAGGCCGACAGCGCAGATCCCGCGGCGGTCCAGCGCGCGGTCACCGAAGCGGTCCATGCGTTGGGGGGGCTCGATATCCTTGTCAACAACGCCGGCATCGCACGCTATGCGCCCACGGCGGAGATCGGCCTGGAGGCCATCGAGGCCATGCTTGCCGTCAATGTGCGTGGGCCGGTTCTTGCCGCCCAGGCCGCCATTCCGCATCTCGGGGCCGGCGGACGCATCGTCACGATCGGCTCTGCCGGTGCCGAGCGTGTGGTCGGGTATCCCGGAACGTTCTATTACATGACCAAGTCGGCACTGCATTCTTTCACACGCGGCTTGGCCCAGGAACTCGGTTCGCGCGATGTCACGGTCAACCTGGTTCAGCCGGGATCGACCGACACCGACATGAACCCTGCTAACGGTGAGTTCTCCGACTTTCAGCGCAGCCTGAGTCCGCTGGGGCGTTATGGCGCACCTGAAGATGTCGCCGCTGCCGTCGTCTTTCTGGCAAGCCCGTCGGCGCGGCAGATCACCGGCGCCATCCTGACGGTGGATGGGGGGCAGACCACCTGAGCCATTCCGGCCCAGGATGGCGGCGCCGGGCCAGCCGGCATGGTCATGAAGACTGTATGGATGTACAGTATCTTCCCGTGCCTTGCCTTCTGTCGCCATGCCTGCCTCCGATGTCCACGCGCGCGCCGCTGCGGCGCCCCTGTCTCTGCCCCCCGAGGTGGCGGGCCGGGTCTGGCCGGCCCGGGCCTGGACGGGGCCGCGCGGTGAGGTGCGCTCCAGCGGCCACCCGGCGCTGGACGCCGAGCTGCCCGGCGGCGGCTGGCCCTGCGGCGCACTGACCGAGCTGCTGCAGCCCCAGCCGGCCCTGCTGGAGTGGCGTCTGCTGGGGCCGGTGGCCCGGGCCCTGGCGGCCGAGGGGCGGCCCATTGTGCTGGTGGGCCCGCCCCAGGTGCCGCACCTGCCGGGCCTGGCCCAATGCGGGCTGCCGGCCTCGGCCGTGGTCTGGGTGCAGGCGCAGACCACGGCCGAGCGGCTCTGGTGTACCGAGCAACTGCTGCGCGCCCAGGCCGCCGCCCTGGTGTTGGCCTGGTTGCCCCAGGCCCGGCCTGATCAGATCCGCCGGCTGCAGGTCAACGCCCTGGGCAGCCAGGCCCTGGCCTTCGCCTGCCGGCCGCTGGCGGCGCGGCAGGAGTCGTCGGCCGCCCCGTTGCGCCTGCAGGCCCGGGTGGACCTGGACTGGGCGCTGCAGGTGCAGGTGTTCAAGCGGCGCGGGCCGGTACACGAAGGCGAGGTCTGCCTGCCCTCGGTGCCCGGCACCCTGGGCGCGGTGCTGCCCAGCCGCCTGCTGCAGCCGCGGCGTTGGCTGGCGGCGCGTCGCAGTGCGCTGCCGCAGCCCGTGGCCGTGGCGGTGAGGGAAGAGGAGTCCGCCGATGCAGATGCTGTGGGTCGCCCTGTGCTGGCCGGCGCCCGCTGAGGGCGAGCCCGCGGTCGACCTGCAGGGGCCGGCCTGCTGGGCCCTGCAGTTCACGCCGCGGGTGGCACGCTGCGGCGAGGCCCTGCGCCTGGAGCTGGCCGCCAGCCAGCGCCTGTTCGGCGGACAGGCCGCGCTGCTGAGCCGCCTGGCCCGAGAAGGCTGCCAACTGGGCGCCACCGGCGTGGCCTGGGCCAGCACGGCCAGCGCGGCCCAGGCGCTGGCCCGCCAGCATGCACAGGCCGCGTGGGCCGATGGCGGCGAGGGAGCCGGGCCCGATCCGACCCTGGTGCCCGGCCTTCAGCAGCCGCTGGCCGATGCCCTGGACCCGCTGCCGCTGGAGATGCTGGACGGCCTGCGCCCGCACGCCGACACCCTGCACCTGATGGGCTGCCATCGCCTGGGCGAGGTGCGCCGCCTGCCGCGCGGCGGCCTGGCCCGCCGCTTCGAGGCCGGCCTGCTGGCCGCGCTGGACCAAGCCTACGGGGCGCTGCCCGAGGCCCACACCTGGCTCAGCCTGCCCGAAACCTTTTCCGCCCGGCTGGAACTGGCCTTTCGTGTGGAGCAGGCCCCGGCCCTGCTGGCCGGCGCCCAGCGCCTGCTGCTGCAGCTCTGCGGCTGGCTGCAGGCCCGCCATGCCGGGGTGCTGGCCTTCACCCTGGCCTGGGAGCACGACTCCATGCGCGCCCGCGACGTGGCCCCCGGTGGCGCGCTGACCGTGCGCACCGCCCAGCCGGCCCGCCAGGCCGAACACCTGGCCCGGCTGCTGGCCGAGCACCTGGCCCGGGTCACGCTGGCGGCTCCCGCGGCGGCGCTGCGCCTGACGGCCGACGAGGTGCAGGCCCTGGCGCCGCCCAGCGGTCAGCTCTGGCCCGACGCCCGCCAGCAGGCCCAGGCCCTGGACGAGGTGCTGGAGCAGATGGCCGCCCGCCTGGGGGCCGAGCGTGTCTGCCGCCCGCGGGCTTGCGAGGACCATCGGCCCGAGTGGATGCAGGGCTGGCAGCCACTGGACCGGCCCCTGCCGCGCACCGGGGCGCGCCTGCCCACGCTGCCGCAGCCGGCCTTTCTGCTGCCGGCCCCGCAGCGCCTGGGTCTGCGCCAGCACCGACCGATGCACCAGGGTCAGCCCCTTTTGCTGCTGTTGGGGCCGCAGCGGGTGGAGGGCGGCTGGTGGCACCGCAGCACGGCGCCGCTGCCGCCGGGGGCCGCGGCCATGGCGCCCGAGGGCGCCACCGGCGTCGTGGTCTCGCACGCGGTGGCGCGCGACTACTGGGTGGCCTGGAGCGAGCGGGCCGGCGTGCTCTGGGTCTTCCAGACGCGGCTGGAGGGCGAGGCTGGCGAGGCCTGGTTCCTGCATGGCCACTTTGCCTGAGGGCCTGACGAGAACGCACGATGGCCGAACCCCGTCTGCCGCTGCCCGACTACGCCGAGCTCTGCTGCGTCAGCAACTACAGCTTTCTGCAGGGCGCCAGCCACCCGGAGGAACTGGTACAGCGCGCCGCCGCGCTGGGTTACCGCGCCCTGGCCATCACCGACGAATGCTCGGTGGCCGGCGTGGTGCGGGCCCATGTGGCCTGCCGCGACCCGGCGGTGCAGGCCAGCGGCCTGCAGCTGCAGGTGGGCAGCCGCTTCCGGGTGACGGACGAGGCCGGCCAGACCCGTTTCACCCTGGTCGTGCTGGCGGCTGACCTGCTGGGCTGGGGCCAGCTGTGCGAATTCATCACCCGGCTGCGGCGGGCCAGCCCGGTCAAGGGCCAGTACCGGCTGACGCAGGACCTGATCGACGGCGAGGCCCTGGCCGGCTGCGTGGTGCTGGCCCTGCCGGAGCGCGACCTGGACGACGCGGCCCTGCAGGACCTGGCGCGCTGGCTGCTGCGCCACTTCACCGGCCGCTGCTGGTGGGGCGTGAGCCTGCTGCGCGCGCTGGACGACGAGCGCTGGCTGGAGCGGCTGCAGGCGGTGTCGGCGGCCAGCGCCATTCCCTGCGTGGCCTGCGGGGACGTGCACTTCCATGTTCGCTCGCGCAAGCCGCTGCAGGACGTGCTGACCGCCATCCGCCTGCGCCGACCGCTGACCGCCTGCGGCCTGGACCTGCAGCCCAATGCCGAACGCCACCTGCGCACCCGACTGCGCCTGGCCCAGGTCTACCCGCCCGCGCTGCTGGCCGAGACCCTGGCCGTGTCGGCGCGCTGTCACTTCTCGCTGGACGAACTGAGCTACCACTACCCGGACGAGTTCATCCCCCCGGGCGAGACGGCGGCCAGCCACCTGCGCACGCTGACCTGGGCTGGGGCCGCCAAGCATTGGCCCCACGGGGTGCCCGAGAAGGAGCGGGCCCAGATCGCACACGAGCTGGCCCTGATCGACGATCTGCACTACGAGCACTATTTCCTGACGGTGGCCGACATCGTGCTGTTCGCCCGCGGCCGGGGCATCCTCTGCCAGGGCCGGGGCAGCGCGGCCAACAGCCTGGTCTGCTACTGCCTGGGCATCACCGCGGTCGGGCCCGACCGGCTCACGGCTCTGTTCGAGCGCTTCATTTCCAAGGAGCGCAACGAGCCGCCGGACATCGACGTGGACTTCGAGCACGAGCGGCGCGAGGAGGTCATTCAGTACCTCTACAGCAAGTACGGCCGCGAGCGCGCCGCCCTGACCGCGGCCGTCATCAGCTACCAGCCGCGCAGCGCATTGCGTGACGTGGGCAAGGCCCTGGGCTTCACGCCCGAGCAGCTCGATGCCTTGTCCAGCGCCCACCGCGGCTGGGACACCGAGGGGCCGAACCCTGCCCGGGCGGCCGAAACCGGCCTGGATCCGGACGCGCTGGCGGTGCAGCAGCTGCTGCAGCTGGCCACCCAGCTGCAGGGCTTTCCGCGCCACCTGTCCCAGCATACGGGGGGCTTCGTGCTGACGGCGGGCCGGCTCTCGCGCATGGTGCCGATCGAGAACGCCAGCATGAAAGACCGCACCGTCATCCAGTGGGACAAGGACGATCTGGATGCGCTGGGCCTGATGAAGGTGGACGTGCTGGCCCTGGGCATGCTGAGCGCGCTGCGCAAGACGCTGGCCATGGTGAGCCAGCGGGAAGGGCGGGTGATCGAGCTCTACCAGGTGCCCGAGGGCGACGACCCCACCTACGACATGATCAGCCGGGCCGACACGGTGGGCGTCTTCCAGATCGAGAGCCGGGCGCAGATGAGCATGCTGCCGAGGCTGCGCCCCGACTGCTATTACGACCTGGTGATCGAGGTGGCCCTGGTGCGGCCCGGCCCCATCCAGGGCGGGGCGGTGCATCCCTACCTGGACCGGCGCCAGGGCAAGGTGCCGGTGAGCTACCCGCGCGAGGAACTGAAGGTGGCGCTGGAACGCACCCTGGGCGTGCCGATCTTCCAGGAGCAATGCATGCAGATCGCCATGGTGGCCGCCGGCTTCAGCGCCGGCGAGGCCGACGGACTGCGCCGCGCCATGGCGGCCTGGAAGCGCAAGGGCGGGCTGGAGAAGTACCACGACCGCCTGGTGGGCGGCATGGTGGCGCGCGGCTACGAGCAGGACTTCGCCGAGGGCGTGTTCAAGCAGATCCAGGGCTTCAGCGACTACGGCTTCCCGGAAAGCCACGCGGCCTCCTTCGCCCTGCTGGTCTATGCCAGCGCCTGGCTCAAGTGCCACTACCCGGCGGAGTTTCTGGTGGGCCTGCTCAATTCCCAGCCCATGGGCTTCTACAGCCCGGCCCAGCTGGTGCAGGACGCCCGGCGCCACCAGGTGACGGTGTGGCCGGTGGACGTGCAGCACAGCGGGGTGGACAGCGCGCTGGACGGGCCTGCGCCGGCGCCGCTGAAAGCGGGCGGGCCGCCACCGGCGGTGCGGTTGGGGCTGCGCCTGGTGGCCGGGCTGTCGTTGGCCGCGGCCCAGCGCATCGCCCAGGCCCGCGCCGCCGGGCCGTTTGCAGACACCCAGGACCTGGCCCGCCGCGCCGGCCTGGAGCAGGCGGACCTGCGCCACCTGGCGGCGGCCGATGCGCTGCGCTCGCTGGCCGGCCACCGCCGCCAGCAGATGTGGGAGGCCGCCGGCCTGCGCCGCGCCCCGGCCCTGCTGCGCGGCGCGCCGGTGGACGAGGCGCCGCTGGCCTTGCCGGCCGCGCCTGAAGGCGAGGAGATCGTGGCCGACTATCAGAGCACCGGCCTGACCCTGCGCCGCCATCCGCTGCAGCTGCTGCGCCCGCAGCTGCAGCGCCGCCGCCTGCTCACCGCCGAAGTCCTGCGGGCCTGTCCGCACGGCCGGCTGGTGCGCCATGCCGGCATCGTCACCATGCGCCAGCGCCCGCCCACCGCCAGCGGCACCCTGTTCATCACGCTGGAAGACGAGACCGGGATGGTGCAGGCGATCTGCTGGCCGCGGGTCTACGAGCGTTTTCGCGCGGTGCTGGTGTCGGCCCGGCTGCTGGGCCTGGCCGGCACCTGGCAGCGCGAGGGCGAGGTCTGCAACCTCATCGTCGGCCACGCCGAGGACCTGACCCCCTGGCTGGGCCGGCTGGCGCCCACCGCCCGCAGCCGGGATTTCCGCTGAGGATTGAGACATCCGTCACGCGAAGGGACTGCTCGGGGCCGGATTCTCACCATTTCGGCGCATCAGCCATTCCTCGGTCTCAAGAGGTGTCGGCAAAGACCGATAGGTGGTCAGTAAAAGCCGACGGCCCGTCGTGGCCGTCGCTCGACTTCACACAGAGACCCCTCGGGGGAGACACGATGTTCAAGAACCTCAAGATCGGCCCCCGCCTGGGCGTGGCCTTCGGCGTGCTGCTGACATTGCTGGCTCTGCTGGCCGGCGTCAGTCTGGTCCAGATGGGCCGGCTGGCGGACAACGCGAGCTACTACGCCGAGAACCTGATTCCGTCTTACCAGGTCGAGAATCAGGTGGCGCTGCTGATGAGCGATTACCGCCGCTATGGCTATCGCCACATCTTGTCCAGCACCGACAAGGAGATGGACGTGTACGAGGCGCAGATGGCCGAGATGCGGGCCAAGATCGACCAGGCCTTCGACCGCTATGGCAAGGAACTGATCTCCGACGACGAGGACAAGCGCGCGATGGACGCGGCCCGCAACGCCTTGATCACCTACGACGCCGCCTGGGCCAAGGTCCGTGCCCTGTCCCGCCAGACCGTGACCGACCCGTCGAAGACCGCCGAGGCCACGAAGGCGATGAACGATGCCACGCCGGTCTACACCGCCGCTCAGGATGCGGTGACCACCTGGTGGAACTACAACGTCAAGCTCTCGGACGCGCAGAACGTGCTGGCCAAGTCGACCCGCGAGAGTTCGCGGCTGACCGTGCTGGGCCTGACCCTGGCCGCCCTGGTCCTGGGCGTCGGCGCGGCCTGGACCATCACCCGCTCGATCACCGCGCCGATCCAGCAGGCGGTGAATCTGGCGTCCACCGTCGCCCAGGGCGACCTGACCAGCCGCATCCACACCGAAGGCCGGGACGAGACCGCCATGCTGCTGCAGGCCCTGGACCGCATGCAGACCAGCCTGGTGGGCGTGGTGTCCACCGTGCGTCAGAACGCCGAGAGCATTGCGACGGCCAGCGCCGAGATTGCCCAGGGCAACATGGATCTGTCCAGCCGCACCGAGCAGCAGGCCAGCGCGCTCGAGGAAACCGCCGCCACCATGGAGGAACTGGGCTCCACCGTGCGCCACAACGCCGACAGCGCCAGGCAGGCCAGCCAGCTGGCCCAGGGGGCCTCCGGCGTGGCCATGCAAGGCGGTGAGGTGGTCGGCCAGGTGGTGACCACCATGCAGGAGATCAACGAGAGCAGCCGCAAGATCGGCGACATCATCGGGGTGATCGACGGCATTGCCTTCCAGACCAACATCCTGGCCCTGAACGCCGCGGTGGAAGCTGCCCGCGCCGGGGAACAGGGCCGCGGCTTCGCGGTGGTGGCCGGCGAGGTGCGGGCGCTGGCCCAGCGCAGCGCCGATGCCGCCCGCGAGATCAAGGCCCTCATCGGCCGCAGCGTGGAGCAGGTCGAGAAGGGCACGACCCTGGTCGACCGGGCGGGCCAGACCATGGGCGAGATCGTCACCTCCATCCGCCGTGTCAGCGACATCGTCGGCGAGATCTCCTCGGCCAGCACCGAGCAGAGCGACGGCGTGTCCCAGGTGGGCGAGGCCGTCAGCCAGATGGACCAGGCCACCCAGCAGAACGCCGCGTTGGTGGAAGAGAGCGCCGCCGCGGCCGACAGCCTGAAGAACCAGGCCCGGCATCTGGTCGAGGCTGTGGCGGTGTTCCGGCTGAGTGCTGGCTCGGCCCATGCCCCGGTGGCGACCGCGGTGTCCGCCCCCGCACATGCGCCGGTGAAGCCGCCCGTGGTGCACTCCAAGGTTCATCCCGCCGCCAGGGCGCCGGCCGCGCCTGCACACAAACCGGCACCGGCCCGCGAGGAGGCCGTGGCCTCGGCCGGCCCGTCCGAGGACTGGGAAAGCTTCTGAGCCGGGTGTGAAGCATCGGAGCGGGGGGAACTTCTCCGCCGCGGTGGTACCGTAGAACGCTGTGCTGCTGCACCGCGTCATGAACTCCCCGCTCCATGCTTGAAATCACCGTCTGGTGCCTGGTCATCACGGCCGTCTTCGCCTACATCAACCATCGCTTCATCGGCCTGCCCACCACCATCGGCGTGATGTCCGTGGCGCTGGCCATTTCCGGCGCGCTCATCGGCCTGGACTACCTGGGCTGGAGCGCGCCGCGTCGTTACCAGGCGGCCATGGTGGCCTCCATCGACTTCCCTGGCGTGCTGATGCGGGGCATGCTGGCGGTGCTGCTCTTTGCCGGCGGGCTGCAGTTCAAGCTGGGTGAGTTGCGCCGCTACCAGAAGCCCATCGTCGCGCTGACGGTGGTGGGCACGGTGCTCAGCGCGCTGCTGGTGGGCCTGGCGCTGTGGAAGCTGCTGCCCATGGTGGGCATCCGCCTGTCGCTGCCGTACTGCCTGGTGTTCGGCGCACTCATCTCGCCCACCGACGCGGTGGCCGTGGGCAGCATCCTGAAATCGGCCGGCGTGCCGCGCACCATGGAGGCCATCATCGCCGGCGAGTCGCTCTTCAACGACGCGGTGGGCGTGGTTCTGTTCGCCCTGGCCCTGTCGATGGTGAAGACCGGCGACTGGCCCACCGCCTCGGAGGCGCTGAGCCAGCTGGCCCGGGAAGGCGGCGGCGGCATCCTGATGGGGCTGTTGCTGGGCCATCTGCTCTACCGCATGCTCAAGGACGTGCAGAGCTACCAGGTGGAGGTGCTGCTGACCCTGGCCACGGTGATGGGCGGCTACGGCCTGGTGGAGGAACTGGACTTCTCCGGCCCGCTGGCCATGGTGGTGGTGGGCATGGTGGTGGGCACCCGCAGCCGCTCCGACCCGGCCTTCCCGGCCGAGACCCAGGACCACCTCTCGCGCTTCTGGCGCCTGGTGGACGGCATCCTCAACACCCTGCTGTTCGTGCTGATCGGCCTGGAGGTGATCCGGGTGCACTTCAGCGGCGGCATCCTGATCGCGGCGGCCCTGACGATCTTCATCACGCTGACGGCCCGCGGCCTGAGCGTGGCCATGCTGATGACGCTGCTGCGGCTGACGATGAGCCTGCCCTCGGGCACCTGGCGGGTGCTGACCTGGGCCGGGGTGCGCGGCGGCGTGTCGGTGGCCCTGGCCCTGTCCTTGCCGGCCGGGCACAGCCGCGAGGTCGTGCTGTCGCTGACCTACTGCGTGGTGGTCTTCTCGATCCTGGTGCAGGGCCTGACCGTGGGCCGCATCGCCCGCCGGGTCGGCGTGTCCGAGGCCCGGCCCCTGGAACTGCCTCAGCCCAGCCCGGTGGCCAGCCAGCGGCCCGCGCCGTAGGTCAGCGCCGCCGCCGCGGCGCCGATGGCCAGCTGCCGCAGCCCGCTGCGCCAGGCGCTGCCGCCGGTGAACAGCGTGATGCCCATGCCGATCAGCAACAGCCCCAGCCCGCTGGCGGCCACGCAGGCCTGCACGGCCTGCAAGCCCGAGAGCACCAGCAGCGGCAGGGCCGGCACCGCGGCGCCCAGCAGGAAGACGATGAAGGAGGTGCCGGCGGCAGCCCAGGGCGAGCCGCCCAGTTCGTCGGGGTTGATGCCCAGCTCCTCGCGCACCAGGGTGTCCAGCGCGCTGCCGTGCTGGGCCATCACCCGGTGCGAGATGGCCTGGGCCTCCTCCGCGCTGAAGCCCTTGGCCTGGTAGATCAGGGCCAGTTCCTCGCGTTCCTCCTCGGGCGCCTGTTCCAGTTCATCGGCCTCGGCGGCGATCTGTCGGGCGTACAGCTCGCGGGCGCTCTGCACCGAGATCCATTCGCCCATGGCCATGGAGCCGGCGCCGGCCAGGGCCCCCGCCAGCGCCGTGGTCAGCAAGGCAGAGCCCGAGAACTGCGCGCCCGCAGCCCCCATCAGCAGACAGAAGGTGGACACCAGCCCGTCGTTGGCGCCCAGCACGGCGGCCCGCAGGGCGTTGCCGTCGCTGGCGCCATGCCGGCCTTCCAGCTGCGCGTAGCGGCTGCCGTTCCAGCCGTGGCGGGCCCGACTGGACAGGTGGGCCAGCAGCCGGGCGTGCGAGCGTTCCTGGGCCGGCATGGTGGTGCTGCGCGTCTCGGCCTGGCCGTCATAGCTGCCGCGGTTGTCCGCTTCCTGGGACATGACGGTGGGCAGCACGGCATTGGCGCCCAGGCGCCGGGCCAGCCAGATCAGCACCCGGGCCCGCGTGCTGGTGCGGGGCTGCAGCGGGTGACCCAGCGCCTGCTCCAGCCGCCGCTGCCAGAACAGCGCATGGCCTTCCTCGGCCTGGGCCAGGCGCCGGTACAAGGCCGCCAGGTCGGCCTGCGGCTCGGCCGCCGCCATGGCGCGGTAGATGGCCGCGCTGTCGATCTCGCTCTGCCAGTTGCCGCGGTAGCGGGCCAGCACGGTCTTGGAGGGGGGCGACGCGGAGGGCATGAGAGGCTCGTTCGTTTACATTTGTGGCGATATAATTGAGCGGTGCACTCGGCTGTCTCAGCAGCAGCCAGGTGTCTCAGGAGTGACTGTTTCCGGGGCCCCGTGTGGGCTCCATTTTTTTGTCCCCCTCCGGCTCTCCGGCCGGCGCCTCTTTCCGAGGCCCTTGCGGCATCTGCTTCGCGGGCAGGCGCAGGAGTTGCACCTGGGCCAGGGCCCCGTACAACGGTCGGCTCAGGATGCGCGAGACCCCGCTGGCCACCAGGGCGCAGGCCATCAGGCTGAGCACCATGGCGTGGCCGTTGACCATCTCCATCACGATGATGAAGGCCGTCAGCGGCGCCTGCGTGGCGGCGGCCAGAAAGCCGGTCATGCCCAGGGCGATCAGCGCGGGGGCCTGGGGGTTGCCGGTGAGCAGGGCGATGTCGTTGCCCAGCGCGCCGCCGATGGCCAGCGAAGGGGCGAAGATGCCACCCGGCACGCCGGACCAGGCGGTCAGCCAGGTGGTCAGGAACATGAACAGCACATAGACGGCCGGGATGCCGGCTTCGCCCGCCAGCATGGCCTGCGAATGGCTGTAGCCGCTGCCGAAGGTGATGCCCTGGTTGCTCACACCGATCAGGGCGACCAGCAGGCCGCAGGCGCCGGCAAAGGCCACAGGCCGGGCCCGTCGCCAGCGGCTGAAGCGGTCATTATCCTGTCCGCTCAGCGAGCGGATCATCAGGTGCGAGAACAGTCCTCCCGCCAAGCCGCAGGCCAGGGCCAGCAGCAGGGCCGGCCACCACAGGTCCACGCGAAAGTCGTCCACCCGGATGATGCCGAAGTAGCTCTCGTTGCCCTGCAGCGAGACGCCCATCAGCCCGGCCAACACGATGGCCGAGATGATCAGGCCGCTGTTGCGCTGCTCGGGTCGGCGCGAGAGCTCCTCGATGGCGAACATCACGCCCGCCAGCGGGGTGTTGAAGGCCGCCGCGATGCCCGCCGCGCCACCCGCCACCAGCAGGCCATGCTCGGACACCAGGCTGCGCGGCGGCAGCCAGTGCCGCGCGCTGTGCATGATGCCGGCGCCCACCTGCACGGAAGGGCCTTCCCGGCCCAGGGACAGGCCGGCCAGCAGGCCCCAGGACGCCAGCAGGTACTTGCCCAGGGCCAGCTTCAGCGAGACATAGAGCCCTCGCTGTCCGCGTTCGACCTGCGGGTCCAGGGCCGCCATCACCTGCGGGATGCCTGAACCCGCCGCGCCGGGCACCCAGCGCCGGGTGACCCAGACGATGGCGGCTGCCGACAGCGGCGTCCAGACCAGCGGGCTCCACCAGACCGCCTGGCGCAGACTGAAGAACTGGGCCAGGGCCCATTCGGTGGTGCGTGCAAACCACACGATGCTCAGGCCGGTCAGCACCGCGTAGGCCAGCACCACCGCACGGCCGCGCCACAGGTCGAGCCGGCCCAGCTCCCGATGCAGAATCGCCAGCACGCGCAGGGACCCACGCATTTCAGGCGCAGCGGGCCTCCGGCCCGCCCTCCAGACAATCTATCATTCCGCGATGGTAAATCCTTGTACCAATGTTTCGGCCGATCTCGCTCTGCAGAGCGTGCCTGTGGCCACCGTGCTCGATGAACCTGCGGCGCGTGTGCTGCGCCGCTTCCGTCAGGTCTTCAATGCCGTCAAGACCCACTTCCAGCAGGTCGAGCGCCAGGTGGGCGTGGGTGGTGCCCAGGTGTGGGCGCTGAGCGTCATCCAGTCCCGGCCGGGCATCGGGGTGAACGAACTAGCCCAGGCCCTGGACATCCGCCAGTCCACCGCCAGCAACCTGGTGCGGGCCCTGGTGGACCGCGGCCTGGTGGCCACCACGCGGGCCGAACGCGACCGCCGCGCGGTGGAGCTGCGCCTGCTGGCGCCGGGGGCCGAGGTTCTGGCCCAGAGTCCGGGGCCCTTCAGTGGCGTGCTGCCGGTGGCCCTGGCTCAGCTCGACGAGGCCACCCTGGCCCGGATGGAAGCCGACCTCACCCGGCTCATCGGGCTGCTCGATGCGGACGAGGCGTCCGCCGGCCTTCCCCTGGCGTCGATGTGAGCGGACCGGTCAGATCCCGCAGCCGCGGGGGGCCGGCCTCGCGCTCCACCTTCTGGCGCAGCGTGGCCAGCCAGCCCAGCGAAAACAGCATCTCGGCCGCCACGAACAGCGGCGCGGCCAGCAGGTCGATCAGGTCCTGCACGATGCCGGGGGCGCGGCCCTCGTAATAGTGGCCGGCCAGGTGCAGCAGCCCGCCCGCCAGCAGGCTGCCCAGGCCCCAGCCCAGCCAGGTGGCGTGGCCGGCCTGCCCCAGCGGGGTGGCCATCAGCACCAGGACCGCGTGCATCAACCCCACCAGCAGGCCCAGTCCGGGCAGCCCGCGGCTGAGGTACCAGGGCGTGCTCAGCGCCCACAACAGCACGGCCGGCGTCAGCACCCAGCGCAGGCCGGCCCAGTCGGCCGCGGCCAACGGGGGGCGAGAGCACAGCACCGCCAGGCCGAAGACCATCAGCGGGATGCCCACCAGGTGGGTGTGGATGTTGCGACGGTCGCGGTGGAAGCGGGCGTATTCCACCAGCAGTTCGTCGGCGGGACGAAAGAGCGTGGCCACGGCGGTCTCCGGTTGCTTGCCATCCATCATGCCCCAGTGCGGGCGGCGCTTCTAGAATCAAGCCCTTCCGAGGAAACCCGATGAGCATCAAGAGCGACAAGTGGATCCGCCGCATGGCGGAGCAGCACGGCATGATCGAGCCGTTCGAGCCCGGCCAGGTCCGCCATTCCCCCGACGGCCAGAAGATCGTCAGCTACGGCACCTCGAGCTATGGCTACGACATCCGCTGCGCGCGCGAATTCAAGGTGTTCACCAACATCCACTCCACCGTGGTGGACCCGAAGAACTTCGACGAGAAGAGCTTCGTGGACGTGGAAGGCGATGTCTGCATCATCCCGCCCAACAGCTTCGCGCTGGCCCGCACGGTCGAGTACTTCCGCATTCCGCGCAATGTGCTGACCATCTGCCTGGGCAAGAGCACCTACGCGCGCTGCGGCATCATCGTCAACGTCACCCCCTTCGAGCCCGAATGGGAAGGCTACGTGACGCTGGAGTTCTCCAACACCACGCCGCTGCCGGCGAAGATCTACGCCGGCGAGGGCTGCGCCCAGGTGCTGTTCTTCGAGAGCGACGAGGTCTGCGAGACCAGCTACAAGGACCGCGGCGGCAAGTACCAGGGCCAGCACGGCGTCACCCTGCCCAAGACCTGAGCGGATTCAGAACAGGGCAGGTTTGGGCCGCTTCATCGCGGCTTCGGGTGCTTGACAGCGGGCGCACCATCCCAGGCAACCGGATCACCCCGGAGCCCAGGAGCGCCCATGCACACGCACATCTCTTCCGACGCCATTGAAACCACCGCCGTGCCGGCCTGGCTGGCCGAGGTGATGGCCCGCCCGCCGGTCAACCCGGCACCGCGGCTGCGCCGCACCGCACCGCTGGCCACCGACCTGGACATGGGGGCCTTGCTGCGCTTCAAGTCGCTGATGGCACAGGAGCGCCAACCGGTGCAGGTGGCCCGTATGTGCTTTGACCGCGAGTACGCCTACGAGCGCATCGCCACGGCCCATGCCAGCGCGCACGATCCGCTGCGCCGCCTGGCGCTGGAACTGTTCCAAGCCTACCACGTCCGCGATCTGCTGGCGGCCGCGGTGGCGGCGGGCAACTGAGCTCGCCATGCGGGCCGCGCGCTCCAAGGCCCTGATCCGGGCCTGGCTGGACTTTTTGCCACCGCCCCAGCGGCCGGTGGCCGAACGGGTGCGCCAACTCGTTCTGGAGGCCGTGCCGGCGCTGGAGGAATCGATCCGCTGGGGCCATCTGGTGCTGGCGCTGGACGGCGGCCGACCGCTGCTGGCGCTGGCCACCCACAAGACCGGACTGCATCTGCGTCCCCTGGGGCGCAGCGAGGGCGCTGACATGGGGGAGCCCGCCGAGCGCGGCCTGCGCCTGCGTCACAACGAACCTCTGCCCGAGGCCGATATCCTGGCCCTGGTGCGCACTTGTGCGCAGGACCAGGCCAGTGCTGTCGCCTCGCCACCACCCCGACAGCCTTGACGCCCTGCGCGCCGACGGCATCGACCGGGCGCGGGACGACAATCGCTCCGAAGCGCCACGGCCATCGTCCGTGGCCGGGGAGACGACACCATGCGCTGGCAAGGCAACCGGGAAAGCGACAACGTGGAAGATCGCCGCGAGGACGGCGGCATGGGCGGCAGCTCGGGGGGCGGCATGCTGCCCATTGGCGGTCGCGGCCTGAGCCTGGGCGGCATCGTGCTGGCCTTGGTGGTCGGCTGGGTCTTCGGCATCAACCCGCTGACGGTGCTGGGGCTTCTCAACGGCGGCGGGCTGCCGCAGAGCGCGCCAGTGGCCACCCAGCCGGCCGGCCAGCGCGGCGCGCCACAGGACGAGGAGGCCCGCTTCGTCACCACCATCCTGGCCAGCACCGAGGACGTCTGGACCGAGCAGTTCGCCCAGGCCGGCAAGACCTACGAGAAACCCACGCTGGTGCTGTTCCGCGGTGCCACCCGCACCGCCTGCGGGGCCGGCGAGGCAGCGATGGGGCCGTTCTACTGTCCGGGTGACCGCAAGGTCTACATCGACCTGTCCTTCTACGACACCCTGCGCCAGCAGCTGGGCGCGCCGGGCGATTTCGCCCAGGCTTATGTGATCGCCCACGAGGTGGGCCACCATGTGCAGAACCTGCTGGGCATCACCGGCAAGGTGGACGCCCTGCGGGCCCGTCAGAGCGAAGCCCAGGCCAATGCCACCTCGGTGCGGGTGGAGCTGCAGGCCGACTGCCTGGCCGGCGTCTGGGCCCAGCATGCAGAGGCCCAGCGGCACTGGCTGGACCAGGGCGATGTGGAGGAGGCGCTCAACGCCGCCTCGCGCATCGGCGACGACGCGCTGCAGCGCGCGGCCCAGGGCCGCGTGGTGCCCGAGAGCTTCACCCACGGCAGCAGCCGGCAGCGGGTGGCCTGGTTCCAGCGCGGGCTGGCCCAGGGCCGCATCAGCGACTGCGACACCTTCTCGGCGCGCAGCCTCTGAACGGCGCGGGGGCGGGCCCCGCTCAGGCTCCGGCGGGCAGGGTGCCGGGCAGCAGGATGTCCTTGCCGACCTGGTCGAGCCGGGTGTGGCCGCAGAAGGCCATGGTCAGGTCCAGCTCGCGGTGGAGGATCTCCAGCACCTTGGTCACGCCGGCCTCGCCCAGGGCGCCCAGGCCGTAGAGGAAGGGGCGGCCGATCATGGTGCCGCGTGCGCCCAGGGCCCAGGCCTTGAGCACATCCTGGCCGGAGCGGATGCCGCCGTCCATCCACACCTCGATGCGGTCACCCACCGCATCCACGATGGGCGGCAGGGCCGAGATGCTGGAGGGCGCGCCATCGAGCTGGCGGCCGCCGTGGTTGGAGACGATCAGCGCATCGGCCCCGGAATCGGCGGCCAGCCTGGCGTCTTCCACGTCCATGATGCCCTTGATGATCAGCTTGCCGCCCCAAAGGCTCTTGATCCACTGCACATCGTCCCAGGACAGGCAGGGGTCGAACTGCTTGGCCGTCCATTCGGACAGCGAGCCCATGTTCTCCACGCCGCTGACGTGGCCGACGATGTTGCCGAACTGGCGGCGCTTGGTGCCCAGCATGCCCAGGCACCAGCGCGGCTTGGTGGCCAGGTTGATCAGGTTGGCCAGGGTGGGCTTGGGCGGGGCCGACAGACCGTTCTTCAGGTCCTTGTGGCGCTGGCCGAGGATCTGCAGGTCGGCGGTGAGCACCAGGGCCGAGCAGCGCGCGGCCTTGGCCCGCTCGATCAGGCGCTCGATGAAGCCGCGGTCCTTCATCACGTAAAGCTGGAACCAGAAGGGCTGGCTCGTGTGGGAGGCCACGTCCTCGATCGAGCAGATGCTCATGGTCGACAAGGTGAAGGGCACACCGAAGGCCTCGGCCGCGCGCGCCGCCAGGATCTCACCGTCGGCATGCTGCATGCCGGTCAGGCCGGTGGGCGCCAGGGCCACCGGCATGGCCACATCCTGGCCGATCATGGTGGTGGCGGTGCTGCGGTGGTCCATGTCCACCAACACGCGCTGGCGCAGCTTGATCTTCTGGAAGTCGCTCTCGTTGGCCCGGTAGGTGCCCTCGGTCCAAGAGCCCGAATCGGCGTAGTCGTAGAACATGCGGGGCACGCGACGCTGGGCCAGCACGCGCAGGTCTTCGATGTGGGTGATCACGCTCATCGGCTTGTCTCGGGTCTTCTTGGGGGAGACGGGATGCTAGATCCGCCTCGGCGGGCCTTGGCGGAAATTTCGTCCGTCCCAGCCGGAAAGTCGGTCCTCAGCTGCCACCGGTGATCAGGGCCAGACCGTCCGCGGCGGCCCGTTCACAGGCTTCGCGCAGCCAGGCGGCGCCAGCCTGCTGGGCGGGCTGCTCCCCATGGGGCAGCAGCCAGTAGGCGCTGGAGGCCATCAACCAAGGCGTGGCCCCTGCACCCAGCACCGGCCGCAGCCGGCCGGCCCGCAGGGCGGCGCGGGCCAGGCTGGGACGGGACAGCACCACGCCCTGGCCGCACAGGGCGGCCTCCAGCCGCATGCCCAGGTCGAACAGCCGGGGGCCCTGCTCGGGCTCGGGCCAGTCCAGCCCCACCGCCCGGAACCAGGGGGTCCAGGGCTCCAGCGGGTTGCGCAGCAGGGGCAGGCGGGCCAGGTCGCCGGGCTGGCGCAGGGGGCCGTCGGGCAGCAGGGCGGGGCTGGCCAGGGGGATCAGCACGTCCTGCATCAGCGGGCGCTCGTCGGTGCGCAGGGCCTGGCCGTGGCGCACGTCCAGGTCGGCATCGCTGCCGCCCTGGTCCAGAAAGGGCACGGACAGCACCAGTTCCAGCTCGATGTCCGGATGCTGCTCGGCGAAGGCGGGCAGGGCGGGTACCAGCACCTCGCGCGCCAGCGTGGGCGGCGCGCTCAGCCGCAGCCGCTGGCCCCGCTGGGCGCCGCGCTGGTGCTGGGGCACGCGGGCCAGCTGTTCCAGGGCCGGCCAGATGGCGGCCAGGTATTCGCGTCCGCTGGCGCTGAGCTGCAGCGGCTTGCTGCCGCGCTGGAACAGGGTCAGGCCGAGCTGCTCTTCCAGCGTGGCCACCCGCTTGCCCACCGCGCTGGCGGTGATGTGCAGCGCCTCGGCCGCGCGCTCGTAGCTGCCCAGGCGGGCGGCGGCCTCGAAGGCGCGCAGCGCGTCGAGAGAGGGCAGGCGCAGCGCATCGTCCGATGGGGACGGGGGAGGCAGGGAGGGAGAGGGCGGCAGCGCCATGGCCGCCGCACTGTAGCGCACCGCGCCGGGCCTGGCGCGGGGGGCGGCGCGCTCAGGCGCTGGCGTGGTCCGGTGCGCAGTGGTCGCTGCCGCAGCCGGAGATCGGTGCCGCGTCCGCCGCCTGCGGCTTCTGGCACAGGCCGGTCTCGGGGTCGAAGCCGGCCACCTGCAGGTGGACCGCCAGCGACGAATCCATCGACTGCGCGTGCATGCTGAACCAGGCGGCCAGCTCGGGGATGATGCGCTGCAGGGGGCCGAAGTCCTGGTGGTCGCGGGCCAGACGGGCCACTTCCTGCATGATGGCCAGCACCTGGTCGTGCTGGCGGCTGTGGCAGTTGTCCTTGGCGAAGCCGGTGGCCAGCATCCAGCGGTCTTCCTGCCCGAAGTGGCCGATGGTGTGCTCGACCAGGGCGTCCCAGGCGGCCAGCCCCTCGGCCTCGGAACGGGCCAGGGCGGCCTGGGCGGCATTGAGCAGCTCGACGAACTCCTCGTGGGTGGCGTCCATCTGCGGGTGTTGCAGCACGAGTTCTTCGGACCAGGCGAGTGCGGACATGGGTGGGCGGCTCGGGGTAAAAGCGTGATTTTCGCCGCTGACCGGGGGGCGGGCCAAGCCGGGCCGTGCGGAACTGGGCCAAACTTGCGCTGGCTCAAGCCTCGGTCTGAGCCGTCCGCCCGAACCGCCTGTCGCGCCTGCCCCGCATTCTTGACGCCATGAACGAGTTGCCCGCCTTCACCGTCAGCCCTCCGCGCCCCTGGTGGCAGCGGGCCCTGTGGCTGGGCGCCGGTGGGCTGGCGCTGCTGCTGGGCATCGTCGGCATCTTCCTGCCGCTGCTGCCCACCACGCCCTTCGTGCTGCTGGCCGCCTTCTGCTTCTCGCGGGGCAGCGCGCGCTGGGAGGCCTGGCTGGTGAACCACCCGCGCTGGGGACCGATGGTGCGCGACTGGCGCACCCACCGCGCGGTGCCGCTGCGGGCCAAGCAGTTGGCCACCGGGATGATGGCGGTCAGCTGCACCGCCGCCTGGTTCGCCATTCCGTCGGCCTGGCGGGTCATGCCCGCGCTGTGCTGTGCGGTGGTGGCCACCTGGCTGTGGCGTTTGCCCACCCGGCAGCCGGCGTCGGCCCCGGCGGCTTCAGCGCCCGGCAAGGCCGCCGACTGAACCCCTGGCGCCGCCCGGGGCCGGCGGGTCGAACTCCTCGAACAGGTCGCGCTCGGCGGCCATCGGCGGCAAGCCGCCCTGGCCGGTGGTCAGCACGTTGGCGGGTTGGGGCACCAGCGCGCGGTTGGGGCGAGCGCTCCGCTTGACCGACGGTGCCAGCGGCGCGTCGGCCCGTTGCAGGTTGGCCACCCGCACGCCCAGCAGGCGCAGGCGCCGCCGCAGGTCCACCCGCTTCAGGCACAGGCCGGCGGCGTGGCGGATCTCGGCGGCGTCGGCCGTGGGCTGGGGCAGGGTGAGGTCGCGGGTGACGGTCTTGAAATCCTCGTAGCGCAGCTTGATGCCCACGGTGCGACCGGTGTAACCCTTGCGGTGCAGGTCCTCGGCCACCCGCACGCAGAGCTCGGTGAACAGGGTGGAGAGCCGGGCCTTGTCCCGCACCGCGTGCAGGTCGTGCTCGAAGGTGGTTTCGCGGCTGATCGACACCGGCTCGCTTTCGGTCACCAGCGGGCGCTCGTCGCGCCCCCAGGCGGCGGCGTGCAGCCAGGCACCGTAGCTGCGGCCGAAGCGCTCGATCAGCCAGAGCGGTTCGCAGCGGGAGAGTTCACCGATGGTGTTCACCCCCAGCGCGGCCAGCTTGGCGCTGGCCTTGGGGCCGATGCCGTTGACCCGGCGCACCGGCAGCGGCCAGATGCGGGTGGGCAGGTCGTCCATGGTCAGCACGGTCAGGCCGTCGGGCTTGTCCAGCTCGGAGGCGATCTTGGACAGCAGCTTGTTGGGCGTGACGCCGATCGAGCAACTCAGCCCGGTGGCGCGCTGCACATTGTTCTTGATCTCCCGGGCCAGGGCCCGCACCCCGCCCAGCGGGTCGTGGCCGACCGGATCCTGGGCGCCGGGCACCTGGGTCAGGTCGATGTAGATCTCGTCGATGCCGCGGTCCTCGATCACCGGGGCCAGCTCGGCCACGGCGGCCTTGAAGGCGCGCGAACAGCGGCGGTAGAGATCGAAGTCGGTGGGCAGCAGCACCGCATCCGGCGCCCGGGCGGCGGCCTTCATCAGGCCCATGGCCGAGTGAATGCCCAGGGCCCGCGCCTCGTAGGTGGCGGTGGTGATGACGCCGCGGCCGACGTAGTCGCCCAGCCGGGCATAGCGGCGGCTGCCGTCGGGCAGGGCCTCGGGCTGGTGGCGCCGGCCCCCGCCGATGACCACCGGCCGGCCGCGCAGCTCGGGGTAGCGCAGCAACTCGCAGGAGGCATAGAAGGCATCCATGTCGAGGTGGGCGATCAGGCGGCGCGGCGGCGACATACTGGATGGATTATCAGTCTTTGGGCCGGCATCGCCAATCGAAACCCGATGTGAAACCGGGTGTCAGGGAAGTCCCTTCTCATTGAATGTGCAAATTGCACAGTTATAGTGGCGGCACCGCTGGGTTCAGCCCGCGGCCCCCAGATGCCAAAGGAGTACTTCATGCGCACATCGCTTTCCGACTTCACCTTCCCCGGGGGGCTGACCCGCCGCCTGGGCCTCGTGACCCTGTTCAGCGCCGCCGTGCTGGCCGCCTGCGGCGGTGGTGGCGGCTCGTCCACCAGCACCACCGGCACCACGGCCGGCAGCGCGGCCTACACCAGCGGCGCCATCAGCGGCTTCGGTTCGGTGATCGTCAACGGCGTGCGCTTCGACACCAGCAGCGTGACCGTGGAAGACGACGATGGCGCCCGCCACGCGGCCGATGACCTGCGCCTGGGCGACAGCGTCGAGATCGAGAGCGGCCCGATCGACAGCAGCACCCAGACGGCGGTGGCCACCGTCATCCGCTACGGCAGCGAGATCAAGGGACCACTGACCGCGGTGGATGTCAGCGGCAGCCGCTTCACCCTGCTGGGCCAGACGGTGGAGGTGAGCAGCACGACGGTCTATGACAGCACCCTGAGCGGCGGTCTCGCCAGCCTGTCCACCGTGGTGGGCAGCGTGCTGGAGGTGCACGCCCAGTACGATGCGGCGCGCCAGGTTTATGTGGCCAGCCGCGTGGACCTGGAGAGCAGCGTGGACAGCTACAAGCTGCGCGGCCCCATCCTGGCGCTGGACACCACGGCCCACACCTTCCAGATGGGGACGGCCACCATCAGCTACGCCAGCCTGAACCCCCAACCCACCAGCCTGGCCGTGAACCAGTGGGTGCGTGTCAAGCTGGCCACCACCCCGGCCGCCGACGGCAGCTGGACGGCACTGTCGCTCAAGACGAATGAGCGCAAGCTGTCCGAGGACCATGCCGAAGCGGAGGTCAAGGGCAGCATCACCGCCTGGACCTCGGTCACCAGCTTCAGCGTGAACGACATCCCGGTGGACGCCAGTGGCGCCAGCTTCCCGGATGGGCAGAGCGGCGTGGTGCTGGGGGCCCAGGTCGAGATCAAGGGCAGCGTGGTCAACGGCGTGCTGGTGGCCACCTCCGTCCACCTGGAGGACGGGGCCGAGCACGGGCAGGGCGAGGACTATGAGCTGCACGGCAGCCTCTCGGCCCTGGACACCACGGCCAAGACCTTCGTGTTGCGCGGCGTGACCGTCAGCTACGCCAACGTCAGCCAGTGGGTCGGCCTGACCGAGGCGCAACTGGCCACCGTGGCCAAGATCGAGGTGAAGGGCAGCTTGTCCACAGACGGGACGACGCTGGTGGCCTCGCTCATCAAGGTGGACGACTGAGAAAGGCACAGACCTCCCTGCGCAGGGAGGTCTGTGTTTAAATGGGATTCATGCACATTCAATGGTTCTCCTCACGGCGATGAGCACGCCCACGGTTCCTCCTGAGCACACGGCCCTGCTTGGTGCCGTGCAGGCGGTCCTACGGCCACTGGCGGAGCTGCTGGTGGCCCGGGGCCTGCCCTATGCGCAGGCCGAGGAGCGTCTCAAGGCCGCCTATGTGCAGGCGGCACGCGACGCCGCTTTGCGTGCCACGCCAGAGGCCTTGCCGCACCGCCTTGTCAGTCGCCTGTCGACCGCCACGGGCATCAACCGCCGTGAAGTGGGTCGGCTGCTGGCCGAGCCCGACGCATCGTCCGGCTTGCGCCCCTCGATGGCCCTGCGCGTGTTTGAGCGCTGGCGCACGGACCCGGACTACCTCAACGGCCGGGGGCAGCCGCAAATCCTGCGGCGTCAGGGCGTGGCGCCCAGTTTCGAGGCGCTTGCAGCCCAGGTTTCCCGCGATGTCCATCCGCGCAGCGTGCTGGATGACATGGTTCGCCTGAAGCTGGTGGAGTGGGAAGCCGATGCAGACACGGTGACACTTCGCCAGTCGGCCTTTGTGCCCGATGCAGACACGGCCAAGCTCATGGCCTACTTGGGCGCCAACGTGGGCGACCATCTGTCGGCTGCGGTGGAGAACGTCGGCGGCCTTCAACCCAGGCACTTTGAGCAGGCGATCTGGGCGGATGGTTTGACCCTGGACCTCGCCCGGGAACTGCGGGCCATCATTGAGGCCCAGTGGAAGCTGCTCTCCCAGGCGCTGGTGCCGGAGATCCAGCGCCGGATTGATGGGATCGAGGCGGCAGGCCTGACGCCTGACGCCCGTGTGCGGGTCGGGGTGTACATGTATTCGCAGCAAGACGATGGGCGGCCTGCTGCACAAGATCAGGAGGGGAAGCCCCATGCGTGAATTCCTTGGGCGGCGCTGGTTGAAATTCCAGGGCCTGGCATGGCTCACGGCCGCAGCATTGCTGGTGTCCTGTGGTGGTGGCGTTGAAAGCGGTGGGACGGGCATGAGCGCCGGCTACAGCAGCGGCGCCATCACCGGCTTCGGCTCGATCGTGGTCAACGGGGTGCACTTCGACGAGAGCACGGCCCGCATCCACGATGCGGATGGCAACACCCTCAGCCGCGACGAGCTGCGTCTGGGCATGACGGTGGAGATCCAGAGCGGCGCCATCGACAGCACCGCGCTGACCGCCACCGCGCAGGACGTCAATGTCATCAGCGACCTGCTCGGGCCGGTCTCTGCGGTGGACCTCACGGCCAGCACCATGACCGTGCTGGGGCAGACGGTGCGCATCACCGCGTCCACGCTGTTCGACAGCAGCCTGGCGGGCGGCCTGTCCGCCATTTCGCTGGGACAGAAGGTGGAGGTCTACGCCATCTTCGATCCGGTCAACACGGTTTATGCGGCACGGCTGGTGCTGCCCCGCAGCAACCCCGACCACTACACCTTGCGCGGCGTGGTGTCGGGCTGGAACAGCGCCCAGCGCCAGTTCCAGATGGGGCCGGCCACGCTGACCTACGCGGCCGATGCCGTGCCGGCCGGCCTGGCCAATGGCGCCACGCTGCGCCTGCGCCTGTCGACCCAGGCCGATGGCAGCGGCCGCTGGGTGGTGACCACCGCCCAGCCCGCCACCTACCTGCCCGGCGACGGCACGGAGGCCGAGATCGAGGCGGTGGTGTCCAGCTACACCAGCCTGTCGAACTTCGTTGTGGCTGGCGTGACGGTGGACGCCTCGGCCGCGCAACTCAACGCCAACGGCCTCACCCTGGCCGCCGGTGTGCGGGTGGAGGTGGAGGGCCGCATGCAGGGCACGGTGCTCAAGGCCACCAAGCTGGAGCTCAAGGGCAGCGAGGCCAGCGTGGGTGGCGATGACAGCGGCAGCGGGCAGGAGTTCGAGCTGAGCGGCCTGATCAGTGGCCTGGACACGACGGCCCAGACCTTCGTGATCCGGACCCAGACGGTGTCCTACGCCCAGGCCAGCTTCGAGAACGGCACGGCCGCGAACCTGGCCAACGGCCTGAAGGTCGAGGTCAAGGGCGTGCGCTCGTCGGACGGCACGCTGGTGACCGCCAGCGAGGTGAAGTTCGACAACTGAGGAGGCCCGCCCTCCAGATGAGACAAAGGGGCGCCTGCGGCGCCCCTTTGTCTTTGGATCGGCGGCGGAGGGGCCGCCGGAGTCTCAGCCCAGCCGGGCCTGGTGCCGGGCGATCTGGGTGCGGACCTGGGCTGGCGCGGTGCCGCCCAGCACATTGCGGGCGTTGAGCGAGCCACGCAGCGTCAGCACCTCGAACACGTCCTCGCCGATGCTGGCGTGGAAGCCCTGCAGCGTGGCCAGCGGCAGCTCGGCCAGGTCCCGGCCCTGCTTCAGGCCTTCCTTGACGGCATGGGCCACCACCTCGTGGGCATCGCGGAAGGGCAGGCCCTTCTTGACCAGGTAGTCGGCCAGGTCGGTGGCGGTGGCGTAGCCGCGCAGCGCGGCAGCCTCCATGGCCTCGGCCTTGACGGTCAGGCCGGCGCCGCGGCTGCCATCGGCCGCCACCTCGCCACCGATCATCTCGGCCATGATGCGCAGCGTGTCCTTGACCGTGTCCACGGTGTCGAACAGCGGCTCCTTGTCTTCCTGGTTGTCCTTGTTGTAGGCCAGGGGCTGGCCCTTCATCAGGGTGATCAGGCCCATCAGGTGGCCCACCACCCGGCCGCCCTTGCCGCGGGCCAGTTCGGCCACGTCGGGGTTGCGCTTCTGCGGCATGATCGACGAGCCGGTGCAGTAGCGGTCGCTGAGGTTGATGAAGCCGAAGTTCTGGCTCATCCAGATCACGATCTCCTCGGCCAGGCGCGAGACGTGGATCATCACCAGCGAGGCGAAGGCGGTGAACTCGATGGTGAAGTCGCGGTCGCTCACCGCGTCCAGGCTGTTCTGGCAGACGGCCTCGAAGCCCAGGGTGCGGGCCACGCGCTCGCGGTCCAGCGGGTAGCTGGTGCCAGCCAGCGCCGCGGCGCCCAGTGGCAGGCGGTTCACGCGCTTGCGCAGGTCGGCCAGGCGCTCGGCATCGCGCGCGAACATCTCCACATAGGCCAGCAGGTGGTGGGCAAAGCTCACCGGCTGCGCCACCTGCATGTGGGTGAAGCCGGGCATCACGGTCTCGGTGTTCTTCTCGGCCACGGCCACCAGGG
Source organism: Ideonella dechloratans (assembly GCF_021049305.1). GTDB lineage: Bacteria > Pseudomonadota > Gammaproteobacteria > Burkholderiales > Burkholderiaceae_C > Ideonella > Ideonella dechloratans. The sequence goes on from NZ_CP088081.1 coordinate 1,463,432, forward strand.
CGCGCTGCATGTCGTCGAGCAGGGTGGCGATCTGGTCGATCTCGCCGCGCAACCACAGGCGCACGTCGGTGGCCACCTGGTCGTTGCGGCTGCGGCCGGTGTGCAGGCGCTTGCCGGCGTCACCCACCAGGGTGGTCAGGCGGGCCTCGATGTTCAGGTGCACGTCCTCCAGTTCGCTCTTCCATTCGAAGGCGCCGGACTCGATCTCGCTGCGGATCTGGGTCATGCCGCGCTGGATGTCGGCCAGGTCCTGGGCGCTGATGATGCCCTGGGCGGCCAGCATGTCGGCATGGGCCAGGCTGCCCTCGATATCGGCGGCCCACAGGCGCTTGTCGAAGAACACGCTGGCGGTGTAGCGCTTGACCAGCTCGCTCATCGGCTCGGAAAAGAGTGCGGACCAGGCCTGGGATTTCTTGTCGAGTTGGTTGGTGCTCATGGGGGCTCGCGGAAGGGCTGGGCGGGGAACCCGGCATTTTAGGCCGCTGCCTTGCCGGCAGGCCCGGGCCCCGGCCAGAATCGATGCTGTGAGCACCCCCAGCGATTCCAGCCACACCACCCTGTTCGACGACCTGAAGCTGGCTGCCCAGCTGCCGGGCGCTCCCAGCGCGGCCGGCGCGCTGCCCGGTTGCAGCAGCGGCATGGTGTTGCGTGCGCTGTGGCTGGTGCATGCGGTGCTGGGCTCGGGCCTGCTGTTCGTCAGCCGCGGCCTGACGCACTGGGTGTCGCTGCTCAGCCAGGCGGCCACGGTCGCGGTGCCGGCCACGTTGGGCTGGCTGGTGACGGTCTGCGCCGCGCGCCCGCTGATGGCCCGCCTGCCGGGCTGGGGCCAGGCGGTGGGGGTGTCGGCCATCGGCGGGGTGGCGGCCCTGCTGGCCTGGGTGCCCATGAACCGCCTGGGCCTGTCCGGCGACCTGGACACGACCTGGCTGGCGCCCTTCATGACGGGGGGCCTGCTGGCCTGGCTGCTGCTGCTGTCAGAGCGATGGCGTTACCGGGCCCGGCTGCCGGCGGCCACCGCGGCCCGGCTGGCCGATCTGCAGACCCGCATCCGGCCGCACTTCCTGTTCAACACCCTGAACACCGCCATCGCGCTGGTGCAGGTGGACCCGCGCCGGGCCGAGGAGGTGCTGGAGGACCTGGCCGAGCTGTTCCGGGCCGCCCTGGGTGCCATGGACGAGGCCACGACGCTGAAGGACGAGGTGGCGCTCAGCCGCCGCTACCTGGACATCGAGCAGCTGCGCTTTGGCAGCCGCTTGCGCCTGACCTGGGACCTGGACCCGCAGGCCGACGACGCCCGCCTGCCGCCGCTGGTGCTGCAGCCGCTGATCGAGAACGCGGTGCGCCACGGCGTGGAACCCAGCGACCGGGGCGGACAGATCGAGATCCGCACCCGGCGCCGCCGCGACCGCGTGCTGATCTCGGTGACCAACACGGTGCCGCTGGATGCGGCCCGGCGCCCTGGCCATGGCATCGGCCTGGCCAGCGTGCGCGAACGGCTGCGCCTGATGCACGACCTGGACTGCGACTTCCGCAGCGGCCTGATCGAGGACGGGCGCTGGCGGGTGTCCCTGGGGGTCCCGGTGTGAGCCGGCCTGCAGCAGAGAGGGTGTGATGGACAACAACGACAGCCTGCGCTTGATGATCGTCGACGATGAGCCCTTGGCGCGGATGCGGCTGCGGGGCCTGCTGGCCGATCTGGCGCTGCCGGTGAACGTGGCGGGCGAGGCCGGCAGTGCGGCCGAGGCCCTGCACCTGCTCAGCCGCGCGCCGGTGGATGCCGTCCTGCTGGACATCCACATGCCCGGCAGCGATGGCCTGGCCCTGGCCCGGCGCCTGCGGCAGTGCGATCCGGCGCCGGCGGTGGTCTTCGTCACCGCCCATGCCGAGCATGCGCTGCAGGCCTTCGAGATCGACGCGGTGGACTACCTCACCAAGCCGGTGCGGCGGGCCCGGCTGGAGGAGGCCCTGGGGCGCGTGCTGCAGCGCCTGGGGCGTGGGGTGCGGCCGGTTCCGGTGGCAGCGCCCCCGGCGACGGAGGTGCCGGTGCTGGTGGTGAGCGACCGGGGCCGGGTGCTGCGGGTGCCGGTGCCGGATGTGGTCTACCTCAAGGCCGAGCAGAAGTACGTGACCCTGCGGACCTGCGAGCACAGCTATGTGCTGGACGATGCGCTGTCCGACCTGGAGGAACGTCTGGGGGCGGCGGTGGTGCGCATCCACCGCAATGCCCTGGTGGCGCGGGCCGCCGTGCGGGCCCTGGAGCGCCGCACGGGCCTGGGCAGCGAGGGCGGGGCGGAGGAGGGGGGCGAGACCTGGGCGGTGCGCCTGGCCCCGCACGGGGAGTGGCTGGCCGTCTCGCGACGCCAGCTGCCTGCGGTGCGCGAGGCCCTCGCCAGCGAGGGCCTCTGAGCGGGGGGGGGCGAAGAGCCGGTGGATCAGTAGCCCAGCGAGCGGGCGATCTCCAGGGTCTGCGCGCCCAGGATGCCGTCGGTGTAGAACTGCTTCCAGCGCACCGCGGCCTCGGGGTTGATGGCGTTGTGCAGGTGGAACTTCAGGTCGCCGCTCATCTTCGAGGCGTTGTCCACGCCGTCGGTCATGCGCTGATCCATCTCCTCGTAGGGGTTGATCATCGCGTCCTCGTAGGGGATCTTGGCGAAGTCGCAGATCTGGCGGATCGAAGCTTCGGGGCTGCAGACGATGTCCTCGTAGCGCAGGGTCAGCCAGCGCTCCTTGGGCACCTGCTTGGCGAATTCCAGCGTGTTGAGCTGGGCGGTCAGCCAGGTCAGCTCGGCCAGTTCGCGGGCGCCGAAGCTGCTTTCCTGCACCATGGGCATCAGGCGCTGCAGCTTGGATTCCTCGTAGGAGCGGATCATGCCGCAGGGGTGACGCAGCAGGTGGATGAACAGCGAGTTCTCGAAGTCCACCTCGATGCGCTTGAGGATGTCCACGTCGATCACGTAGGAGGGCGTCTTGTCCACCAGCAGCTTCTCGCCCTTGAGCGGCTCCTGCAGCAGGCGGTAGAACGCCTTGGTGCTCATGTTCTCCTGCTCGCAGCGGGACACGAAGGCGCGGGCCTGGTCGGCCTCCCAGCCGTGCAGCTGCATCAGGGCGCGCACCGTGCCGTCCAGCAGGTGCTCGGTGTGCTCGCCCGACAGGGCCTTGAGGCGGTCGCCCATGGTGGCGTAGGGCAGCAGGTGCAGCTCGGGCGGGCCGAACAGCTTGGAGCTGCCCGCCAGGATCACGCGCAGCAGCGTGGAGCCCGAGCGCGGCGGCGACAGCACGAACAGGGCCGGCGGGTTCTTGGGCTTGTCATCCCCGCTCAGGGTGCGACGGGCGATGCTGGCGCGGAAGCGGGCCAGCTTCTCAGGGGTGACGCGTTCGCTGTCGGGCACGCTGGTGACCACCGTGGCCGGGGTCGCGGCCTTGACCGGCGCGGCGGCCGCGGGCGCCGGAGCCGGAGCGGCGCCATTGAGGCGACCGGCCACGAAGGTGGCAATCTGGCGCACGCTCAGGTCATCCACGTAGGCGCCGTTCTGCATCAGCAGGTCCTGGAAGCCCAGTTTCTGCTTGTAGGCGCCTTCGATGGCCACCACCAGCTGGATGAAATCGATGGAGGCGAAGCCGATGTCGCCGATCATCGTCGTGGCCGGACCGACACCCCCGTCGAGGTCGACGTCCCAATCCTCCGTCAACTCCTCGACGATCTCGATGATCTTCGGCTCGACGGTCTCGACCGTGTGCGTCATGCTGCCTGTTCCCTCAAACTGTTTATCGCGTCAGAAAAACCTTGTGTGCGCCGATCATACGAGGGGAACATGTCAGTGACAGTCCCTAGGACGCATCGCGTGACCGGTGGATTGGGGGCACACAAGGCTTGACAGCTGGGGGTAATTGCTGCACCTGCACATGACGTCTGCGGCCCTCAGCCGCTGTTGCGCAAGCCGGCGGCGATGCCGTTGATGGACAGGTGGATGCCGCGCTGCAGGCGCTCGTTGGCCGGGTCACCCTCGCGCCGGTTGCGGTAGCGGCGCATCAGCTCGACCTGCAGGTGGTTGAGCGGATCCAGGTAGGGGAAGCGGTGGGCGATGGAGCGGGCCAGGCTGGGCGCGCTTTCCAGCCGGCGGGTTTCGCCGGTGATCCAGCCCAGGGCGGCCTCGGTGCGCTCCCATTCGGCGCGGATGGCGGAGAACAGGCGCTTGCCCAGGCGCTTGTCCGGCACCAGTTCGGTGTAGCGGGCGGCCAGGCCCAGGTCGCTCTTGGCCAGCACCATGTCCATGTTGGACAGCAGGGTGCGGAAGAAGGGCCATTGCTTGTGCATGCGCTGCAGCAGGGCCAGGCGGGCATCGCGCTGGGCCGGATCGGCTTCCAGGAAGTCCTGCACCGCCGAGCCGAAACCGCACCAGCCGGGCAGGGCCACGCGGCACTGGCCCCAGGAGAAGCCCCAGGGGATGGCACGCAGGTCCTCGATGGCCCGGGTGGCCTTGCGCGAGGCCGGGCGGGAGCCGATGTTGAGCTCGGCGATCTCGCGGATCGGCGTGGACTCGAAGAAGTAGTCCGTGAAGCCCGGGGTCTCGTAGACCAGCTTGCGGTAGGCCGCCATGCTGGCCTCGCTCAGGGCGTCGGCCGTCTCCAGGAAGGACTTGGGCGGGGCCTTGGTGGGGCTCAGCAGCGTGGCTTCCAGCGTGGCCGCCACCAGGGTCTCCAGGTTGCGTCGGCCGATGCCCGGGTTGGCGTACTTGGAGGCGATCACCTCGCCCTGTTCGGTCAGACGGATCTGCCCGCGCACGGTGCCCGGGGGCTGGGCCAGGATGGCCTGGTAGCTGGGGCCGCCGCCGCGGCCGACCGTGCCGCCGCGGCCATGGAACAGGCGCAGGCGGATGCCGTGGGCGGCCTGCAGCTCATCGAACAGGGCCACCAGGCCGATCTCGGCGCGATAGAGCTCCCAGTTGCTGGTGAAGGGGCCGCCGTCCTTGTTGCTGTCCGAGTAGCCCAGCATGATGTCCTGCTCTCCACCACTGCGCTGGAGCATGGCGGCCACGCCGGGCAGGGCATAGAACTCGCGCATGATGCGCACCGCATGGCGCAGGTCGGCGATGGTCTCGAACAGCGGCGAGACGATGAGGTCGACCGAGGCGTCCTCCTGCAGCAGGCCGTGCAGCAGGCCGGCCTCCTTCTGCAGCACCAGCACCTCCAGCAGGTCGGACACATCCTCGGTGTGCGAGATGATGTAGTGGCGGATGGCATCGCGGCCGTAGCGGCGGCGGCCCTCGGCGGCGGCATCGAAGATGGCGAGTTCGGAAACGGTGCGCTCCGAGTAGTCGGCGCCCCGCACCCTCAGGCTGCGGGCGTCGTTGAGCACCGTCATCAGCAGGGTGCGGCGGGCTTGCTCGTCCAGGCCGCTGTAGTCGGGCTCGACGCGGGCTGTGCGCAGCAGTTCGGCCACCACGGCCTCGTGCTGGTCCGAGCTCTGGCGCAGGTCCACCGTGGCCAGGTGGAAGCCGAAGACCTGGACCGCGCGCATCAGCGGCGCCAGGCGGGGCTCGGCCAGCACCTCGGCATGGTGGCGGCGCAGCGATTCGTCGATCACCTGCAGGTCGGCCAGGAAGTCTTCGGCCTTCTCGTAGGGTTGCTGGGGGGCGACCGCATGGCGCAGGGCCTCGGTGCCGGTCAGCTCCTGCAGCGTGGCGGCTAGGCGGGCGTACATGCCGGTCAGGGCGCGGCGGTAGGGTTCGTCCTCGCGGTGCGGGTTGTGGTCGGGGGACCGGTCGGCCAGGGCCTGCATCTGCGGGGTGACCGGGGCCAGCATCTGCGACATCGACAGCTCGCTGCCCAGGGCGTGCACCTCGGTCAGGTAGTGACGCAGGGCGGTTTCGCACTGGCGCGACAGGGCCAGCTGCAGGGTGGGCGCGGTCACGTTGGGATTGCCGTCGCGGTCACCGCCGATCCAGTTGCCCATGCGGAAGAAGGTGCCGACCTCGTGTCCCGACAGGGCCTGCTCCACGACCTGGTACAGGCGCGGCACCTCGCGCAGGAAGGTGGCCTGATAGTAGCTGAGCGCGTTCTCGATCTCGTCGGCCACGGTCAGCTTGGTGTAGCGCAGCATGCGCGTCTGCCAAAGCTGGGTCACGCGGGCGCGGATCTGACGCTCGTTGGCCTCGCGGTCGGCGGCGGTGCGCAGGTGGTCGCGCACGCCGATCAGCTCGGCGATGGCGCGCTCGGCATCCAGGATGCTCTTGCGCTGAACTTCCGTCGGGTGGGCGGTCAGCACCGGCGAGATGTAGGCCTGCGACAGCGCGGCGGCGATGTCGGCCGCGCGGTGGTCGGCCTGGGCCAGCTTGTCGAAACAGTGCGCGAGCGAACCGGCCTGGTGCTCGCCCAGGGCCTCGTGGTGCTCGCGGCGGCGCAGGTGGTGGCGGTCCTCGGCCAGGTTGGCCAGGTGGGAGAAGTAGCTGAAGGCGCGGATCACGCTGACCGTTTGGTCGGCGGTGAGGTTCTTCAGCAGCCGGTCCAGCGCACGGCCGGCCTGGGCGTCGTTCTTCAGCCGATAGGCCACCGAGAGCTGGCGCACCCGCTCGACCAGTTCGTAGGCCCCCGTGCCGTCCTGCTCGCGGATCACGTCGCCCAGGATGCGGCCCAGCAGCCGGATGTCCTCCACCAGCGGGCGATCCTTGTCCGGATCCTCTGCGGGGCGGTTGACCCTCGTCGCCCGGGCATTCGGGCGGGCAGGGCGGCGGGCGGGCTGAGCAGCGGGCATGAAAGGTCCTTCTAAAGCGTCAAGGCGTCCGTGGGCGGACGCGATGCTAGCAGTGCGGCGCAGCCATAATCCCGGGCCATGCAATCCAACGCTTCCATCGCCACCCCCGTTGTCATCGCCACCCGGGAGAGCCGCCTGGCGCTGTGGCAGGCCGAGCATGTGCGCGACCGGCTTCAGCAAGAGCTGGGCCTGCCCACCGAGCTGCTGGGCATGACCACCCGGGGCGACCAGATCCTGGACCGCAGCCTGTCCAAGGTGGGCGGCAAGGGCCTGTTTGTCAAGGAACTGGAGGTGGCCATGGAAGCCGGCCAGGCCCAGATGGCGGTCCATTCGCTCAAGGATGTGCCGATGGAGCTGCCCGAGGGCTTCGCGCTGGTGGCCATCCTGGAGCGCGAGGACCCGCGCGATGCCTTCGTCTCGAACCGCTATGCCAGCCTGGCCGAACTGCCGCAGGGGGCCTGCGTGGGCACTTCCAGCCTGCGCCGCGTGGTGCAGCTCAAGGCCCTGCGGCCCGACCTGCGCATCGAGCCGCTGCGCGGCAACCTGGACACCCGGCTGCGCAAGCTCGACGAAGGCGGCTACGACGCCATCGTGCTGGCGGCCGCGGGCCTGAAGCGCCTGGGCCTGGGCGCGCGCATCCGCGCCACCTTTGCCGCCGAGGACATGATCCCCGCCGCGGGGCAGGGGGCGCTGGGCCTGGAGATCCGGGCCGACGCCGGGCCGCTGGGCCAGGCGGTGGCCACCTTGTCCCACCAGCCCACCTGGCTGGCCACACACGCCGAACGGGCCGTGTCCCGTGCCCTGGGCGGCAGCTGCAGCGTGCCGCTGGCGGCCCATGCGGTGTGGCTGGACGATGGCCGCATGCAGTTGGACGTGGCCCTGGGCCATGCGGCGCAGCCGGCGCAGCCGCTGCTCAAGGCCCGCCTGTCGGCCTCGGTGGCCACCACCGAGGCCGCCGAGGCCCTGGGCCGCGAGGCCGCCGAGCGGCTGGTGGCGGCAGGCGGTGCCGCCTACCTCGCGGCGCAGCCGGTCTGAGCCATGACCCTGCCGGCGCGCGTGCTGGTGACCCGGCCGCAGCCGCAGGCCGATGGTTGGGTGCGGCAGTTGCGCGCCGCCGGCTTGCCGGCGGTTGCGTTGCCCCTGATCGAGATCGGCCCGGCCCCGGATCCGTCGGCGGTGCAGGCCATGGTCGACGGCCTGCAGCCCGGCATGCTGGTGATGTTCGTCAGCCCGAATGCGGTGAGCCGGTTCGGGGCCTGCCTGCCCGCGGGTTGGGCCTGGCCAGACGGCGTGCGCGCCGCCTGCACGGGCCCCGGCACCGTGGCCGCCCTGCATGTCCTGGGTGTGCCGCCCGAGGCGGTGGTGGCGCCGGCGCCGGGTGCGGTGCTGGAGTCCGAGTCCCTCTGGGAGCGCCTGCGTGCCGAGGATTGGCGCGGCCGTCGGGTGTGGATCGTGCGGGGCGACGGGGGGCGCGACTGGCTGGCCTCGACGCTGCGCCAGGCCGGTGCCGACGTGGGCTTCCTGCAGGCCTATCAGAGGCGGGCACCGGCGTGGACGCCCGAACAGAGGGCGCTGGCCACCGCGGCGCTGGCCGATCCCGAGGGCAGCTGCTGGCTGCTCAGCAGTTCGGAAGCCATTGACCACCTGCTCACCCTGTTGCCGCGGGGTCGCTGGGAGAGGGCCTGGGCCCTCGCGTCTCACGAACGCATCGCGGCCCGGGCCCGGCAGGCCGGCTTCGGGCGTGTGGAGAATGTGGCCGCCGGCGTCGAGGCGGTGGCGCAGGCCCTGAAGGGCTGAAGGTGGCGCGAGGACGGGGCGGAGGCCTTGTCCCTCGATTCAGGGGGGATGGTCCCCCGGGGTGTGGCGGGGGCGCCGCAGCGCCGCAGGCCGGGAAGTCCGGTCGATACAATCGACAGTCAACGTGAGCACCACCGACAACACCCCATCCGCAGCCGCTCCGGCCGCTGCCGAGTCCTCTGTGGCGCCAGTCGCGGCCATGGGGGCGTCTTCCGTGTCACCCGCCGAAGGGCGCGGCAACTGGGTGCCCTGGGCCCTGGGGGGCATGGCCCTCCTGAGCCTGGGCGCCCTGGGCTTGGCCTGGTCCACGCACGAGCGCCTTCAGGTGCTGGAGTCCGAGCTGGTGCGCCGCCAGCAGGTGAGTCAGGACGAATCGGCCGAGGCGCGCATGCTCTCGCGCCAGGCCCATGACATTGCCACGCAATCCGAGGCCAAGCTGGCCCTGCTGGAAGCCAAGGTGGCCGAGACGGCCCTGCAGCGTTCGCAGGTGGAGGATCTGATCTCTTCCATGTCCCGCTCGCGGGACGAGAACGTGCTGTCCGATGTGGAGGCCGGGCTGCGGGTGGCCCAGCAGCAGGCGGCCATCACGGGCAGCGTCGAGCCCATGATGGCCGTGCTCAAGCAGACCGATGAGCGGCTGGCGCGCTACAACCAGCCCCGGCTGGAACGCGTGCGCCGTGCCGTGGCACGCGACATGGACCGCCTGCGCAGCGTGGCCGTGGCGGATGTGCCTGCCCTGTCGATCCGTCTGGACGAAGCCACCCGTCAGGTGGACGATCTGCCGCTGACGTCCTCGCCGAAGCGGCGCGAGGTCGCTGCACCCGCGCCGGTGCGGGCCGCCGCGCCGGACAAGGCCGCATCGCGGACGCAAGAGGATCAGGCGCCGGTCAACCTGCCGGAGATGGCTTGGTGGGGCGTGCTGCGGGACCAGTGGAAGGTGTTTGCCAGCCAAGCCTGGGTGGAGATCAGATCCCTGGTGCGCGTGACCTCCATCGATCATCCGGAGGCGGCACTGGTGGCGCCCGAGCAGGCCTTCTTCCTGCGTGAGAACCTGAAGTTGCACCTGCTCAACGCCCGCCTGGCGCTGCTGTCACGTCAGTTCGACCAGGCCCAGGGCGACATCGCCCAGGCCCAGCAGATACTGACGCGCTACTTCGATGCCAGCTCGCAGCGCGTCAAGGCCGTGCAGGAGCAACTCAAGCAGGTGGCGGGCCAGAGCCGGCAGGCCACGCTGCCGCGACCGGACGACACCCTGGCGGCACTGACCGCCGCGGCCGCCGGCCGCTGACACCCCGGACGGACCCCATGCGCTCGGTCATCTGGTTGATCCTTCTCTTTGTGGCGGCCGTGGTCGCGGCCTCCGCGTTCGGGCAGAACGACGCACTGGTGTCGCTGTTCTACGGCCACTGGCGGCTGGACCTGTCGCTCAATCTGTTCCTGCTCGTGCTGCTGGGCGTGGTGATGGTGCTGTTCGCCACATTGCAGGCGGCCCAGTCCCTGCTGAGCCTTCCCGTGCGTGCGCGGGAATGGCGCGAGCTCAAGCGCGAACGTGCGGCCCAGGCCTTGCTGCGGGAAGGCTTCGGCGAGTTCCTGGCGGCGCGCTATGCGCGGGCGCAGCGGGCGGTCCAGAAGGCGCTGGACCTTCAGACCGAAGCGCGCGAGTTGGCGCAGGACCGCAATTTCACGGTGCAGGCACGATTGATCGCGGCCTCCGCGCTGCACCGCTTGCAGGACAAGATCGCGCGGGACGAGCAGTTGGCGCTGGCCCAGGCCTGCCAAGGCAGCGGTAGCACGTCGGAAGGCATCCTCCTGCTGTCCGCGCAATGGGCCATGGAGGACCGTGACGCCGGGCGCTGCATGGCCCTGCTGTCCGAGCTGCCGCCGGGTGTGGCGCGGCGAACCCAGGCTTTGCGGCTGAAGCTGCAGGCGGCCAGGCAGCTGGGGCGTCCCCTGGAGGCGCTGCAGACGGCCCGGCTGCTGGCCAAGCACCAGGGCTTCTCCGTCGGGGCGGCGCAGTCCCTGCTGCGCTCCCTTGCCATCGACGCGCTGGAGCAGGCGCTGGACGAAAGTCAGCTTGGCCGCGTCTGGCAGGGGCTGGACGAGGCCGATCGTCGCGATCCCTGGGTCCTGGCCGCAGCCGCCCGGCGTGCCGCCAGCTTGGGTGTTCCCGGGCTGGGTCAGACTTGGTTGTGGCCTGCCTGGGAGCAACTCCAGCGCCAGGACGGCGAAGGCCGGGAGCAGCTGGCGCTGGCCCTGGTGGCCTGTGTGGACGCGGTGGACACCCGTTGGTTGCCCGTGATGGAGCAGGCGCTGTCGCGCTACGGGCGCGAGCCTGCCATCGTCGCGGCGGCGGGCGCGGTGTTTGCCCACCGCCAGTTGTGGGGCAAGGCGCGCCGCCTGCTGGAGCAGACCGCCAGCGCCGAGAGCCTGCCCAGCCGGGTGCGGCGTCAGGCGTTGCGGGTGTTGGCGCGCATTGCCCGGCAGGAAGACGACGAGGCGCAGGCGGGCCATTTCGATCAGCGGGCCGCGGCTTTGGACTGATCGTCGGCTCAGGCAAAAAGTGCTTGCATCGAAAACTGGTTTCACCCTATACTGCTAGCTTCCGCATGCGGCTGTAGCTCAGTTGGATAGAGTACTTGGCTACGAACCAAGGGGTCGTGGGTTCGAATCCTGCCAGCCGCACCAGACAAGGAAAGCCAGCACTCAGGTGCTGGCTTTTTCACCTGAGTCACCTGCGGACAGTGAGCGGCTGTAGCTCAGTTGGATAGAGTACTTGGCTACGAACCAAGGGGTCGTGGGTTCGAATCCTGCCAGCCGCACCAGACAGAAAAGCCAGCACGTGCAAGCGTGCTGGCTTTTTTCATTTCTGCGCCGGTGTCGCCCGCGGTCGCATCGCGCGAACAGGGGACAGCATCGGGATCGGCCGAGAGGCCCATCTCCATGGTGCTGCGGCTGTCTGCAGCCTGACCGGCGGACGTTCTAGGGGTTGTGTTGTCACCGGGCCCCGAATCGGCTCTGCCTGTCGCGGCAAGGGCGGCATACTGCCCGCCGTCAAGCTGTCGTTCTCCCCTACGTTCACAGGGGGCGCCATGCAAGTTCGGGATTGTGCGGAGTCCAATCGGACGCGACAGTTCGCGAACCGAGATGGCGCATCCCGTGAAGGTGTGCCGCATCTTGGCCACGTGGTCACCCGATCACGGTGACACACTTGTCCGTGTGTCGCTAAGGCAGGGTGGCTGTTCCACCGTCCTGGCGAAGTACCTGTCCACAGCAGTTCCGATGGCCGCACCGCTGTTTCTTCTGGCGCCACCGAGGTCCTACACATCGCTGATGAACGCGATGATCGGGCAGCACCCGCAAACCTTTGGTCTGCCGGAGCTGTGCCTGTTCAATGTGGACCGGCTGATGGATCTCTGGGTCCGGCGCAGCGACGAGATCGAGAACTTCTCCAAGACGCGGCAGGGCCTGCTGCGCGCGGTGGCGGAGATCTACGGCGGCGAGCAGACCACGGCCACCGTCCAGATGGCCAACCACTGGTGCGCAGCCCGCCAGCACCGCAGCACCGCCGAGATCTACCAGGAGCTGGTGGCGGACATCCATCCGCTGATCGCGGTCGAGAAGAGCCCGTCCTACACCATCTCCATCAAGCGCATGCAGGCCATGTACCGCGCCTTTCCGGACGCGCGCTTCCTGCACCTGACCCGCCATCCGGTGGCCACCTGCAAGTCCATCATGGCCATGAACGACGGCGCCTTTGCGCTGTACGTGAACTCGATCGACTTCCTGGAAGACCGGGCCTTCGTCGATCCCCAGTTCGCCTGGCATGACCTGAACGCCAACATCCTGAACTTCCTCGACCAGGTGCCGGCCGAGCAGCAGATGCGCGTACGCGGCGAGGACATCATGCACGACCCGACCCAGTTCCTGGGCGACGTGTGCCGCTGGCTGGGTATCCGCGACGATGCCGAGGCCATCGACGCCATGATGCATCCGGAGCGCTCGCCGTTCGCCTGCTTCGGTCCCATCACCGCCCTGTTCGGCAACGACCCCAACTTCCTGCGCGGGCCGGAATTCCGTCCCCACAAGGTCAAGGTGCCGCCGCTGGACAAGCCGTTGGCCTGGCGCCCGGACGGCAAGGGGCTGTACCCGCAGGTGCTGGAACTGGCCGCGGAACTGGGCTACTCCTGAACACTGGACCGGCACCCAAAGAGCATTGGCATGACAGACAACCCAGAGCGCAAGCCGGGCACCCGCCCCCGACTCGGTCCCATCGACGGTGACCCGGTGACCAGCCATCCGGACCTCAGCAAGCTGTCCAAGCAGCAGCAGGCGCTGCGGCTGGCGGTCATCCAGGAATTCAAGGCCAAGAAGGTCAAGAAGTACGTCGAGAAGCAGGTCCAGTACATCAACGCGAACAGCCGGATTGCCGAGGGCATCAAGTTCCTGTTCGACGAGGAAGGCCGGCCGCCGCCCAACATGCCGATGGAGGACATCGTGGCGGAACGGCGGCACATCGAGTACGAGATCAAGTGGTTCGAGGCCATCCTCGACGAGTTGCGCAACCGCCTGGTGCGGGTCAAGGAGATCGAAGAGCACGCCCTCGATCTGCTGGCTGAGCGCTTTGCACGGGAGCACAAGGACGAATGACGCACTGCCATCCCACGCGCGCCAGGAGCCGGCCTCCCATGCGCCTCCTTCCCCTGCTGGCCCTGTTGACCGGGGCCCTGGCCGGTTGTGCCATGGGGCCCGATTACCAGCGTCCCGAGGTCGTCACGCCCGCGGCTTGGCGCACGCCGGAGCCCGGTGCGGCACCGGTGGCCGACCTGGCCAACCTGGCCTGGTGGGAATCCTTCGGCGACACCCAACTGGATGCGCTGGTCAAGCAGGCGCTGCAGAACAACCTGGACATCCGCATCGCGGCCGGCCGGGTGCGCCAGTACGCGGCGCGGGCGGACTTGGCCAAGGCCCAGCAGCTGCCCGAGGTGGGGCTGCGCGGCAGTTCCACCCGGGACAAGTTGAGTGAGGAGCGGCAGGTGCCGCTGTCCTCGCGCACGCCGGTCAACAGTGCGGCCTATGAGCTCCAGGCCCAGGTGAGCTGGGAACTGGACCTCTGGGGCCGGGTGCAGCGCACCAACGAGGCCTACCTGGCCGACCTGGCCGCCACCGATGAAGACCGGCGGGCCATCACGCTCACGGTGGTCGCCAATGTGGTCAGCGGCTATGTGCAGCTGATGGCGCTGGACCGGGAGCTGGCCCTGCTCAAGCAGGACGTGGCGAACCGGCAGGAAGTCATCCGTCTGGCCGAGGCGCGCCAGCAGGGGGGCGCTGGGACGATGCTGCAGGTCATGCAGGCCCGCGCGGCGCTGGAGGAAACGGCCGCGGCCGTGCCGGCCAAGGAGCGTGAGATCGCCGCAGCCGAGAACGGGCTGGCCATTCTGCTGGGCACCGATCCGGCAACGATCCCCCGGTCGACGGCACTGGATGCGCTGAAGGCGCCGCCGGTGCCCCAGGGGTTGCCCTCCTCCGTGCTGGAGCAGCGCCCGGACGTGCGCATGGCCGAGGCGAACCTGCGTGCGGCCAATGCCCGCATCGGCGTGGCCAAGGCGGAGTTCTTTCCGACAATCTCGCTGACCGGTCTGTTCGGCTACGCCAGCACCGATCTCTCGCGTTTCGTCACCGAGCCGGCCCTGTTCGGCAGCGTCGGCACCCAGCTGGTGGCCAAGGTGTTCGATGGTGGCCGCAACGATGCCTCGGTGCGCGAAGCCGAGGCGGTGCAGGCCCTGCATGTGGATGCTTACCGCCGCGCGGTGCGCAACGCCCTGATGGAGACCGAGGACGCGCTCGTCTACCACCAGAAGACCGTGCAGCGTCTGGATGCGCTGGCCCGGCAGATGAAGGCCGTGAAGTCGGTGGCCGAACTGGCGCAGAAGCGTTACCAGGGCGGTCAGGGCACCTTGTTCGAGGTACTGGATGCCGAGCGCCAGGTCACGGCCGCCCAGCGGCTGCAAATCGACGCGCTGCGCGACGAGCACCTGTCCCTGGTGCTGATCTACAAGGCCCTGGGAGGCGGCTGGAAGGTGGCGGCACCGGACGTGCTGCAGAGCGTCGCCGCGGATGACGCGGCGTCCAGCCCGAAGAATTAACAGCAGAAAGATCTGGTCATGACTGAGCAAACCAAGAAGGTGGCGCTGCCCGCCTATTTGCCCAAGCGCCTGGAGGCATTCAAGATCGTCAAGAACGATCAGCCCAGCTATCTGCTGCGCGACAAGCTGCTGAACAAGGTTCACGACATGGAGCCCTGGCAGTTCTTCCTGCTGGAGGTGTTGCCGGGTTGCGAGAACTACCCCAAGCTGCAGTCGGTGTTCGAAGACCGCTTCGGTCGCCCGATCTCGCAGCAGGAGATCGAGCTCTTCTTTGCCAGCCTGGCCGACCGCCAGCTGCTGGACATGGAGAACCCGACCCATGCCCTGCTGGAACCCTTCCGCACCAAAACCTACGAGGTGAAGGATGGTCAGGCGGTGGTCAAGACCCACACCGCCCAGGTGACCGGGGCTGCGGCGGCTGCGCCTGCACCGGTCCCTGTGCCCGCGAGTGCGCCAGCGGCCAAGCCCGGTGCGCCGGCCGGCCCGGAGGGCGACCTGCCGGCCGGCATGAACGATGCCGTGGGCTTCGACCCGCGGGCCACCCGCTGGATGCTCAAGCTCTTCGATCCGCGGCCGGCGCTGAAGCTGCTGAGCCCGGTCGTGGCCCCGCTGCGCTACATCGTCTACATCCTGCCCCTGCTGGTGGTGGCGGCGCTGATGCTGTGCTTCGAGTACAGCTACCTGATCGTGCAGGACATGGAGAACCTGCACAGCATGACCAGCCTGCTGGAGCATGTGATCTTCAGCATGTTCACGGTGAATCTGGTGGTCACGCTCACCACCGCATTCATCGCCTATGCCTTCCGTTGCACGGTCAGTGCCTTCGGCGCCTCCGTCTTCATGGCCTTCCTGCCACGCTTCGTGGTCACGGTCAGCCATGTCGAGCAGCTCTCCCGCCGCGAGCGGATGTGGCTGCAGGGCGGGCCCCTGCTGGCCCGTCTGGTGCTGTTCAGCCTGGGCGTGCTCATTTGGTACAACACCCGCGACGGTGGCAGCCTGGCGCCCAAGATCGGCATGGCGCTGTTCTTCATCGCCGGCATCGACCTGCTGTTCGTGTCGGGCAACCCGTTGGTCAAGGGCAGCGGTTACCACCTGCTCTCCGCCTTCGCGAACGAACCCCATCTGCGCGGCAAGGCCTACAAGACCCTGCTCAACCGCATGAACGGGCGTGCCTACAAGGACGCCGATGGCAGCCTGTTGTCCGCCTACGCGCTGCTGACCACGGTCTATGCCTTCGTGCTGGTCATCGTGGCCTGCCTGATGGTGGGTGCCTATCTGCAGTCGGTGATGCTGGGGGGCACGGCCATCGTGCTGGCCATCATCATGGGCGTCTATCTGCTCAAGCGCACCTTCAAGCGCCTGCAGATGATCCAGGCGGCCTACGAGCGCTCGGTGCAGTTCGACCGCTGGCGCAAGCGCACGCTGCCGGACACGGTGGGTGAGGCCGAGGACGAACTCAAGCCGCCCAGCAACTGGTCGCGCTACGTGAAGATCGCGGGCGCCCTCACGGCGCTGCTGATCCTGGTGATGCCCTATCCCTACGAGACCGGCGGACGCTTCAGCACCTACCCGAGCCAGCGTCAGGTCATCACCACCGACTTCGGTGGCGTCGTGCAGACAGTCAACTACGACGGTGGCGAGTCCCTCAAGAAGGGCGCCTTGATCGCCACGCTGGCCACGCCGGACTACCAGGCCCAGGTCAGTGTCTATGACGCCAAGGTGGCCGAGCAGGCCGCGGTGGTGGCCGACCTGAAGTCGAAGCCGAAGCCCGAGTACGTGGCCGTGGCGGAGCGTGAGCTGCAGGTGGCCATCGAGCACGAGAGCTTCACCAAGGCCCGTGTGCCCCGCATGGAGCGCATGTACAAGGATGGCGTCGTGTCCTTCGAGGAACTGGACGCGGCCCGCCGCGAATACCAGGTCGATACGATGCAGACCGCCGAGAAGCGCGCCGCGCTCGCGCTGGCCAAGACCGGTCCGACGAAGGATGAGATCGCCGCGGCCGAGGCCAAGCTCAAGTCCCTGAAGGACGAGCGGGACCTGTACGCCTCCAAGGTGGGGCGCGCCGCCCTGGTCATGCCCTTCGATGGCAATCTGCTGACCCTGCATCTGAAGGACCGCCTCAACAGCTACATCGACAAGGGGCAGGCTTTCGCCACCGTGGAAGACACCACGAAGGTGTCGGTGGAGATCCAGGTGCCCGAAACCGACATCTCCTTCGTCAAGGTGGGGGCCCCGGTGCGGGTGCGGCCTGTGGCCTTCAGTGACCGCATCTATGACGGCAAGGTGACGGTGATCGATCGCAACGTGACGACCGAGTCCATGGGCACGGTGGTGAAGGTCATCGCCGAGGTGCCCAACCCCCAGCAGGAACTGCGCACCGGCATGACCGGATACACCAAGATCGAGGGTTCCTCAATGCCGGTCTGGAAGGCGTTCACGCTGGCGGTGCAGCGCTTCGTCACCGTCCAGGTGTGGTCGTGGATCCCCTGACGGCCTGAAAGCCGGTGCCCTGGAGGCCTCCGCCTGGGCGGGGGCCTTTTTTCTGCTCGATTGAGTGACGTTGTGGCGCGAAGCGTGAAAGATGTCCCTCTTTTGGGTCTGGCCTGACGCGGCAGACTGCTGCGCATAATTCCAGGTGACGATTTGTCGCGATGTGAAGGGAAGTTGTGCGCAAGCGCGAGGATCTTCGGGGCATGTGCGGGCAAGCGCCGGCCAGGTTGTCTCTTTCGTGTGATTTCCCCCACGCGGGCCTCTCCGGGGCCGTTCCGCGATAGAGGTTAGGGATAGTCGCTAGCCGGATCGGCGGGGGACATTAGAGGCACATCAAGCTATCGGCTACATGATTCGCCCCGCCAGCAGGGTTGGTAGAAACCCCTTGGAGCGAGTCGTTGGCCAAGACCTCCGGCGCGACTGGCCGACGCGACCGTCTGCAGAACTGGCCCGAAGACATATGTCCAAGCAACTGTTCACCACGTTTGTCTTCACCCCCGCGGGCGCGTCTGAGGCGGCCTTGGCCATTGCCGCCTGCCGTGCCGGTGCGGTGGGTGTGGTCAATGCCGAGTTCCATCCCGACAGCCAAAGCGTGCTGGCGATACTGGCGACGGTGGCCCGTTTCTCCGGCCAGGGCTATGGCCTCAAGCTGGACCGCCTGGACCTCACGCTGGAGACTGCGCTGCGCTCGCCGGCCCTCTCCGGCCTGAGCTGGCTGATCGTCGAGCCCGCCGTGCTGGCCAGCGGCTGGGATCTGCTGGTTCAGCTGCGCGAGCGTGGCGTGCGGATCCTGGTCGAGGTCTGTGCGCCGGTGGTGCCCGCGCTGCCCGCCGATGGCGTGGTCGAGGGCTGGCTGCTCAAGGGCAATGAGGCCGGCGGTTTCGTGGGGGAGGATGCCAGCTTCATCCTGATCCAGAAGTGGCTCAAGCTCAGCAAGCTGCCGCTGTACCTGCGTGGTGGTGTCACGCCCCATGTGGCCGCGGCCTGCCACGCCATCGGCATGGCAGGTGTGGTCCTGGATTCGCAGGTGCTGTTGCTGGAAGATGCCGGCCCCTCCGATGCCCTGGTCGCCCTGCTGGGTAATCTGTCGGGCAACGAGGCCCAGGCCATCGGTGACGGCGAGCACGGCGAGTACATCCGGGTGCTGGTGCGCCCCGGCCACAACGCCGCGCGCCAACTGGCCGTGGAAGGCGAGGGCGCCGGCTTTGAGCGCCTGAAGGGCCTGGTCCAGGGCAAGATCGACTGGGTGAACCTGCGCGCTGGCCTGCTGCCGCTGGGACAGGATGTGTGCTTCGCCGGCGCCTGGCGCAAGCAGTACCGCCGCCTGGGCGAGGTGCTCAAGGCCATCGATGCGGCCGTCGCCGACCATCTGCCTGCTGCCGTCCGGTCGCAGGCCTTGGCCAAGAGCGCCCCGCTGGCCGAGGCCCTGGGGATTTCGTATCCGCTGGTGCAGGGGCCGATGACCCGCGTGTCCGACAGTGCCGCCTTTGCCCAGGCCGTGGCCGAAGGCGGGGCGCTGCCGATGCTGGCCTTCGCGCTGCTCAAGGGCGAGGCCCTGCGCAAACTGCTGGATGAATCCACCCAGCGCCTGGGCGACAAGCCCTGGGGCATCGGCCTGCTGGGCTTCGCGCCCCAGGCTCTGCTGGACGAGCAACTGGCCATGGCGGCCGAGCACAAGCCGGCCTACGCCATCATCGCCGGCGGCCGCCCCGACCAGGCCGTGACACTGGAGAAGGCCGGCATCGCCACCTTCTTGCACGTGCCCTCGGCCAACCTGATCCCGATGTTCGTCGGGGAGGGTGCGCGCCGCTTCATCTTCGAAGGCCGCGAGTGCGGCGGTCACATCGGCCCCTTGAGCAGCTTCGTGCTCTGGAGCACGATGGTCGACAAGTTGCTGGAAGAGCTCGCCAAGGGCAAGGTCCCCCCGGCCGAGCTGCAGGTGCTGTTCGCCGGCGGCATCCACGATGCCGTGTCGTCCGCCTTCGTGCAGACCCTCGTGGCTCCGCTGATGGCCAAGGGCGTCAAGGTCGGCATCCTGATGGGCAGTGCCTATCTGTTCACGAAGGAGATCGTCGAAAGCGGTGCCATCGTCGAGCAGTTCCAGAAGGAAGTGATCGAGTGCGACCACACCGTGGCACTCGAATCGGGCCCCGGCCACGCCAGCCGCTGTGCCTACACCGCCTTCGCACAGGACTTCTTCCGCCAGCGCGACCAGATGCGCGAGGCCAAGGTGCCGGTGGACGAGGCCCGCAAGGTGCTGGACGACCTGGTGATGGGGCGCCTGCGCATCGCCTCCAAGGGCACCACCCGCAGCGGCCTCAATGGCGCGTTGGAGACCCTCACGCCCGAGCGCCAGAGCGCCGAGGGCATGTACATGCTGGGCCAGGTCGCCACGCTGCGCGCCGAGGTGACCGACATCGCCACCCTGCACCGCCAGGTGACCGATGACGCCGCCGCACTGCTGAGCGACCGGCTCGAGGCCAGTCAGCCCGATGCGGTGGCGGCGCCCGCGATCCCGCCGGCCGACGTGGCCATTGTCGGTATCGCCACCCTGCTGCCCAAGGCGGCGGACGTGCGCGAGTACTGGGAAAACATCCTGAAGAAGGTCGACGGCATCAGCGAGATCCCGTCGCACCGCTGGGACTGGCGCCTGTACTTCGACAGCGACCGCCATGCCAAGGACAAGATCTACTCCAAGTGGGGTGGCTTCCTGGACGACGTGGCCTTCGATCCGATGAAGTTCGGCATGCCGCCGAAGTCGCTGGAGGCCATCGACCCGATGCAGCTGATGGCGCTGGAAGTGGCCCACCGTGCCCTGGCCGATGCCGGCTACGTGGACCGTCCCTTCGACCGCGAACGCGCCTCGGTCATCCTGGGCGCCAGTGGCGGCACCGGGGATGTGGGCACCCAGTACGGCCTGCGCGCCGAGCTGCCGCGCTTCGCCGGCCAGCTGCCCGATGACGTGGCGGACCGCCTGCCCGAGTGGACCGAGGATTCCTTCGCCGGCATCCTGGTTAACGTGATCGCCGGGCGCATCGCCAACCGTCTGAACTTTGGTGGCGCCAACTTCACCACCGATGCTGCCTGCGGCTCTTCGCTGGCGGCCGTCTACCAGGGCGTGGGCGAGCTGACCGCCGGTCGCAGCGACTTCGTGCTGGCCGGTGGCGTGGACACCGTGCAGGGGCCCTTCGGCTTCCTGTGCTTCAGCAAGACCCAGGCCCTGTCCCCGCGCGGCCGCTGCGCCAGCTTCGACCAGGAGGGCGACGGCATCGCGATCTCCGAGGGCATCGCGATGATCGCCCTCAAGCGCCTGGCCGATGCCGAGCGCGACGGCGACCGCATCTACGCCGTGATCAAGGGCGCCGGTGCCAGCAGCGACGGCAATGCCAAGGGCATGACCGCGCCGCTGCCGGCCGGTCAGCTGCGCGCCATGCGCCGTGCCTATGTGCAGGCCGGCTTCGGCCCGGCCGAGGTGGGTCTGTTCGAGGCCCACGGCACCGGTACCGTGGCTGGCGACACGGCGGAGCTGGAAAGCACCAGCCTGCTGATGCGTGAGCAGGGGGTGGTGCCGCACGCTGCGGTGGTCGGCTCGGTCAAGACCATGATCGGCCACACCAAGGCCACGGCCGGCGTGGCCGGCCTGATCAAGGCCGCCCTGGCGCTGCAGCACAAGGTGCTGCCGCCGCATCTGCACGTCAAGAAGCCCAACAAGATCCTGCTGGCCGAGGATGCGCCGCTGCACGTGTTGCTGGATGCCCAGCCCTGGCTGACCAGCGACGACACGCCGCGCCGCGCCGCCTGCAGCGCCTTCGGTTTCGGCGGGACCAACTTCCACGTGGTGATGGAGGAGTACACCCGGGAATACCGCCCCTGGCTGCGCAGCGCGCCGATGAACCAGTGGTCGGCCGAGCTGGTGCTGCTGGCCGCCGATGACAAGGCGCAGCTCGTCGCCAAGGCGGTCGCACTGGGCGAGGAACTGCCTGCGCTCGGTGCGCTGGCCCTGCGCGACCTGGCCGCCACCCTGGCGTCCCAGTGGCAGCCGGGCGTGGAGACCCTGGCCGTGGTGGCCAAGGATCTGGCCGACCTGACCGACAAGCTGGGCAAGGCCGCGGCCTTCCTGAACGGCCAGGTGCCGATGCTGCCGCCGGGCGTGCACCACGGTGCGGCCGGTGCCGAGCCGGGCAAGGTGGCCGTCCTGTTCTCCGGCCAGGGTTCCCAATACCCGATGATGGGCCGCGAGCTGGCGGTGGCCTTCCCGCAGGTGTCCGACGCCCTGTCCGAGGCCAACGCCGCGTTGAAGGCACCGTTCGAGGCGCGCTTCGGCCGTGGCAGCACGCTGGGTCGCTTCATCTTCCCGCCGGCGGTCTACGATGAAGAAGGGCTGGACGCCGCCCGCAAGGCCCTGACCAGCACCGATGTGGCCCAGCCTGCGCTGGGGGCCATCGAGGTGGCCTTGCTGCGCCTGCTCAAGGGCATGGGCCTGGCCCCGGACATGGCGGCCGGCCACAGCTATGGTGAGTTCGTTGCCCACCACGCCGCGGGCGCCTATGGTCTGGACACGCTGATGCAGCTGTCGGCGGCGCGCGGTCGCTTCATCGTCGATGCAGCCAAGGCCGACGGTGCCGAACTGGGCACCATGGCGGCGGTGCAGGCCCCGCGGGCCGATGTGGATCGCCTGTTGGCCGATGTGGCCGATGTCGTGGTGGCCAACCACAATGCGCCGCTGCAGACCATCATCTCCGGCACCCGGGCGGGCGTCGAGGCCGCCATGGCCAAGATGACCGCCGCCGGCTTCGATGTCACGCCCATCCCGGTGGCCGCGGCCTTCCATTCCAAGCTGGTGGCGCCGGCCCAGTCGGCGTTGGCCGAGATGATCGAGGCCACCGACTGGCAGCCCGGCCAGATCCCGGTGTACTCCAACGCCACCGGGCGCCCCCATGCCGAAGACGTGGCCACCGTCAAGCGCAGCATGGCCGAGCACCTGGTGCAGTCGGTCGAGTTCGTCGCCGAAGTCGAGGCCATGTATGCCGACGGCGCCCGCACCTTCATCGAAGTGGGTCCGAAGTCCGTGCTGGCCAAGCTGACCGCCAAGATCCTGGCGGGCCAGCCGCACAAGGCCATCGCGCTGGACGATGGCTCGGGTCTGGGCGGTTTCCTCAACGGCGTCGCCCAGATGCTGTGCGCTGGCGTGGACCTGGACCCGTCACCCCTGTTCGGCCGCGATTGCCGCGTCGGCGACCCGGCCCAGCTGGGCGCCCTGCAGCGCATCGTCAGTGTGCCCAAGCATGCCTGGATGATCAACGGCAGCGGCGTGCGCCGCCTGTCGGACCCGGTGCGCCAGATCGGCGTCACGCTGGAGCAGGCCCAGAGCCTGAGCCTGGCGGTGGCCCCGGTGGCCGCTGCCGCGGCCCTGTCGGTCGCGCCGGCGGCCGCCACCCTTTCCATGCCGGCGGCGGCCACGCCCTCGGTTCCGCAGCCCGCAACCCCCCCTTCACGTTGGAGAAGAGAGCCCCGTATGGATGAACGACGTCCCCTGCCACCGGCAGGATCTTCCGGCGTCATGTCGGAATACTTCGAGACCATGCGCCAGTTCCTGGAAACCCAGGAACGGGTGATGGCCATGTTCGTAGGCGAAGGCGTGGCCGCTCCGGCCCGTCCGGCCCGCCTGGCGCGCCCTGCCCAGCCGGTGGCCCTGGCCCGTGTGGCCGAGGCGCCGCCGGTGGCACCGGCCGTCGTCGTGCCGCCCGCGGTGGTGCCCGCCGCCGTGGCGCCCGTGGCGCCCCCGGTGGTGGTGCCCGCGCCGGTGATGCCGGCCCCGGTGCCCGCTCCCGTGGCTGCCAAGCCTGCGCCGGCGCCCGCACCGGTGGCTGCGGCGCCCGTCGCCGCCGCTCCTGCGGCCGGCGCGGCGCTGAGCCGTGAGCAGATGGTCGACATGCTGCTGTCCATCGTCGAGGAAAAGACCGGCTACCCGCGCGACATGGTGGGTCTGGACCAGAACCTCGAGTCGGACCTGGGCATCGACTCGATCAAGCGCATCGAGGTCGTCGGCGCCATGCTGCAGAAGCTGCCGGAAGGCCTGCGCGCGGCCCTGACCGAGAGCCGCAGCAAGCTCAACACCCAGCCCACGCTGAACGGCATGCTGGACATCATGGGGTCGGCCAAGAGCGGGAGCGCTGTCGCCAGCCCTTTTGATGTTGCCGAGACGGGATCAAAGGCCGCTGCACCCGCCAGCAGCGGCCACCCGCCTCGGCATGTCGTCGTGCCCGTGCACGAAGCCCTGGAAGCCGATGCACTGAAGCAGTTCAAGGCCGGCCTGTTCGTCATCACCGATGACCTGACAGGCCAGGCCAAGGCCCTGGCAGGCGCCCTGCGCGAGCAGGGGCGCGAGTCCGTCCTGGTGGGACGCGACGTGCTGGGCAGTGAATCGGCCCTGATCGAGTGGGCGGCCAAGCTGCGCGAGAGCGCGCAGCCCTTGGCCGGCCTGGTCCACCTGGCCGAGCTGGGCAGCGAGATGCTGCCCCCGCAAGGCTCGGTGGCCGAATGGCGCCAGCAGCTGCTGGTGAACGAGAAATCGCTGTTCCTGCTGCTGCGCGAACTGTCGGCCAGCCTGGGCGAGGGCGCCCATGTGATGTCGGTCAGCGCGCTGGGCGGCTACTTCAACCGCGCCGGTACCCATGTGCCGGCCGGCCTGACCCTGCAGTCCGGCGCCGCCGGCATGCTCAAGTCCTTCCATGAGGAGCGTCCTGAGCTGCGGGTCAAGATCGTGGACCTGGACCCCAGCCAGTCGCCGGCGGCCCAGATCCAGACCGTGATGACCGAGCTGGAGGTCGTGGGCGGCCGCCAGGAAGTGGGCTATCCCGACGGTCAGCGCACGGTCTTCAAGACCGAGGCCATGGTCGCGCCGGTCGACCCGGCCCGCATGGCCCGGCTGCAGGGCATCGTGGTGCTGGCCACCGGCGGTGCCCGCGGCATCACCGCCGAGGTGCTGCGCGAACTGGCCCTGCCGGGCAACACCCTGGTGCTGACCGGCCGGGGCGCCTGGCCCGCGGCCGAGCCGGCCGAGCAGGCCGCGCTGACCACGCCGGAGGCTCTGCGTCAGCACTTCATCGCCGAAGTGCGCGCGGGCAAGAGCGCGCTCAAGCCGGCCGAGATTCAGAAGAAGGTGGCGGCCGTGATGGCCGCCCGCGAGATGCTGGGCAACCGCGCCGACTTCGAGCAGCGCGGCGCCAAGGTCGAATACCGTTCGGTCGACGTGGGTGACGATGCCGGCATGAAGGCCCTGATCGAGGACCTCTACGCCCAGTTCGGGGCCATCCACGGCGTGCTGCACGGCGCCGGCGTGATCGAGGACAAGTTCCTGGTGGACAAGGCCTCGGACAGCTGGGACCGCGTGGTCAACACCAAGGTCATCGGACTGCTGCTGCTGCAGAAGTACCTGCGTCCCGAATCGCTGCGCTTCCTGACCGTGTTCAGCTCGGTGGCCGGCCGGTACGGCAACAGCGGCCAGTCCGACTACGCCACCGCCAACGAACTGATGAACCGCCTGTGCTGCCAGCTCTACCGTCGCTGGGGTGGTCAGGTCAACGTCAACGCCCTGTGCTGGGGACCGTGGGGACCGACGATGTTCGGTGCCGGCATGGTGACCGCCGAGACCGAGGCCAAGTTCGCCGAGAAGGGCGTCTACCTGGTGACGGCGGCCGACGGTCGTCAGCTGCTCAAGGACGAGTTGCTGCGCACCGACGACACCTACGTCGAGATCATCTGCGGTGCCGGCCCCTGGGAGCAACGCGAGGCCGATCTGGGCCGCGTGCAGCTGCAGGCGCCCGCGGCGCCCGGCAAGGTGCTTGGCGCCCTGCTCGGGGCGGCGGAGATGATGACCCTGCCGATGGGCGGTCAGGTGGTGAGCTTCGCCATCGACGCCAACCATGCCTACCTGCAGGAACACCGCATCGATGCGACCCCGGTGCTGCCGGCGGCCGTGGCGCTCGAGTTGCTTTCCCAGGCCGGCCACGCGTTGTGGCCGGGCTGGCGTGTGGTCGAGGTCAAGGACTTCCGTCTGATGAAGGGCGTGGAGCTCAAGGAGGCCGTGCGCCGCTTCGACATCGTGATCAACCCGCCGCCTTATGGCAGCGCGGAAGGTTTCGAGGTGGTGGCCACGCTGCAGAGCGAGCAGCAGGGCGGCAAGACGGTGGTGCACTACAAAGCCGTGCTGCGGCTGGAGCAGCGCCTGCCCGAAGGTTTCAGCCACCCGGTGCGCGCGCGCTTCGAGAAGAAGCTGCCGGTGGCTCAGGCCTATGACCAGTTCCTGTTCCACGGGCCGCGCTTCCAGGTGATGACGGCGCTCAAGGGTCTGTCGGCCGATGCCGCCGCCGCCACCGTGGTGCCGAGCGCGCCCCATGGCTGGCTGCGCGGCGTGCCGGCCGAGCATGACCGCTGGGTCTTCGACCCGGCGATCATCGATGCCGGTCCGCAACTGGCCATCGTCTGGGCGCGCGAGTTCCGCAACGAGACCTGCCTGCCGACCCGCTTCGGCCGGGTGGTGCGCTACGTGGACCAACTGCCTGAGCAGATGACCATGTCCCTGGAGGTGGTGCCGCTGGACGATGCCGGCCTGGTGGGCGCCAACGTCTATTACACCAACGCCGCCGGCGAGGTGGTGATGATGATCGAGGACATGCAGTGCATCGCCAGCCAGGCCCTGAACCGGCTGGGCGGCACCGCCGGTCAGCAGCCCAGCAAGTCGTCGGTGTGAGTTTGTTGCAATGACCGATCTTTCCCAAGGAGTCCCCGTGAGCGGGAACGCATCCACCCCGGCGCCGGTCGCCATCATCGGCATGGCCTGCATGTACCCGCAGGCCCCCAATCTGCAGGCGTTCTGGCGCAACATCATCGGCGGGGTGGACGCGATCTCCGAGCCAGTGGACTCCTGGGATGCCCAGCGCTATCTGGACACCGGTCGCATCAAGACGCCCTACGGCGGCTATCTGCGGGACCTGTACCGCTTCGATCCGCGCGAGTTCGGCATCATGCCGAGCTCGCTGGACGGCGGCGAGCCGGACCAGTTCCTGGCCCTGAAGGTGGCGGCCGAGGCCCTGAAGGACGCGGGCTACCTCGACCCGTCCTACGACCACCGCGACACCGGCATCGTGCTGGGCCACAGCACCTACCTGCACCGCGGTCAGGGAACGCTGATCCAGAACCACATCGTGGTGGACCAGACGGTGGAGATCCTGCAGGCGGCCTGCCCCCACCTGGGGCCGGAGCAGCTGGAATCGGTGCGGGCGCTGCTGGCCAAGAAGCTGCCGGCCGCAACGCCCGACATCGCGCCGGGCCTGGTGCCCAATGTGATGACCGGCCGCATCGCCAACCGCCTGAACCTCAAGGGCCCCAACTACCTGGTGGACGCGGCCTGCTCGTCTTCGCTGCTGGCGGTCAATGCGGCCATGGACGAACTGCGCCTGGGGCGCAGCAAGCTGATGATCGCGGGCGGTGTCAATGCCTCCCTGCCGGCCGAGGTGGCGGTGATCTTCACCCAGCTGGGCGCGCTCAGCGGCCGCGGCAAGGTGCGCCCCTTCGAGAAGGGCAGCGACGGTACGCTGCTGGGCGAAGGCCTGGGCATCGTGGTGCTCAAGCTGTTGGATGAAGCGCTGGCCGATGGCGACCGCATCTACGCGGTGCTGCGCGGCGTGGGTCAGTCCAGTGACGGGCGAGGCACTGGTCTGCTGGCCCCCAGCATGGAGGGTGAATCGCTGGCCGTCCAGCGCGCCTACGCCGAAAGCCGCGTGGACCCGTCCACGGTGGGCCTGGTGGAGGCCCACGGCACGGGCATCCCGCTGGGTGACAAGACCGAGATCGCGTCGCTCAAGTCGGTGTTCGGGGCCCGCACGGCCGGGCAGGGCAGCATCGCGCTTGGTTCGGTGAAGTCCATGATCAGCCACACCATCCCGGCGGCGGGCATGGCCGGTCTGATCAAGGCCTCCCTGGCACTGCACCACAAGGTGCTGCCACCGATGCTGTGCGACGAGGTCAACACCGAGCTGGGCATCGACGACACGACGCTCTACGTCAACAACGAAACCCGGCCCTGGATCACCCCTCAGGGCGCACCGCGCCGCGCGGGGGTGAATTCCTTCGGTTTCGGCGGCATCAACACCCACGCCGTGCTGGAAGAGGCCCCGGTGGCTGCGGCCAAGCCGGCGCGCTGCATGCCCTGGCCGTCCGAGCTGTGCGTGCTCGCGGCTGACACGACCGAGGCCCTGGTCGAGCGCATCGCGCAGGTCCAGGCCTGGCTGACCGCCCGCACCGATCTGTCGATGGGCGACATCGCCGCCTCGCTGGCCGGTCAGGTGGGCGAGGGCGCCTGTCGCCTGGCCATCGTCGCCAGCGACGCTGCCGGGCTGAACAAGCAGCTGCAGCAGGCGCTCAAGAAGCTGGGCAGCGGTGGCGCCACCTCCTGGGCCACCCGCGGCGGCATGTTCTACAGCGCGCAGCCGCTGGAGGGCAAGCTGGCCTTCATCTTCCCGGGCGAGGGCTCGCAGTACAGCGCCATGCTGTCGGACATGGCCCAGTGCTTCGATGATGTGCGCGACTGGCTGGACTTCTGGTGCGGCCTGTACCCGGATGTGCCGGGCGAGCGCCGCACCGACATCGCCTTCCCGCCGCCCACCGGCCTGAGTGAGGCGCGTCGTGCCGAACTCGAGCGGCGCATGCACGACATGGACGTCGGCTCCGAAGCCGTGTTCGTGGGCGCGCAGGCGCTCAATGCCCTGCTGGGCACGATGGGCGTGCAGCCTGACGTGATGCTGGGCCACAGCTCGGGCGAGTCGTCGGCGCTGGCCGCCTCCGGCGCCATTCCTGCGGCGTCTTCGCAGGAGCTGGCCGAGTTCATCCGCGAGCTCAACCGCGTCTACCGTGAGGAGTTGGCCAACGGCTCGATCCCGACCGGCGCCTTGCTGGCCGTGGGTGCCATGGACCGTCCCAGCCTGGATCAGCACCTGGCCGAAAGCGGCCCGGGCGTGGTCGTGGCCATGGACAACTGTGCCAACCAGGTGATCCTGTACGGCGCGGCCGATGTGATGGCCACGCTGCAGCAGCGTCTGACCCAGGCCGGCGCCATCTGCATGCCGCTGCCCTTCGACCGCGGCTACCACACGCCGGCCTTCGACACCGTCACCAAGGCCTTCCTGAAGTACTACAAGGCCATCAAGCTGGGCTCGCCCCGCGTGCCGCTGTACTCCTGCGCCACCACCGGCCTGTTCCCGGACGGCGCCACCGCCATCCGGCAGACGGCCGCGTCGCAGTGGTCCACCACGGTGCGTTTCCGCGAGACGATCCAGAAGATGCACGACGACGGCGTGCGCTGGTTCATCGAGGTCGGCCCCTCGGCCAACCTGACGGCTTTCGTGAACGACATTCTGGCCGGGCGCGACTACGTGGCCGTAGCCACCAACCAGCGCAAGCGTCCCGGCGTGGACCAGTTCCTGATGGTGCTGGGCCAGCTCTGGGTCAACCGCAAGCCGGTCGCGCTGGGCAAGCTGTTCGAGCAGCGTGCGCTCACGCAGGTGCCGCTGGGCGACCTGTCGGTGCCCAAGGCCAAGGGCATTCTGCTGGACAACACCATGCCGCAGATGCACCTGACCGAGGCGGAGCGCGCCCAGCTGGGCACGCTGGCCGCACCAGGCGTGGTGCAGGCCGTGGCCGCACCGGTCCAGGCGGCGGCTGTCGAAGCGGCCGTGCCCCTGGCGGCGGCTGCGCCGGCCGTTGCTGCCCCTGCACCCACGGCGGTGGAGGCCACCGAGGATGCCGAGCTGGCGCTGCGTCAGCAGGTCATGGGCGAGTACTTCGACATGATGCGTGGCTTCCTGGCCCAGCAGCAGTCGGTGATGGATCGCCTCCAGCCCGAAGCTTTCGAGGGGGCCGAACCCCAGGATCTGGATCCGGTGACGGAGGCCACGGGCTTCCTGGACGAGATCCTCGAGCAGGATGCCGACCATCTGGTGGCGCGCTGCACCCTGAACCTGGCCAAGGACAACTTCCTGCGCGACCATGTGCTGTCCGGGCGGGTGGATCCCCAGGACGCGGTGCTGGGCCTGTCCTGTGTCCCGATGATGGTCAGCCTGGAAATCATGGCCCAGGCTTGCGCGGCCCTGGCCGGCAATGTCAACGTCACGGTGGTCGAGCATGTGCGCGCCTTCGACTGGATCGCGCTCGACGCGGGCGAGGTCGCGTTGACCGTCGAGGCCCGGCTGGTCGATGCGGCCCAGCAGCGCTACGCCGCCGTGCTGTCCGGTCCGTCCGGCAAGCTGGTCAGCGGCGAGTTCCTGTTCCAGCCGGTCTGGCAACTCCCGGGATTGGCCTCGCTGAGCGAATGGCGCAGCTCCCTGTGGAACGACGAGGAGCTCTACACCTGCGGCATGTTCCACGGCCCGGTGTTCCAGAGCATCACCCACATCGACGGCTGGGACGACGCCGGCATCGACTGCCAGCTCTCGCCGGTGAGCCTGCGTGACTTCTTCGTGCCGGGCCAACCGACCCGGCTGGTGCTGAACCCGGTGCTGCTGGACGCCATGGGGCAGCTCGCCGCCTACTGGATCGCCCAGTTCGCCGGCACGGACTTCAACTGCTTCCCGTCGACCATCGACCGCATCGAGCTCTACAGCCCCTGTCCGGCCGACCTGCCGAACTTGCGCCTGCTGGCCCGCCAGCATTCGCTGGATCCGTCGAGCAACGAGGTCTCGGCCCCCCGGGCCTGGCAGTTCGAGTGCCTGGACACCCAGGGCCAGCCGCTGGTGCGGGTGAGCAATCTGGTGAATGTCTTCTTCCCGGTGCCCAACCGCTTCTACCAGGTGCGGCGCGACCCGCTGCAGGGCTGGCTGGGCCAACCCATGGCCGCGGGGGCCGAGCGCGGCACCCTGGTCTGGGCACTGGAGCACCTGCCGGAGGACTTCTGCAGCCAGTCGGCCAACATCTTCCTGCGCATCCTGGCCCACATCTACCTGAGCGCGGAAGAGCGCGAGGCCTGGGCGGCATTGACCGGCAACGCCCGGCACAAGCGGCAGTGGCTACTGGGGCGCGCCTGCATCAAGGAGGCGGTGCGCTACTGGGTGGTCCAGCAAACGGGTGAATGGCTGTACTCCTCCGAGATCGAGGTGCGCCACGACGCCCTGGGTGCCCCCTGGGTGGATGGTTGGTGGCGTGACCAGCTGATCGCAGCTCCGGAGATTTCGCTGACCCACAACGATTGGGGCAGCGTGGTGGCGGTCAATCCGCCCCAGGTGCCCGTGGGGGTGGATGCCGAGCAGTGGGGACGCATCCGCAGCCCGGAACTGTTCGCAGCCTCGCTCAGCGAGCAAGAGCGTTCGGCCCTTGGCGCGATTCCTGCTGGGCAGCAGAGTGAACATCTGCTGGCCCTGTGGTGCGCCAAGGAGGCGGCGGCGAAATGCCTGGGCACAGGACTGCAGGGGCAGCCCGAGAAGTTCGAGGTTCGCTTCCTGGATGCCGCAGGACACAGCGCCCAGGTGGTGCATGACGACATGCAGATGGAGGTTTCCTTGTACAGGGATGCCCAGACCGTGATCGCCCTGGCTGTCGAGCAGGGCGGCGCGGAGGTGTCCTGAGGTGATGCGGATGCCCGTGTGCTTCCCCAGGGTCGTGAAATACGACAAGGTGCATGCCCCTGTCCTGTGCATGGGCGGCGCTACCATGTCCACGGATTCAGAGGATGAGATGCCTGCCCGGCTGAGGACGCCGGGCCATTTGGAGTAAGCCGTCATGCCCGTCGCACAAGTCAATGGCGTCCGTCTGAACTATGTTCAGATGGAGCCGCAGAACGCCGAGGGCGAGGTCGAAGACCTCGTGATGGTGCATGGTCTGGCCACCAACCTCGCGTTCTGGTACTTCCACTACGCGCCGGTGTTCTCACAGCGCTTCCGGGTCACCCTGTATGACCTGCGCGGCCATGGGCGCTCGGAGATGACGCCGGGCGGCTACACCCCGCCGCAACAGGCCCAGGACCTGCTGGGCCTGATGGACCACCTGGGCATTGCCCGGGCCCACTTCCTGTCCCACAGCTACGGGGGCGTGATCACGCTGAACGCGGCCTGCCTGGCCCCCGAGCGCTTCCGCAGCCTGGTGCTGGCGGACACGCACATTTCGGCGGCTCGCCACCAGCGTCAGTGGGAGGCCGGCCAGTTCGGCGAGGAGATGCAGGCCATCCTGCAGGCCCACCACATCCATCTGGACACGCGCGACCCGTACTTCGGCTACAAGCTGCTGACGGAGGTGGCGCATCTGCAACTGCGCAGCGAAGAGGTGCCGCCCGCGCTGGCCGAGCTGGTGAGTCCCTTCATCGGCAAGTACGGCAACCGCACTGCCAGCCAGTGGATCCGCCTGATGGACCAGACCGAGGCCGGCAAGGAGTTGATGGGCAGCGACGACGGCCTGCGGCTGGAGGAATTGCGCAAGCTCGCCTTCCCGATCATGGCGATGTACGGCGACCATTCGCAGGCACGCCTGACCGGCCGTGAGCTGCTCAATGTCTGGGGCCATGCGGTGTTCCGCCGGGTGCCCGACGGCGGGCACTTCTTCCCGTCCTCGCGCCCCAAGGAACTGATCCATGGCTGCGAGCGCTTCTGGGGAGGAGAATTCCACGCGCGGCACCGTCAGCGGGCCGGCGAGGCGAAGAAGAACTTTTTCCGCAGCGACCGGATCATCCAGTCCGGCGATGCGTGGTACTTCATGACACGTGAACAGGCCCGGGTGGGGCCGGCCGCCAGCCGGGAGGAGGCCGAGCAACTGCTTGCTTCCTTCATGGCGGCCATGGCAACGGAAGAACAGAGTGCGGCGGCCGTCTAACAAGCTTGGGATCTATCCGGGGTTCAGTCAGCGCGATTTCCGCCTGATCGCGCATGGGGGGTTCGGGGATGGCCTGAATGCCTACGCGCATTCGATGGCCTACTACAAGGACCATCTCTATGTCGCCACCACCCGGGGCAACTTCCCCTTCATGAAGGCGCGCCTGCCCATCGGCATGGACGTCTGGCCGGTGGAGTGCCCGGAAAGCCCCTTCGATCTCGACATGCATGCCGAGATCTGGCGCTACACGCCGGCCGAGAACAGCTGGGAGAAGGTCTTCAAGGCGCCGACCATCATCGGCAGCCACGGCAAGCCCATTCCCCGCGAGCTGGGTTTCCGCGGCATGGTGGTGTACCAGCCCACGCCCACCTCCGAGCCGGAGCTGTTCGTGAGCACCTGGTCTCCCGCCCGGGGGCCGGGGCCCAACATCCTGCGCTCGACCGATGGCCGAAACTTCGAGCCGACCTGCGAGCCGGGCCTGGGGGGCTTGCCCGTCACGACCATCCGCACCATGGTGCCCTTCAAGGGTCGCATGTTCACCACCCCGGCAGGCTCGCGCGGGGGCAACCCGAACGTCTCGGCCCACTCGGTGGTGTACGAGAGTTCCGATCCCGGCAGCGGCGAGTGGGAGCCGGTGTCCGATTTCGGTTTCGGTGATGCGGGCAACAAGACCATCTTCGAGATGGCCGGTTTTGGTGACCACCTCTATGTGGGCACCTTCAACCTCGAAGGCTTCCAGATCTGGCGCAGCACGGTCGAAGGCCCCAAGCCCTATGTGTGGGAGAAGGTCGTCGAAAAGGGCGCCTACCGCGGGCCGCTGAACCAGTGCGTGCTGAGCCTGTATCCGTTCAAGGGCCACCTCTATGTGGGCGGCGGCATCCAGGGCGGTGGTGTGGACACGCAGAACCGCATCGGCCCGGCGCCGCCGGAGATGATCCGCATCGCGCCGGACGGTCACTGGGACCTGCTGGTGGGCGAGAGCCGCGACACGCCGATCGGACGCAAGGAGGCCCTGTCGGGCTGGTTGCCGGGCTTCGACAACTTCTTCAACGGCTACTTCTGGCGCATGTGCGCACACGAGGGCTGGCTCTACATGGGCACCTTCGAGTGGAGTTCCGTTCTGGGCTACGCCAACCGTCGCCGCTGGCCGCCGGCCTTCACCAACATCGTCAACAAGCTCACGCCGGAATTCCTGCTGGAACATTCTTGCGGCTTTGACCTGTACCGCAGCTACGACGGCGTGAACTGGGTGCCGGTGACGACCAATGGCATGGGCAACCCGTACAACATGGGGCTGCGCACCCTGGTGTCGACGCCGCATGGCATGTTCATTGGCACGGCCAACCCCTTCGGGCCGAAGATCATGCCGTTGGGCGGGGACCGCTATGTGCCCAACCCGCGGGGGGGATGCGAGGTCTTCCTGGCCTCTTCGGATGCCTGAGGTGCCCGGCGTGTCAACCGCCCTGGGCCCCCGGCGCGTTGGACGGTGCATGTGTTGCGCCGTCGCAAAGGATCATTCATGCACGATCGAAGCAAGCGTTGGGCCCTGGCTGCTCTGGGGGGGCTGCTCATGACCCCGGCCTTTGGCGGACCTCTGCGGGACGCGATCGTGGACCGCGTGCTGTCCCGCCGTATCGAGGCGGCACAGGAAAGCGGCGAATTTGGCGAAGGCAAGTCCGAGCCGCTGACCCTGCCGTCCTATGTGAAGGCCCAGTTGGACGTCAGCTATGGCGCCGATCCGGCCCAGCGCCTGGACGTCTACATGCCTTCGGTGCGCAATGGCAACGCGCCCATGCCCGTGATCTTCATGGTGCATGGCGGGGCCTGGATGATCGGTGACAAATCCACGGCCAACGTGGTGATGAACAAGATCACCCGCTGGATCCCCAAGGGCTATGTGGTGGTTTGCCCGAACTACCGCATGCTGCCCAAGACCGACGTGCAGGGCGAGGTCGACGACGTGGGCAAGGCATTGGCCTACGCCCAATCCCATGCGGCCGACTGGGGCGGCGATGCCAGCCGCTTCGTGCTGATGGGGCACTCGGCCGGCGCCCACCTGGTGTCCCTGATTTCCGCTGCGCCGGAACTGGCGCTGAACCAGGGGGCCCGCCCCTGGCTGGGCACCGTGTCGCTGGACAGTGCTTCGATGGACGTCGTGCGCACCATGCAGGAGAAGCATTACAGCTTCTACGACAAGGTGTTCGGCTCGGACCGGGGTTTCTGGCAGCAGGTGTCGCCCTATGGGCGACTGCGCAAGGCGCCGGCACCCATGATGCTGGTGTGCTCCACCAAGCGCGCGGACTCCTGTCCCCAGGCGCGCAGCTTCGCCGACAAGGTGAACGCGCTGGGCGGCAAGGCCACGGTCTTGCCGGTGGACCTCACCCATGCCGACGTGAACAAGAAGCTGGGTGAGTCCAGCGCTTACACCGATGCGGTCGAGGGCTTTCTGCGCAGCATCGGCCTGAACTGAACCCGCACGCGCGAACCGGCATCTGCCCGGCCGCCCGACTCCAGGGCCCAGCCATCGGTGGCCCTGGAGTCGGCGTGTTGGTGCACCCGCCGCCCGCTGATGCCCAGGGCCAAGGCCTCGGAGAGCAGTTTCGCGGTCTGATCTGCGGTCAGTTGCAGCGCGAAATGCTGCCAGCGGCGCAGCACCCGCTCGTCGGCCCAGGCATCCTCCAGGCCTTGCTTCAATTCCTCGGTGCTGGCAGGGCGGCCGTTCTGCCAGACACGGGGCAGGAAGCCACCCACGAAGACGCGGAACGCCAGGCGACTGGTTTCAGGAAGCCGGTCGGCCAGGCGGTTCAGGCGCTGGCTCCAGCCGTCCAGCTCGATCTGCAGCGTGAGCCAGACCTGCAGACCCTGGATGGGGTTGAGCACCCGGACCCGGTTGGGTGGCAGGGCACGCAGCGGGCAACGGGCCGCTTCCTCGTGGGGCTGCGGCGTCGCCAGCAGGACCAGGCAGGCCAGACGCTCCCATTCCGCGGCACTCAGCTGGCGAAACAGGCCGTCGGCGGAACTGGCTGCCTCACGCGCGGCGGCCAGGGCTGACGCTCCGGTGATGCCCTGCAGGGCCTGGGCGACCCGCGCGCAGACCAGGGCCAGATTGCCCGCGGCATAGCCCGCCGCCTGGTTCAGTCGCACCACCCGGGCCTGGTCCGTCAGCGCCTCACGGCTCACCGGGCACGTGCTCGCTCCGAGTTGCTTCAGGAAGTGAGGCGTGACCAGCAGGTCCTCGAAGGCGAGGCCCTGTTCCCAGGCCTCGATGCGCAGATGCAGCCAGCTGTGCACCTCGGGGTGGGCGGGGCGGGTGCGTCCGGCAAAGGCGCCGCGGCCGGCCTGCCAGCCCTGGCGCAGGGGGTTGCCCGGCAGCAGATGGCGCTGGGGCGGAAGCAGGCCGTGACGGGCATGGTCCCAGCCGATGGCGTAGCCGGCCTGGAAGTCGGCGTCGGTCAGCGCATCGAGTGCATCCGAAACCGCGGGCGTGCCGCCTTGGGCGGCGAGCAGGGGGGCGGGCAGATCGTCGAAGGCGAAAGAGGTCTGTGCCATGGTGAAGCGCTCCTCGGTAACGTCGAGTCGGCGGCTGGCCCGCCGGGCAGCCAAGGAACCCTTTCCCTCAGCATGGATGTCAGTTTGGCCGGCCATGAGCTCATGGCGTGAGCCAGGAAAAATGGGTGGATCTGTTGTGTGCACGCATCTGTGACCATGCGTTAAGCTGCAGGCTCATTCCCTGAGCTGTGAACATGAACCGCACCGAACGCTTCTACCGCATCGAACTGCTGATCAAGAGCCGTGGCGGGGTCAATTTCGAGACCCTGATGGACGAACTGGAGGTCTCCCGGGCCACCCTCAAGCGTGATCTGCAGTACCTGCGCGACCGCATGGATGCCCCCATCGTCTATGACCGGTTCGACAACCTCTACAAGTTCGAAGGCGGCGCGAGCGGCACGGCGCCGGCCCATCAACTCCCCGGCGTCTGGTTCAGTGAATCCGAGATCCACGCGCTGCTGACCATGCATCAGCTGATCGACGGCTTGGATGCCGGCGGTGTGCTGGGCCGCCACCTGCAGCCGCTGCTGGACAAGCTCAACGGCATGCTGGGAACGACGAGCACGGAGTCCCGGGAGCTGATGAAGCGGGTCAAGATCGTCAACCCGGCCCGCCGGCCGGTGCCAAGCCGCTGGTTCGAGGCCATCGGCAGCGCCTTGCTCAAGCGCAAGCGGCTGGACATCGTCTACTTCACACGGGCCAAGCAGACCGAGTCCCAGCGCGAGGTGTCGCCCCAGCGCCTGATCCACTATCGCAACACCTGGTACCTGGATGCCTGGTGCCACCAGAGCGACGGGCTGCGGCGCTTTGCGCTGGATGCGGTGCGGTCGGCCAAGGCCCTGGAAGGGCGGGCCAAGGATGTCGCGCTCAAGACCGTGGAGGCGGAGCTCGACGGCGGCTACGGCATCTTCAGCGGCAAGGCCATCCAATGGGCCACGCTGGTGTTTTCGCCCGAGGCTGCCCAATGGGTGGCCTTGGAGGAGTGGCACCCCCGCCAGACGCTGAAGACGCTGGCCGACGGCAGCCTGGAGATGCGCCTGCCCTATGCGGACGCCACCGAGCTGGCCATGGACATCCTGCGCCACGGCCCGCAGGTGCGGGTGGCGTCGCCCGTGGCCTTGGCCCGCCAAGTGGCGCAGCGCCTGCGCGAGGCCGCCGCCCAGTACCCGGAGGCCAGCGGCCGATGATCGTCCGCGACCGTCCCCACGGGCTGGCGCTGTTCTTCGCGATGCGCGGCTCGGTGCTGCCCAGCATCTTGCCTGCCTTGGCGGTGAACGTGCTGTTCGCGGGGATCGTCACGGTGCTGCACGGCGAGTTCCTGGACCACAAGATCCAGGTCACCACCGTACCGTTCTCGCTGATCGGTCTGGCGCTGGCCATCTTCCTGGGGTTCCGCAATTCGGCGGCCTATGACCGCTACTGGGAGGGGCGCAAGCTCTGGGGCGAGATGGTGCACGCCAGCCGCAGCTGGGCGCGCGGGGTGATGTGCTACCCGACGAACCACGGGGAGGCGTCTGCGGGTCCGGGGCGCCGATCGATGGTGATGACCGTGGCGGCCATGGTCCATGCCCTGCGCCACCAGCTGCGGGGCACGGATGCCCGGGCGGATCTGGTGCGCTGCCTGGGAGACGAGGCCGCGTCGCAGGTGGTCAGGCGGCGCAACATGCCGGCCGCGCTGCTTCAGCAGGCCGGTCAGGGTCTGGGCGCCTGGTTGCACAGCGGCCAGCTGGATCCTCAGCTGGCGGCCACCATGGAGAACCGCCTGGCCGAACTCACCGCCTGCGCGGCCGGCTGCGAGCGCATCGCCAGCACGCCCATCCCGTTTGCCTACACCCTGCTGTTGCACCGCACGGCGTACATCTACTGTTTCCTGCTGCCCTTTGGTCTGGTGGACACGCTGCACGGTCTGACGCCGCTGGTGGTGGGCCTGGTGGCCTACACCTTCTTCGGCCTCGATGCCCTGGGCGACGAGATCGAGGATCCTTTCGGGACGAAGCTCAACCATCTGCCGCTGGATGCCCTTTGCGTCACCATCGAGACGAGCCTGCGCGAGGCGCTGGGTGAGGAGAATCTCCCCGCACCGCCCCAGGCCGAGCGCTACGTGCTGACCTGACGACCCCGAATACCCCCTTCCGAAGACGATCCGAGATGAGCAAGGCTTTCACCAAGGAGAGCGATGGCGCCGACGAGGACGATGACAGCGGTGGCCTGCCGCCGCTGCCTGCCGGCACCAAGAACTACATCACCCCGGCCGGCTATGCGCGGCTGCGGGCCGAACTGCTGGAACTGATCGACGTCGAGCGGCCCAAGGTGGTGGATGTGGTGCACTGGGCCGCCTCCAACGGCGACCGTTCCGAGAACGGGGATTACCTCTATGGCAAGAAGCGGCTGCGCGAGATCGACCGCCGCATCCGCTTCCTGACCAAGCGCCTCGACATCGCCGAGGTGGCCGACCCGTCGGCCCACCATGGCAACGACCAGATCTTCTTCGGTGCCACGGTGACCTATGCCACCAGCAAGGGCGAGGAGCGCACCATCACCATCAAGGGCGTGGACGAGGTGGACCACCTGGCCGGGGAGGTGAGCTGGGTGTCGCCGATCGCCCGGGCCTTGCTCAAGGCCCGCGAGGGCGATGAGGTCACCCTGAGCACGCCGGGAGGCGTGGAGACGCTGGAGGTGCTGGAGGTGCGCTACCCGGCGCCGGCGGCCGGTTGAGTGGCCGCGTCGGCATGCAGGTTCGAAGGCCTCAGCTGGGTTTGACCCGCTGAACCTTCAGCACCGCCGGGCTGCGCTTGAGGGTGCGCAGCACGTCGGCAAGATGCTGGCGATCCCGCACACTGACCAGGATGCGCATCTCGGCTGTGGTGCCCACGGCTTCGTCGCCCATGTCGATGTGGGTGATGTCCGCCTCGGCGCTGCTGATGGCCTGGGCCACCTGGGCCAGCGCGCCCTTGCCATTGCGCATCACGATGCTGACGGCGGTCTCGAAGGCGCGGATCGGCTCCTCCGACCATTCGACCTGCATCCAGCGCTCGCGGTCGCGCTCGAACAGGCGCTTGCCCACCGAGCAATCGGCGGTGTGCACGGTCAGGCCCTCGCCCCGACCCAGGTAGCCGACGATGGCGTCGCCCGGGATGGGTCTGCAGCAGGGAGCCAGCGTGATGGAGCCGCCCTCGGAGCCATCGATGACCACCAGGCCCTGGCTGGGGGCGTTGTCGTCATGGCTGTAGCGGCCCAGGCTGAGCGTGACGGCATCGGGCACCTGGCCCTGCTCGCGCAGCAACTGGGCGATGCGCTTGGCCACGATGGTGGCGATCTTCTTGCCGGTGCCCACATCGGTCAGCAGATCGGCCGGGGTGCGGTTGCCGCTCCAGCGCAGCAGCGCCGGCCAGATGGACGGGCGTCCCTCGGTCGCTTCCTGCGGCGGCAGGGGCAAGCCTTCGGCGCGCAGGGCCTGGGCCAGCATCTTCTGCCCCAGGGCCTGCGTCTCCTCGTTCTCCAGGGTCTTGAGGTAGTGCCGGATCTTGGAGCGGGCCCGACCGGTGCGGACAAAGTTGAGCCAGGCCGGGTTGGGCCGGGCGCCGGGGGCGGTCACCACCTCCACCACGTCGCCGGAATTGAGCGTGGCCCGCAGCGTGGCCGGCTCGCCATTGATCTTGGCCGCCACGCAGTGGTCGCCGACGTCCGAGTGGATGGCGTAGGCGAAGTCCACCGGCGTGGCGCCCTTGGGCAGCGCGAGGATCTTGCTCTTGGGCGTGAAGACGTAGACGGCGTCCGGGACCAGGTCGATCTTGACGTGCTCCAGGAACTCGCCGGCGTCGCGGGTCTCGTCCTGGATGTCCAGCAGCGACTTCAGCCACAACGCACCCAGGCGCTGGGCCACATCGCCGGGGTTGGCTTCCTGGCCGACCTTGTAGAGCCAGTGCGCGGCGATGCCGGCTTCCGCCACCGCGTGCATCTCCTCGGTGCGGATCTGGAACTCCACCGAGGTGCCCAGCGGACTCACCAGGGTGGTGTGCAGCGACTTGTAGCCGTTGGGCTTGGGGATGGCGATGTAGTCCTTGAAGCGACCCGGCACCGGCTTGTAGAGCTGGTGCAGCACACCCAGGGCCAGGTAGCACTCCGGCATCGTCTGCACGATGATGCGAAAGCCGAAGATGTCGTTGACCTGGGCGAAGCCCGCGTGCTTCTCCTCCATCTTTCGGTAGATGGAGTAGACCGTCTTCTCTCGGCCGCTGACCTCGACCTTCATCTTGGCGTCGTTGAAAGCAGCCACCACGTCGTCGTGCACGCGCGAGACGATGTCGCGCCGGTAGCCGCGCGCGCGCAGCACGGCCTTCTGCAGCGCGCCGAAACGCCAGGGGTGGATGAAGGAGAAGGAGAGTTCCTGCAGCTCACGGTAGGTCTGGTTCAGGCCCAGCCGGTGCGCGATGGGGGCGTAGATGTCCAGCGTCTCACGGGCGATACGGGCCCGCTTGTGCGGGGCCATCGCCTCCATCGTGCGCATGTTGTGCAGGCGGTCGCACAGCTTGATCAGGATGACGCGCACATCGCGCGACATGGCCAGCAGCATCTTGCGGAAGGACTCGGCCTGGCCCTCTTCACGGGTCGAGAACTGCAGCTTGTCCAGCTTGGTGAGGCCGTCGACCAGCTCGGCAGTGGGTGCACCGAAGCGTTCGATCAATTCGACCTTGGTGACGCCGCAATCCTCCATGGCGTCGTGCATCAGCGCGGCCATGATGGCCTGGGCGTCCAGCTTCCAGTCGGCCACCAGACCGGCCACCGCGATCGGGTGGGTGATGTAGGGCTGACCGCTGGCGCGGAACTGTCCCAAGTGGGCCTCGTCGGCGAATTTGTAGGCGTCGCGCACCTTCTTCAGGTCCGCCTTGCCCAGGTAACCCAGCTTGTCCGCCAGTTCCGCGAAGGAGCTCACCTCGGTGGGCGCGGTGCCCACGGCGGGGGCCATGGCCGGCAACTGGCGGGGCCGCCCCTGCAAGGCGGCAGGCAGCAGATCGGCGGCGAAGGAACGAATACCCATGGACTGAATTTAGCCCATAACCCGCAGCCTCGGCGGTCTGGGTCTACTCGGAAGTGGCGCCTCAAATGGAAACGGGCGCCCTCAGGCGCCCGTTGACTCCGGGTTTCCCCGATCGTGTCTGCGGATCAGGTCGGCACCTTGCGCAGCATCTCCACGCCGACCTCGCCACCGGCGATCTCGCGCAGCGCGGTCACGCCGGGCTTGTTCTTGGAATCGATCTTCGGCGCGTGGCCTTGGCTCAGCATGCGGGCCCGGTAGGTCGCCGCCAGCACCAGCTGGAAACGGTTCGGGATCTTCTTCAGGCAGTCTTCAACGGTGATGCGGGCCATGGCGTGAATTCCTGACGGGTGAATTCTTCAAAAACAGATGCGGCACTCAGGCCAGATCCAGGGCGGTGAACACCGTGGATTTGGC
Source organism: Ideonella dechloratans (assembly GCF_021049305.1). Classification (GTDB taxonomy): domain Bacteria; phylum Pseudomonadota; class Gammaproteobacteria; order Burkholderiales; family Burkholderiaceae_C; genus Ideonella; species Ideonella dechloratans. The sequence goes on from NZ_CP088081.1 coordinate 1,504,467, forward strand.
GCGCCGCTGCGTCACGTACTTGAGACGCTGCGAGTGGACGACGGTTTTCAGGTCGAAGAGCGCCGTCTCGAACAAGCCGTTGATTATAACGTAGTCGAAATGACGGGCCTGGGCCACTTCATGGCGGGCATTGACCATGCGCTGGGCGATCACGTCCGCATGGTCCTCGCCACGGCGGCGCAGGCGCTGCTCCAGTTCCTGCCAGCTCGGCGGCAGGATGAAGATCAGCACCGCATGCGCGAACAACTGCTTGATCTGCAGCGCGCCCTGGTAGTCGATCTCCAGCACCACGTCGTCACCGGCCATCAGCCGCTGCTCGATGCCCACGCGGGAGGTGCCGTAGCGGTTGCCATGCACCTCGGCCCATTCGAAGAATTCGCTGCGGTCCACCATGGCCTGGAATTCCTCCGGGCTGACGAACCAGTACTCGCGGCCATGCTGCTCCTGACCGCGCGGCGCGCGCGTGGTGTGCGAGACGGAGACCTGCAGGTGGGAATCGAGTTCCAGCAGGGCCTTGACCAGACTGGATTTGCCGGCGCCGCTGGGGGCGGCCACCACGAAGAGATTGCCGGGGGTTTCCATCGGGGGCGTGCTCATTCGATGTTCTGGACCTGTTCGCGCATCTGCTCGATCAGGACCTTCATGTCCACGGAAATGCCGGTCAGCTCCAGGGCGGCCGATTTGGAGCCCAGGGTGTTGGCTTCGCGGTGCAGTTCCTGGATCAGGAAGTCCAGGCGCTTGCCCAGTTCGCCGCCGGCCTTGAGCAGGCGTTCGATCTCGTCGAGGTGGGCACTCAGACGTGTCAGTTCCTCGGCCACGTCGATGCGGATGGCGAAGGCCGCCGCCTCGCCCAGCGCGCGGTCGCGTGCGGCCTCGGCCGACACGCCATGGCCGCTGTCGCCGGCGCTGGCCAGGGCCTCCTGCCAGCGTTCCAGGAAGCGCTGCTGCTGCTTCTGCACCACGGCCGGCACCAGGGGCGCGGCCTGGGCCGCCAGTGTGCGCAGCGTGCCGATGCGATCCAGCAGCATGGCCACCAGACGTTTGCCCTCGCGGGCCCGGGCCTGCTTCAGGCTGTCGATGGCGGCCTTGGCGGCCTGCTGCACCAGCTCGTCCAGCGCGGCGGGCACCGCTGCGGCGCTGCCGCCGCGGCACCACTGCAGGGCTTCGTGGACAGAAAGCGGCTGCGCCTTGGGCAGCCAGCCCTGGACGCTGCTTTCCAGGCGGGACAGGCGGTTGAGCTGCTCGGGTGTGGGCTGGGGCAGGGCGTCGTCGGCCGCTCGGCCCACAGCAGCCCGCAACTCCACCTTGCCGCGGCGCAGCGCGGCCGTCAGCAGCTCGCGCAGGGCGGGCTCGGCCTGGCGCAATTCGTCGGGCAGACGGAAGGCGATGTCGAGGAAACGGCTGTTGACCGTGCGGACTTCCACGGTGACGCCAGGCGCGACCGTGTCGGACTCTGTAACCGGTGCCGCGCTGGCGCTGGCGAAGCCGGTCATGCTGTAAACTGGCATGAAGCTTTTGCAGGAAGCAAAACCCCAATTATGTCAAAGCCGAAACCCGCCCCGCTGCCTGCGGGCACCGTGGTCGGTGGCTACCAGATCGTCAAGAAACTGGCCGCCGGCGGTTTTGGCGTGGTCTACCTCGCCGAGGACGAGAGCCGCCACCTCGTGGCGCTGAAGGAATACCTCCCGGCCTCGCTGGCCGAGCGGGCGCCTGGCGAACTGATTCCCCGCGTCAAGCCCGAGAAGCAGCCGCTGTACCGGCTGGGCCTGAAGAGCTTCTTCGAGGAAGGTCGCTCTCTGGCGCAGATCAGCCACCCCAGCGTGGTGTCGGTGCTGAATTTCTTCCGCGAGAACGAGACCGTCTACATGGTGATGAACTACCTGCAGGGTGACACCCTGCAGGACTTCATCGTCACCGCGCGCGACCTCAAGCGCGACAAGGTCTTCCGCGAGTCGACCATCCGCTCGCTGTTTGACGAGATCCTGCGCGGGCTGCGCATCGTGCACCAGCACAAGATGCTGCACCTGGACATCAAGCCGGCCAACATCTTCATCACCAACGACAACAAGGCGGTGCTGCTGGATTTCGGTGCTGCGCGCGAGGTGCTGAGCAAGGAAGGCAACTTCATCCGGCCGATGTACACGCCGGGCTTTGCCGCGCCCGAGATGTACCGCCGGGACGGCTCGCTGGGCCCTTGGACCGACATCTATGCCATCGGCGCCTGCATCTACGCCTGCATGCAGGGCTATCCGCCCAACGATGCGCCGCAGCGCATCGAGAAGGACCGCCTGCAGCTGTCGCTCTCGCGCATGCGCAACGTCTATTCCGACAACCTGATCGAGGTCACCGAGTGGTGCATGTCGCTCGATCCGCTGTCCCGCCCGCAAAGCGTGTTCGCGCTGCAGAAGGAGCTCTCGCGCGAAACCGAGCGGCGCTACACCTCGCTGGGCTTCACCGAACGGCTGAAGCTGCAGATCGAGAACCTCAAGTCCGGCAGCCGCGCCTGAGCGCTGCCATTTTCAGAGCACAGGTCCCGTGATGAGGTTTTCCGTCTACCAGATCAGCCGCAAGGGCGGCCGCGAGAAGAACGAGGACCGGATGGGCTACTGCTACACGCGAGAGTCCGGTCTGTTCGCCCTGGCCGATGGCATGGGGGGGCATCCTGAAGGCGAGGTGGCCTCGCAGCTGGCGCTGCAGACCCTGGCAGCGGCCTTCCAGCGTGAGGCCAAGCCTTCGCTGAAGAACCCGATCCGCTTCCTGCAGGAGGCCATCCTGGCCGGCCACCACCAGCTGCTGCGCTACGCCACCGAGCGCGCCCTGGTGGACACGCCCCGCACCACCGTCGTGGCCTGCGTGCTGCAGGGCAAATCGGCCTACTGGGCGCATTGCGGTGATTCGCGTCTTTACCTGGTGCGCAAGGGCCAGTTGCAGGCCCGCACGCGCGACCACTCCTACATCGAACTGCAGGAGAGCCTGGCCCATGTCGTGCCCATCGATGCGCGCTTCAACCGCTCGGTGCTCTTCACCTGCCTGGGCAGCCCCGGCAAGCCGGTGGTCGACACGGTGGGCCCGGTGCCGCTGCTGCCCGGGGACCGCCTGATCGTCTGCTCCGACGGCTTGTGGAGCAGCGTGTCGGACGAGGTCATCGTCGGGATGCTGACCGACCGGCCGCTGCAGGACGCGGTGCCCGATCTGGTCGAGGAAGCCCTGCGCAACGGCGGCCCGCACTCGGACAATGTCACCCTGCTGGGCGTCGAGTGGGAGGCGGTCGAGGATGCCGACTCCACCGTGGGCATCTCCACCCGCACCCTGGGCGAAGATGTCTTCGCCTCGACCATCCAGGCCTCCATCAGCGACAGCGGTGCGGCCGATCTGGACGAGGCCGAGATCGAGCGGTCGATCCGCGAGATCAACGAAGCCATCCGCCGCTCCTCGCGCAAGCCGGGCAACTGACTCGGCTTGCCCCCGATTCCTTCACGGCCGCCTCGCCCGCAGGCGGCCGTTGTTCTTGAAAGTGCTGCCAATCCGATGAGCTACGAACGAACCCAGGGCCGTGCCGCCCATGCCCTGCGCCCGGTGCGCATCACCCGCGGCTTCACCCGCCACGCGGAGGGCTCGGTGCTGATCGAGTTCGGCCAGACCCGCGTGCTGTGCACCGCCTCGGTCGAGGAGAAGGTGCCCCCGCACAAGAAGGGCAGCGGCGAGGGCTGGGTGACGGCCGAGTACGGCATGCTGCCGCGCGCCACCCACACCCGCAGCGCCCGCGAGGCCGCCAAGGGCAAGCAGACCGGCCGCACCCAGGAGATCCAGCGCCTGATCGGTCGCTCGCTGCGGGCGGTGTTCGACCTGGCGGCGCTGGGTGAGCGCACCCTCACGCTGGACTGCGATGTGCTGCAGGCCGACGGCGGCACCCGCACGGCGGCCATCACCGGCGCCTTCGTGGCGGCGCAGGACGCGGTGCAGCGTCTGCTGGACCAGGGCCTGCTGCAGGCTTCGCCCATCCGTGACCATGTGGCGGCCATCTCGGTGGGCATCGTCGAGGGCACGCCGCTGCTGGACCTGGAGTATGTCGAGGATTCGGCCTGCGACACCGACATGAATGTGGTGATGACGGGGGCCGGGGGCTTCGTCGAGATCCAGGGCACGGCCGAGGGCGCGCCCTTCACCCGTGACGAGATGGACCAGCTGCTGGCCCTGGCCACCGCGGGCATCCATGAGCTGGTGGGTCTGCAGAAGGCGGCGCTGGCCCAGCCGCTGCCGCTGGCCGAGTGAGGGGATCGGCATGAGCGCGCCGCTGCGTCTGGTGCTGGCCTCCAACAACGCCAAGAAGCTCAAGGAGCTGGGGGCGCTGTTCGGCACCCTGCCCATCGAGCTGGTGACCCAGGGCTCGTTGGGGGTGAGCGAGGCCGAGGAGCCCCACATCACCTTCATCGAGAACGCGCTGGCCAAGGCCCGGCACGCGGCCCAGGCCACGGGCCTGCCGGCCATCGCCGACGATTCCGGCCTGTGCGTGGATGCGCTGGGCGGTGCGCCCGGCGTACAGAGCGCCGTCTTTGCGCCGGTGGACGCGGATGCCGCGCTGGACCGGGAAGCCCAGCGCCGGCAACAGGACCTCGCCAACAACACCTTGCTGCTGCAGCGCCTGCACAGCGCGACGGACCGACGCGCCGCCTTCGTCTGCACCCTGGTGGCCGTGCGTTCGGCCACCGACCCGGAACCGCTGATCGCCTTCGGCCGCTGGGGCGGCGAGATCCTGGCGGCGCCGCAGGGGCAGGGCGGCTTCGGCTACGACCCGCTGATGTTCATTCCCGCCTTCGGCTGCACGGTGGCCGAGCTGCCGGCGGAGACCAAGAACGCGCACAGCCACCGCGCCCTGGCCGCGGCGCAGATGGTCGAGCGCCTGCGTGGCGATTGGCATCTGGCCTGATGGTGTCCGGCCGCATGACCGACGCCCCGACCCCTGGCCATCCGGCGGAGCGCAGCACGCTGGCGCTGCCCGACCGCTATCTGCGCCCGGGCACGCTGCAACTGGGCGCGCCGCCGCCGCTGTCGGTCTATGTGCACCTGCCCTGGTGCCTGCAGAAGTGCCCCTATTGCGACTTCAACTCGCATGCCGTCACGGCGGGCGAGATGCCCGAGGCGCGCTACCTGGACGCCTTGCGCGCCGACCTGGAAGCCAGCCTGCCGCTGGTCTGGGGGCGCAGCGTGCACAGCGTCTTCCTGGGCGGGGGGACCCCCAGCCTGTTTTCGCCGGAGGGCATCGCCCGCCTGCTCAGTGAGCTGCGCACCCTGCTGCCGCTGCTGCCGGGCTGCGAGGTCACGCTGGAAGCCAATCCCGGCACCTTCGAGGCCGCGCGTTTCAGGGCCTTCCGCGAGGCGGGCGTCACGCGCCTGTCCATCGGCGTGCAGAGCTTCGACGACACCAAGCTCAAGGCCCTGGGACGGGTGCATGACCGCCGACAGGCCCTGGCGGCGGCCGAACTGGCGGCCGAGGTGTTCGACACCTTCAACCTGGACCTGATGTACGCCCTGCCGGGGCAGGACATGGCGGGCCTGGAGGCCGACCTGCGCACCGCGCTGGCCTTCGCGCCGCCGCATCTGTCGCTCTACCACCTCACGCTGGAGCCCAACACCGCCTTCGCGCTCAAGCCGCCCGTGCTGCCCGACGAGGACGTCAGCGCGGAGATGCTGGACCGCCTGGTGGCGCTCACGGACGACGCCGGGCTGGAGCGCTACGAAGTCTCGGCCTATGCCCGGCCGGGTCATCGCTGCACCCACAACCTGAACTACTGGCAGTTCGGCGACTACCTGGGCCTGGGCGCAGGGGCGCACGGCAAGCTGAGCTTTCCGCACCGGGTGCTGCGCCAGGTGAAGTGGCGAGAGCCGGCCGCCTACATGCGCGAGGCCCTGGCCGGGAAGGCGGTGTCCAACGAGCAGGAGGTGGCCCGCAAGGCGCTGCCCTTCGAGTTCATGCTCAACGCCCTGCGCCTGCGCGAGGGCTTCGAGCTCGCCTTGTTCACGGACCGCACCGGCCTGCCGCCTTCGGCCCTGGCCGCTCCGGTGGAGCAGGCGGTGGCACGCGGCCTGCTTGAGCGACTGGAGACGCCGCAAGGGCCTCTTCTGCGCCCCACCGAGCGCGGTTTCGATTTCCTGAGCGATCTGCAAGAGCTCTTCCTCTGAGACCCCCGCACGGGCCACGACCATGAACCGCCAACCTCCCGCCGACGACCTCCAGCAACGCTTTCTGCAGGAGGGCGTGCGGGATGTGGAGTGCCTGTTTCCCGATGTCTCGGGCTACCCGCGCGGCAAGCTGATGCCGGCGGCCGCCTTCGCGCGGGGCCAGGAGCTGCGCATCGCGCAGGCCATTCCGATGCAGTGCGTCACGGGTGAGTACTCCTACGATCCCATCTTCCCCGATGCGGATCCGGACGTGCGGCTGGTGCCCGACATGACGACGCTGCGGCGTTCGCCTTGGGCCAGTGCGCCGCGCTACCTGGCCGTGCATGACTGCGTCGAACTCAACGGCGAGCTCTGTGCCTTCGCCCCGCGCTCGGTGCTGAAGACGGTGCTGGCCGGCTATGCCGCCCTGGGCCTGTCACCGGTCGTGGCCCCCGAGATCGAGTTCTACCTCACCGAGGCCTGCACTGACCCGACCCAGGCACTGCGGCCTCCGCGCGGTCGGGCGGGGCAGGTGGAAGTGGGGCAATCGGCCTTCAGCATGAACCAGCTCAACGCCCTGGCGCCGTTCTGGGATGATTTCCAGGCTGCGCTGGACACGCTGGGCATTGCGGCCGACACCTGGATCCACGAAGTGGGCTGCAGCCAGTACGAGATCAACCTGCTGCACGGCGATGCGCTGCAGGTGGCCGACCAGGCCTTTCTCTTCAAGTACGCGGCCAAGGAGATCGCGCTGCGCCATGGCATGAACGCGGTGTTCATGGCCAAGCCCATCGCCGGCGAGGCGGGCAGCAGCATGCACCTGCACCAGAGCGTGGTGGATGCCCAGGGGCGCAACATCTTCAGCGACGAAGCGGGCCAGGCCACGCCGGCCTTTGCGCACTACATCGGCGGCCTGCAGGCGTACCTGCCGGATCTGGTGCTGCTGTTCGCGCCTTTCGTGAACTCGTATCGGCGCTACGTCAGCGGCAGCCAGGCGCCCATCAACCTGCAGTGGGGCGAGGACAACCGCACCGCCGGCCTGCGGGTGCCCCTGAGCGCGCCAGCGGCGCGGCGGGTGGAAAACCGCCTGGCCGGGGCCGACGCCAATCCTTACCTGGCCATCGCGGCCTCGCTGGCCGCGGGGCTGGCCGGCCTGCGGACCCAGTGCAGCCCGACCGAGCCCCTGGTGGGCGATGGCTACCAGCAGGCGCATGAGCTGCCGCAGACGTTCATGGCAGCGCACCAGCGCCTGGCGGGCAGCCGCCACGCGCAGGAACTGCTGGGGCCGGATTTCATCCGCGCCTACCTGGCCGTCAAACAGTTGGAGCACGACCACTTCCAGGCGGAGATCACGGCCTGGGAGCGTCGCTATCTCGTGGGACAGGCTTGAAGCAGGACCTTCGGCTGCCGCGGCGGAAGCCGCTGGCGGCCGGCCTCAGACCCGATGCAGCAAGGCGCCGTGGGTCTGACGCAGCTTGTCCATCAGGTGCGGAGCGATCTGCGTGAGCGGCAGCACCTCATGGGCCGCGCCGGCTTCGATGGCTTCGCGCGGCATGCCGAACACGACGCAGCTGGCTTCATCCTGGCAGTAGTTGTAGGCGCCTGCATCGCGCATCATCCGCATGGCCTTGGCGCCATCGGCGCCCATGCCCGTCAGCATGATGCCGAAGGCGTTCGGGCCGGCCACCCGGGCGGCGGACTCGAACAACACTTCCACCGACGGCTTGTGCCGGTTCACCGGTTCCCCGTCGCGCACGCGGGCGATGTAATTGGCGCCGGAACGTTCCACGCTCAGGTGAAGACCGCCCGGGGCGATGTAGGCATGCCCGGGCAGGATCCGTTCGCCATCCACCGCTTCCTTGACCCGAATGCGACACAGGCCATCCAGCCGCGCGGCGTAGCTGCGGGTGAAGCCCGGGGGCATGTGCTGGGTGATGACCACGGCCGGCGCGTCGGGCGGCAGGCCCAGCAGCACCTCCTTGGTGGCTTCGGTGCCGCCGGTGGAGGCACCGATGAAGATGATCTTCTCGGTGGAGATCCGTCCCAGTCCCGAGGTGGGCGCCGGGCGCGCGACCCCGCCGGCCACTGCGGGGGAGGCCACCGCCGCCACGGCAGCCACGGCACCGACGGCCGAGGCGGGGCGCGCAGGGGCCGGCTGCGCCAGGCGCTTGATGTGGGCCTTGGCGGCGATGCGGATCTTGTCGGTGATTTCCTCGCCGAGTTGCTTGAGCCCGTCGGCGATGCCGATCTTGGGCTTGGCCACGAAATCGATGGCCCCCAGTTCCAGGGCCTTGAGCGTCACTTCGGCGCCCCGCTCGGTCAGGGTGGAGACCATCACCACCGGCATCGGGCGCAGGCGCATCAGCTTGGACAGGAAGTCGATGCCGTCCATGCGCGGCATCTCCACGTCCAGCGTGATCACGTCCGGGTTCAGGTTGCGGATCATCTCCCGCGCGGCAAAGGGATCGGCGGCCGCGCCGATGCACTCCATGTCCGGCTGGTGGTTGATGATCTCGCTCAGCAGGCTGCGCACCAGGGCGGAATCGTCCACCACCACCACGCGTGTCTTGGCCATCTTGTCGGTCCTCCGGGATCTTGTCGGTATGGGGTTCAGAACAGGTCGATCGAGCCGCCGCCGGTGGCGGCGGGCGCGGCGCGCTGCGCGGCCAGGCGATCCTGGGCCACCAGGGCGTCGGCACTGGCAGGGGCCAGACGCTTGACCATGGCCTTGCCGCTGGCCGGCAGGAAGCAGACCTTGCGGGGATAGATGTCCAGCACGTCCTTGGACACGATGGGGATGCGCTCGGTGGCCAGGAAGTCGGTGACGAACTTGGTGTTGCGTTCGCCGACGTTGATGGTGTTCATGCCGCTGATCACGGCGCCACCACCGAAGATCTTGGCTTCCATGGTCATCCGCGAGGCGCCCCGCTTCATCATCTCGTTGATCAGCAGTTCCATGGCGTAGCTGCCATAGCGGCCGGAATCGCCCGAGCCTTCCGGCAGCATGAAATGGTTCATGCCACCCACGCGGGCGTTGCGGTCCCACAGGCAGGCGGCGATGCAGGAGCCCAGCGTGGTCATGACGAGGATGTCCTCGTTGTCCACGTAGTACTCGCCGGGCAGCACCTTCACCGCCTCGTTCTTGAAGTGGGCGTCGTAGAAGAAGAAGGACGCCTCGCCCGGCTTGCGCGACTGTGCCTTCAGGCGCTCCAGGCGAGCCGTGCGGTTGGGCAGCGCCGCCGGATTGGGCATGGGAGGGGCTGCCGTGCGCAGGGACGAGGAGGGCAGGGTGGCCATGGACGGGCTCCGTTCAGACGCGCTGGTAGATGGTCTTGCCACGCAGGACAAACCAGTCCCGGGCATCGGTGAAGTTCTCGGAATGGCCGACGAAGAGCAGGCCACCCGGACGCATCACGTCATGGATGCGGCGCAGCACGGTGCGCTGGGTGTCGTGATCGAAATAGATCATGACGTTGCGACAGAACACCATGTCGAAGGGCTCGCCCATCGACCAGTTCGGGGTCATCAGGTTGAAGGGGCGGAAGTCCACCATCTTGGCCAGTTCCGGCTTGATGCGGATGAAGCCGGCATTGGCGCCGGTGCCGCGCAGGAAATGGCGCTTCAGGCGCTCCGGCGACAGGCCGCGCGCATCGGCGGCGTACACGCCGCGCCGGGCGGTGGAGAGCACCTTGGTGTCGATGTCGCTGGCCACCAGGCGGGCCCCGCAGTGCTCGCCCAGCACCTCGGCCAGCACCATCGCGATGGAGTAGGGCTCCTCCCCGGTGGAAGACGCGGCACACCAGATGCGCGGCGGCTTGCCCTTGAAGCCCTTGAGGGCCTCGGCCAGCGCGTGGAAATGGTGCTCTTCCCGGAAGAAGGAGGTCAGGTTGGTGGTCAGGCTGTTGATGAACTGCTGCCACTCCTGCTCGCCGGCCGGGCCGCTGACCCCTTCGAGCCACTGCAGGTAGTCCTTGAAGCTGCGGTGGCCGGTTTCGCGCAGGCGGCGCGACAGCCGGCTGTAGACCATGGCGCGCTTGCCATCGTGCAGGCTGATGCCGGCGCGCTGGTAGATCAGCTTGCGCACCCGTTCGAAATCGGCCGGGCCGAAGCTGAACTCGTGGTCGATCGTGTCGTCGTCGGAGACCGGGGCGAGTGCGCGCGTGGCGTCGAGGGAGGCAGTCATGAAGGCTTCAGGGCTGGCGGACGGACCGACGGGTTGGACGCGGGACGGACAGGCAGGCGGCGGGTGCCCCGGTCTGACCGGATGTTCTGTGCCTGCAATGTTGCGAAGTCCACGGCGTCATGAGGGGTGAAGTTGAAGGGCGTTCACCACCCTATTTCGGCATCTGTCGGCCAGTTCTTCACTGCTAGACTGCATCGAACCCCCCACAGATGTCCGTCTTTTCACACACTCTGTGAATCTGTGAACACCATCACCAATCACCGCGCGCTGGCCGATCCCGGCACCCTGCGGCTGGACCATGCGATGCAGTTGCTGCAGCAGTCCGGTCACGGCGACCTGTGCGGCGCGCCGGGCAGCGTGGCCTGGCTGCAGGGGCTGATCGACGCCTTGTGCGACCTCTCCAGTCGGGACGCGCTGTCCGGGCTGGCCAATCGCCGGGCCTTCGAGGCGGCGCTGCTGCGTGAAATCGACCGGGTGGCCCGTTCAGGCGAGCCGGCCCTGCTCCTCATCCTGGACATCGACCACTTCAAGCGGGTCAACGACAGCTACGGGCACCGGGTGGGCGATCTGGTCATCACGGCGGTGGCCGAGACGCTGCAGGAATGCGTGCGGCCGATGGACCTGCCGGCTCGCATCGGCGGCGAGGAGTTCGCCGTCATCCTGCCCAACTGTGCGCCGGCCTTCGCGTCGACCGTGGCCGAGCGCCTGCGCACCCGCATCGAGAACCGCATCATCGAAATCAGCCCCTCCCAAGCCTTGGGTGTCACGGTCAGCATCGGTGGTGCCTTTGCGCCGCAGTGGGTGCGCTCGACCGCCTCCCTGTGGATCGAACGTGCCGACCTGCAGCTCTACCGGGCCAAGTCCGAGGGCCGCAACCGCACCTGTCTGGAACCCACGCCCGTCTCCACGGTGAGTGCCGAGGAGAAAGGCCTGCTCTTCGGCGGCGCCGTGCCGGAGGACAACGACGCATGAGCTCTTTCCCGAATCTGTCCGCGCCCGCTGCGGGCTCCACGCGGCAGGCCCGCATCACCGCCATCACCAGCGGCAAGGGCGGGGTGGGCAAGACCTTCTCCTCGGCCAACCTGGCGGCGGCCCTGGCGCGCCAGGGTCTGCGGGTCCTGGTGCTGGACGCCGACCTGGGCCTGGCCAACCTGGATGTGGTGCTGAACCTCTTTCCCAAGATCACGCTGCACGACGTCTTCACCGGCAAGCATTCGCTGGAAGATGCGGTGATGCCGGCCCCCGGAGGCTTCTCGGTGCTGCTGGCCGGCTCGGGCATGGTCGAGTATTCGCGCCTGACCCCCGACGTGCGCGAGAAGCTGCTGGACGTCATCCGGCAGATGCGTCCCCACTTCGACCGCATCCTGCTGGACACCGGCGCGGGCATCTCCGACGTGGTGCTTTACACCGTCTCGCTGGCCGACGAGGTGCTGATCGTCAGCACGCCGGAGCCCACCTCGCTGACCGACGCCTACGCCACCATCAAGGTGCTGGCCACCAGCCACGGCCGGCGCGACCTGCGTCTGCTGATCAACCAGGTGAACCGGCCCGGTGAGGGGCGGACCATCCGCGGCCAACTGCAGCAGGTGGTGGACCGCTACGTCACGCCTGGTCTGGACGCCCCCGTCAAACTGGAGTTCCTGGGTGAGATTCCCTCGGACCCGGCGGTGCGGGATGCGGTGGCTCGCCGACAATTGCTGCTGGAATGCTTCCCCGGCAGCCCGGCCGCTCAAGCGATGGTGGCTGCCGCCACCCGCCTGAGCGCCTGATGAGCACCGACGACACCGAGAACACCCCCACCCCCGGCCCCACGCCGTTCGAGCAACTGGGGGGCGAGCCCGCCATCCGGGCCCTGGTGGACCGCTTCTACGACCTGATGGACCTGGAGCCGCGCTACGTGCTGCTGCGCTCGGTGCACGGCAGCACGCTGGACGACGCCCGCGACAAGCTGTTCTGGTTCCTGTGTGGCTGGCTGGGCGGCCCCAACCACTTCATCGACCGCTTCGGCCACCCGCGCCTGCGCGCCCGCCACCTGCCGTTCTCCATCGGCGTGGAGGAACGCAACCAGTGGCTGGCGTGCATGTTCCAGGCCATGGAGGAGCAGGGCATCGAGCCCGGGCTGCGCACGCGGCTGGAGCGCTCGCTCTTCGAGACCGCCGACTGGATGCGCAACCGGCCGAACTGAGCTTCAGGCGCCGGGGGTGTTCGCCGCGCCGTGGCGCCGGCTGCCCAGCAGCACGATCAGCGCGCCCGCCCCGCCTTGCGGGCCTGAGGCCTGCGCGAACGCGATCACCTCCTGGCGCTGGGCCAGCCAGCGCTGCACCTTGGCCTTGAGCACCGGCTCGCGCCCTGGCGAGCCCAGGCCCTTGCCGTGCACCACCCGCAGGCAGCGGCGGCTGTGCTGGTGGGCCTGTCGGATGAAGCCGGCCAGGGCCTCGCGGGCCTCGTCGCGCCGCAGGCCGTGCAGGTCCAACTCGCCCTGGATGCTCCAGTGGCCGCGGCGCAGCTTGCTCACCACGTCGGGGCCGATGTCCGGCCGACGAAAGCTCAGGCCATCGTCGGTCAGCAGCAGGGATTCCACATCCACCTCGTCCGAGAGGGCGGCCTTCAGTGCCGCCTGCTCGTCCAGCTCACGCTGGCGGGGAATGGGCTCGGGCAGAGGGCGACTGGCCACGGCCCGGTCGGCCCGCCGCAGGGGCTGCACAGGGCCCACGGCACGGCTGAACAGGTGGCGCTCGGCTTCGGCGCGGGCCTGCTCGGCGGCCAGGCGGGCGCGTTCGGCTTGCGCTTCAGCCTCGGCACGGCGCAGCTCGGCGCGCAAGCGGCCCAGGTCCTGCAGTCCGTGTCCCTTCATCGCATGTCTTCCTCTGGCAAGGCGCTAGCCTACAACAGCCGGCAGACACGGGCCGATGACAGGGCCTCGCCGGACTCAGAGCAGCCCGCGTTCCGCGAAGCTCACCACCTCGCCGGCGCCCACCACCAGGTGGTCCAGCACCCGCACGTCCACCATCTGCAGCGCCGTCTTGAGCGACTGGGTGAGGAACTCGTCGGCCTTGGACGGCTCGGCCAGGCCCGAGGGGTGGTTGTGCGCCAGGATCACCGCGCCGGCGTTCAGGTCCATGGCCTGGCGCAGCACCTCGCGCGGGTAGACGCTGGTCTGGGTGAGGGTGCCGGTGAACAGCTCGCGCCACTCGATCAGGCGGTGCTGGCTGTCCAGGAAGAGCACGCCGAAGACCTCCTTTTCGCGCCGGGCCAGGTGCAGGCTGACGTAGTCCTTCACGGTGCGGGGCGAGTCGAACACCGGGCCGCGTTCCAGCGGCTGGCGCAGGGCGCGGCGGGCCATTTCCATCACCGCGGCCAGCTCGGCCCGCTTGGCTGGGCCCAGGCCCTTGATGCGGCGGAAGTCCTCCGCCTGGGCCTGCAGCAGGCCGCCGAAGCCGGCGAAGTGGCCCAGCAGCTCGTCGGCCAGCATCAGCACGCCCTTGCCCTTCAGGCCGGTGCGCAGCAGCAGGGCCAGCAGTTCCGCGTCCGCCAGGGCCGCCGGCCCCTGGGCCAACAGCTTCTCCCGCGGGCGCAATGCCGCGGGCAGATCCTTCAATGACATTCCTCGCTCCCCGGGCGGGGAAAGACCGCGTTCCCGGTGTGCCCCGGGCGCCACGGCCTGCCCCGTAAAATCGGGCCAGACTATCAGCGCGAGCCACACCCTGTGAATACCATCCAGCCGGGATCCTTCCTCACCTTGCACTACCGCCTGGCCGGGCCCGACGGTGCGGATGTGGTCACCACCTTCAATGACCAGCCTGCCACCCTGATGCTGGGCAGCGGCCAGCTGGCGCCCGCCTTCGAGGCCAAGCTGCTGGGGCTGGAAGAGGGCGCGCGCGCCAGCTTCACCCTCGCGCCCGGCGAGGCCTTCGGCGAGCGCAACCCCGAGATGGTCCAGCGCGTCAGCCTGGCCCTGCTGCGCGAGCATGGCGATCCGGAAGCCGAGTACAACGTCGGTGACGTGGTGGAGTTCCCCACGCCGGACGGCCAGGGCCGTTTCGCTGGCGTGCTGCGCGAGCTGCTGGGCGACAGCGCGGTGTTCGACTTCAACCACCCGCTGGCCGGGCAGGCCGTGACCTTCGAGGTCCAGGTCATCGGGGTGCTCTGAGATGACGGTGAACGCACAACCGGGCGACATCCTGCTGGCCGAGCCGCGCGGCTTCTGCGCCGGCGTGGACCGGGCCATCGAGATCGTCGAGCGCGCCCTGAAGATCCACGGCGCGCCGATCTATGTGCGCCACGAGATCGTGCACAACACCTATGTGGTCAACGACCTCAAGGCCAAGGGCGCCATCTTCATCGAGGACCTGGCCGACGTGCCCGAAGGCGCCACCCTGGTGTTCTCGGCCCACGGCGTGCCCAAGGCCGTGGAGACCGAGGCGGCGGCGCGGGGCTTTCGCGTCTTCGACGCCACCTGTCCGCTGGTGACCAAGGTGCATGTGGAAGTGGCCAAGCTCTCCAAGGAGGGCTACCAGTTCATCATGATCGGTCACAAGGGCCACCCCGAGGTGGAAGGCACCATGGGCCAGCTGCACGAGGGCATCTTCCTGGTCGAAGATGCCGCGGATGTGGCCACCGTGCCGGTGACCCGCCCCGACAAGCTGGCCGTGGTCACCCAGACCACGCTCAGCGTGGACGACGCGGCAGAGATCCTGGCCGCGGTGAAGACCCGCTTCCCGCAGGTGCGCGAGCCCAAGAAGCAGGACATCTGCTATGCCACCCAGAACCGGCAGGACGCCGTCAAGGTGCTGGCACCGGCGGTGGACGTGGTCATCGTGGTGGGCAGCCCCACCAGCTCCAACAGCAACCGTCTGCGTGAGCTGGCCGAGCGCCTGGGCACGCCGGCCTACATGGTCGATTCGGCCTCGGACCTGCAGCCTGAATGGCTGGCTGGGCGGCCGCGCGTGGGCCTGACCGCCGGCGCCTCTGCCCCCGATGTGCTGGTGCAGGCCGTGATCGCCCGGCTCAAGGAACTGGGCTCGGTGTCGGTGCGGCACATGCCCGGCGTCAAGGAGACGACCGAGTTCCCGTTGCCCAAGGGGCTGGGGGACAAGTCCATGGCCGAGTTCGCCGCCTCGCGATCCTGAGGCCGGAATCCCGCAGATTCCACACGAGGGGCCGGCGCCGGCGCGCGCCCCTCTGCCTACAATTTCCCGAATTCCCCGAAAGAACACACCATGCTCGACATCAGCCTGCTGCGGCGCGACCTGGACGCCGTCGTGGCCCGCCTCCAGACCCGCAAGAACCCCCAGCCCTTCCTGGACGTCGACCGCTTCAAGACCCTGGAAGGCGAGCGCAAGCAGCTGCAGGTCCGCACCGAGGAGCTGCAGGCCAAGCGCAACAGCCTGTCCAAGCAGATCGGCATGCTCAAGGGCCGAGCCGCCAAGGGTGAGGACACCGCAGCCGAAGTGAGCACGCTGATGGCCGAGGTGGCCGCCATCGCCGACGAGATGACCTCCGGCGCGGCCCGTCTGGACGCCCTGCAGGGCGAGATGGCCGAGATGCTGCTGGGCGTGCCCAACCTGCCCCAGGCCGAGGTGCCGGTGGGCGCCGACGAGACCGCCAATGTGGAAGTGCGCCGCTGGGGCACGCCGCGTGCCTTCGACTTCCCGGTCAAGGACCATGTGGACCTGGGTGCGCCCCTGGGCCTGGACTTCGAGACCGGCGCCAAGCTCAGCGGCTCGCGCTTCAGCGTGATGCGCGGCCCCATCGCCCGGCTGCACCGCGCGCTCGCCCAGTTCATGCTGGACCTGCACACCACCCGCCACGGCTACACCGAGTGCTACACGCCCTACATCGTGCAAGGCAAGACCATGCAGGGCACCGGCCAGCTGCCCAAGTTCGAGCAGGACCTCTTCCACGTCACCTCCGGCGCGGCCGAGGCCGCCAGCAGCAAGTGGTACCTGATCCCCACCGCCGAGGTCACGCTGACCAACACCGTGGCCGACAGCATCCTGGCGGCCGATGAACTGCCCATCAAGCTGACCGCCCACAGCCCCTGCTTCCGCTCGGAGGCCGGATCGGCCGGCCGCGACACCCGTGGCCTGATCCGCCAGCACCAGTTCGACAAGGTCGAGATGGTGCAGATCGTTGCACCCGAGCACAGCAACGCCGCGCTGGAGGAGATGACCGGCCACGCCGAGGCCGTGCTGCAGGCCCTGGGCCTGCCTTACCGCACCGTGCTGCTGTGCAGCGGCGACATGGGCTTCGGTTCCACCAAGACCTATGACCTGGAAGTGTGGGTGCCGGCGCAGAACACCTACCGCGAGATCAGCTCGTGTTCCAACATGGGTGACTTCCAGGCACGCCGCATGCAGGCCCGCTTCAAGAACGCCCAGGGCAAGACCGAGCTGGTCCACACCCTCAACGGCTCCGGCCTGGCGGTGGGCCGCACCCTGGTGGCCGTGTTGGAGAACTACCAGCAGGCCGACGGCAGCATCGCCGTCCCCGAGGCGCTGCAGCCCTACCTGGGCGGCCTGACCGTCCTGCAGGCCTGAGCCTGCCGGGCCGCCCATCCTGTCCGGTGTGACGACCGAGGCCCACGCTGCGCTGCCGCCCCTGGCGCGCGCGGTGCTGGGCGCGCTGGCGCTGGGCGCGGTGGCGCGCCCGCGCAGCTGGGTCTTCGAGGCCCTGGCCGAACCCGCGCTGCGCGCGGCCGGCGAGCGCCGCCCCACCCAGGAACAGGTGCGCGAGGCCCTGCATGCGCTGGGGCAGGGCGGCTGGGTGGCGCAGGACCTGCGCCGCACCGGCTACTGGTCGCTCCAGCCGGCCGCGGTGGCGCCGGCCTGGCAGGCCTTGCTGGACACCGCTTCGGCCGAAACCCTGCGCGACACCCTGGCGCGCTGCGACGGCTACCCGCTGCTGGCGCTGAGCCGCCATGGCGACACCCGCCTGCCTTCGGTGGACGCGGCGGTGGCGCGCATTCGACTGGAGGCACTGACCGGCGCTTCCCTGCTGGAGCTCAAGGGCCTGGAGCCCCGTCTGCCCTGGGGCTGCGACCGCCTGGACCAGGTGCTGCCTCTGGCGGTGGGCCCCGTGCTGAACGACGCCACCTGGCCCTGGCTGGCGCCCGAGGTGGCCGCCATCGTCCTGCAGGACGCCGTGGCCGGCTGCCTGAACCTGTTGCCCGCCCCCGAGGGCCTGGACCTGAATGCCGCCGTCAGCGGCCTGCTGGCCCGCGGCGGCCCCGGCGAGCCGGCCGCGCTGGGCCTGCTGCGCTGGACCCAGGCCGAGTGGCTGTGCGCCCAGGGGCGGGGGGAGTGGCTGGAGGCCTGCGTGGCGCCGGCCCTGCAGGCCAGCGGCACGCCCGACGACGCCGCCCTGCCTGGGCGCGTGGCGCTGCACGGCGCCTTCCGGGCCCTGCTGGCCGCGCAGGCGGGGCAGTGGGATGCCTGCATCGTCGGCACCGAGCAGGCCCTGGCCGACCTGCGCAAACTCACCGGGCGGCGCACGCGGCTGCTGCCCCAGCAGGTGGGCACCGCCTATGTGCTGGCCCTGCTGGCTCGCGGCACGGCGGCCGACCTGGCCACGGCGCTCAAGTTCTGCCTGGGCGAGGGCGGCAAGCGCGAGCCGGTGCTGGACAGCCCTTATGGTTTCATCGCCCTGGCCATCCAGATGCGCCAGGGTGAGGCCCGGCGCGAGCTGGGCAGCTTCCGGCCCTACACCCTGGGCGGGCGGGTGCAGGTCTCGCCGCTGGACCTGTGGCGCTGGCTGATGCGCGCCTGGCTCAAGGAAGGCGCCTTGCCGGAGACCCTGCTGCCGGCCGAGATGGAGGCGGCCGATCAACTGCGCCAACGCCTGCGCGCCGCCGGCCAGCAGGTTGCCGTGGCCCAGTTGGATGGCGCCCTGGCCGTGCTGCAGGGCGAGCAGCCCCCGGCGGGCTTCTTCATTGCCGGCCCGCGCGAACAGTGGCAGCAGGCCCTGGAGGCCTTGCAGGGCATCGTCGCGCCCACGCCGGCCGAGCCCGCCGCGGCCACCGAAACCCGCCTGCGCTGGGTGCTGGAACTGGACGCCCGCGGCGCGGTGCTGGACCTGCTGGCCCTGGAGCAAAAGCAGGGCGCGCGCGGCTGGGGCAAGCTCAAGGAGGTGCCTCTGTCGCGCCTGCAGCGTGGGGCCGAGGCCCTGCCGCCGGCCGATGCCGCGGTGGCCCGCACCCTGCAGCAGGAGCGCTACGGCCGCGACGTCCGTTTCGATCTGCCGGCCGCCGTGGCGGCGCTGGTGGGCCACCCGTCCGTCGCGCTGTCCGAAGACCCGGAGCAGCCCATCGAGCTGCAGGAGGCCAGCGCCGAGCTGGAGGTGCTGCGCGAGGGCGAGCGCCTGCGGGTGCGCCTGTGGCCGCCCATGCAGGTGGCCGCGGACGAGGCCCAGGCCCGCTGGGGCGGCAGCGCCACCGAGCAGAAGCAGCTGGAGGCGCTGCGCCTGATCTGCGTGGTGCGCGATGGCCCGCGCCGGGCGCGGCTGGTGCGTCTCACCCCGGCCCAGAAGCGGGTGGCTCAGTTGCTGGGCCCCGAGGGGTTGGACATCCCGCCGCAGGGCGCGGGGCAGTTGCAGCAGGTGCTGACCGGCCTGGGGGCGCACTTCCGCATCCACAGCGACGATGCCCAGACGGCCCAGGCCGCGCGCGAGCTGCCGGCCGATGCCCGGCTGCGCGCCGAGCTGGTGCCGGTGGGCGAGGGCTTGCAGCTGCGCCTGGTGGCGGCGCCCTTCGGGCCGGACTTTGCCACCGAGGGCCCGCGCCTGGTGCCCGGCAGCGGCCGGGCCCGGCTGGTGGCCACGCTGGGCGGTGAATCGCTGGGCGTGCAGCGCGACCTGGCGGCCGAGCGCGCCCATCTGGACACCGTGTTGCAGGCCTGCCCGCTGCTGGCCGCCGCACCCGAGGGCGCCCCCTGCGAATGGACGCTGGACGAGCCCGAGCAGGCCCTGGCCGTGCTGGAACGCCTGCAGCCGCTCAACGCCTTGCAGGCCCTGGACTGGCCCCAGGGCCAGGCCCTGCGCGTGGACAGCCGCGGCACCGCCGCCCTGACTTTGCGCGTGCACACCCGCCAGGAATGGCTGGCGCTGGAGGGCGAACTGGCGGTGGACGAGGAACTGGTGCTGGGCCTGCAGCAGCTGGTGGCCCTGCAGCAGGGGCGCAAGAGCCGCTTTGTGCCGCTGGGCGAAGGCCGCGTTCTGGCCCTGACCCAAGAGCTCAAGGAGCGGCTGGACGCCCTGGCTGCTGTGGCCGGGCTGCGGGCCGGCAAGGACGACCTGGCCACGCTGCGCATTCCCAAGCTGGCCGCGCCCTGGCTGCAGCAACTGACCGAAGACCTGAGCGTGCAGGTGGACGAGGCCTTCGCCCGGCAACTCGCCCGTCTGGACGAGGCGCGGGCCTGGGTGCCGGCTCTGCCCAAGGCCCTGCAGGCCACGCTGCGGCCCTACCAGGAAGAAGGCTTCGAATGGGCCATGCGCCTGTCGTACGCGGGCCTGGGCGCCTGTCTGGCCGACGACATGGGCCTGGGCAAGACCCTGCAGGCCCTGGCCGTGCTGCTGGCCCGTGCCGCCCAGGGCCCGGCCCTGGTGGTGGCCCCCACCTCGCTGGTGGGCAACTGGCGGGCCGAGGCGCGGCGCTTCGCCCCCTCGCTGGACGTGCAGGTCTATGGCGAGTCGGGCGCCGACCGGGCCGCCCAGCGCGCGCTGGACCGGCCGGGCCAGGTGCTGCTGGTGTCCTACGCCCTGCTGCAGCCCGAGGCCGAAGCCTTTGCCGAGCGGCCCTGGGCCACCCTGGTGCTGGACGAGGCCCAGGCCATCAAGAACGCGGCGGCCAAGCGCACCCAGGCCGTGTTCGGTCTGCAGGCGGGCTTTCGCCTGGCGCTGTCGGGTACGCCCATCGAGAACCGGCTGGGCGAGCTGTGGTCGGTCATGCAGGCCTGCAACCCCGGCCTGCTGGGCACGCTGGCGCGCTTCAACGAGCGCTTTGCCGGCCCCATCGAACGTCAGCGCGACAAGGCCGCGCGCCGGCAGCTCAGCCGCCTGATCGCGCCCTTCATCCTGCGTCGCACCAAGGCCCAGGTGCTGGACGACCTGCCGCCGCGGACCGAGCTGGTGCTCAAGGTGCAGCCCGACGCCGCCGAGCAGGCCCATTACGAGGCCTTGCGGCGCGACGCCCTGGTGGCCGCCGAGCGCAGCCTGACCGGCGACGCGCCGGGCCTGGCCCAGTTCAACATCCTGGCCGGGCTGACCCGGCTGCGCCGCGCCGCCTGCGACCCGCGCCTGGTCACGCCCTCACTGAGCCTGGTGGGCGCCAAGGTGCAGGCCTTCGGCGAGCTGGCCGCCGAGCTGGTGGCCAACGGCCACAAGGCTCTGGTGTTCAGCCAGTTCGTCGACTTCCTGGCCCTGCTGAAGGCGCCGCTGGACGCCGCCGGCATCGCCTACCAGTACCTGGACGGCAGCACGCCCGCGGCCGAGCGCATGCAACGCGTCGATGCCTTCCAGTCCGGCGTGGGCGACCTGTTCCTGATCAGCCTGAAGGCCGGCGGCTTCGGCCTGAACCTGACCGTGGCCGACTATGTGGTGATCGCCGACCCCTGGTGGAACCCGGCGGTGGAAGACCAGGCCAGCGGCCGGGCCCACCGCATCGGCCAGCAACGGCCGGTGACGGTCTACCGTCTGGTCACCGAAGGCACGCTGGAAGAGAAGATCCTGACCCTGCATCGCGACAAGCGCGAACTGGCCGACCTGATGCTGGCGGGCGAGGATGGCGGTGCGCTGCCTTCGGGCGAGGAGCTGATCGCGCTGATGCGGGAGCAGGCCTGGCCGGACGAGTCGTCGTGAGCGCGGCTGGAGGCGGTGGGCGAGATTCCCACGCGAGCCGCTTGCTGAACTTCAAAAGCCTGCGCTAGAATGCACAGCTTCACTCGGTGGTGACCACCCCAGGGTGAAAGTCTTCAGGAACGCTTCTCGAAGCACCTGAAAACGCCGCTTTCAGGAGAGGTGGCAGAGTGGTCGATTGTACCTGACTCGAAATCAGGCGTACGTGAATAACGTACCGAGGGTTCGAATCCCTCCCTCTCCGCCAAAAGCGTTTCGGCGCCGTCTGCAGAAGACCGCTGAAACGGCATGAAGCCCCGCCAGACGGGGCTTTTTTGCGTCTGGAGGCGTCTGCCATATGTCGACGCCGTCAGGCGGGTTCAATCGGCAGCGGGCGCGCGCGGCAACTCGATCCAGAACTCGCAGCCCTGGCCGGACGGCGTCTCGGACAGGCCGATCCGCCCTTCCATGGCCTCCATCAGGCGCTGGGACACGGCCAAGCCCATGCCGTGTCCTTCGACTGTCTGTCCCTCCTGGCGCAGACGCGAGAAGGGCTGGAACAAGCGGGCGCGGAATTCGGGGGGGATGCCGGGACCGGTGTCGCCCACCGTGATGCGCACCTTGGCCGTTGCGGAAACCACGGAGATCCGGACCGCGCCGGCTTCCCGGTTGTACTTGATGGCGTTGGACAGCAGGTTCAGCAGCACCTGCTTGAGCCGGGTCCGGTCCGCCCGCACTCGCACTGCGTGTTCGGGAGGCAAGGTCAGCGCGATTCTTCGGGCATCTGCCAGCGGGCGCATCAGGCTGACACACTCGCGCAGCAGTTCGCCCATGGCCAACGGCCGGCAGTCGACCGTGACCCGGCCCGCCTCGACGGCCGACAGATCCAGCACGTCGTTGATGAGCGTCAGCAGGTGGCGCCCTGCCGTGAGGATTTCGCGGACATAGCCCGCGTGCCGGGCATCGGCTGGAGGGTCCAGATCCATCAGTTGCGCAAAGCCGAGGATGGCATTCAGCGGGGTGCGCAGCTCATGACTCATCCGCGAGAGAAAGCTGGTCTTGGCTTCGTTGGCCCGCTCGGCACTCAGCTTGGCCTCCAGCAGTTCCTCGTGGTGGCGCAGGTCTTTCGCGCAGTCCTGGAAGAGGTGGTACAGGTAGCGCGCCTGACCTTGCCGGTCGGTGACCACGCCGGTGTCGTGGCGAACGCTGAGCATCGCGCCGTCGGCCAACTGAAGGCGGAGCAGGCCGCTCCAGCGACCGCCCTGCTTGGCCATCTGGCGGGCTTGGCGAAGGGCCTCCTCGCGTTCGGAGGGCAGGATCAGATCGCGCAGCCGAAGCTGTGACAGATCGCCGCCCTCCAATCGCAGCAACTGGCGTGCCGCCCGGTTCACATGCAGGATGCGGCCGTCCATCTCGGTGATGCAGGCGCATTGGTCGGTGTGGTCGAAGACCTGGGCAAACTTTTGCGCCCGCGCCTCGGCCTGTCGCAGTCGGGTGAGGTCCTGGACCGTCCCGATCCAGCGCCGGGGCTGGCCAGGCAGGAGCTCCAGCGTGCCGGTGACCACGAGGTGGCGAGTGCCCAGGCTCGGATGCCGATACCGGAAGCTGACCTGGGTGGTGCCCTGGCGTCTGAGGGCTGCGAGACCTCGCAGCACCGCAAGGCGATCGTCCGGCAGCACGCCGCCGTGGAGTCGGGGCAGGGACAGGGCGCCGCCGAGGCCATCCGTGCCCAGCAGTTCGTTCAGCAAGGCGCTGCCCGTCAGCTGCTGGCAGTGGGCGTCGTAGACCCAGTGCGCCATCTGGGCGCTGTGCTGGGCCTGCAGCAAGCGGGCCTGTGCCTGGACGAGATGCTGGCTCTGCCGCTCGGCCTCGGTGACATCTTCCAGCAGGATCAGCCCGTGGGTGTGAATCCCGTCGTCACTGTGGATGGGGGAGCAGCGCAGCTCGATGACCTGGTCAGGATGGGGGCGGAAGCGCACCGTGTCGTTGCCGGCGGCATGGGCTTGGATGTGCGTGCGCAACGATAGCAAGGTGGGGGCGCAGTCGGTGCTGCCGGCCGGGCAGAGGGGGCCCAGCAACTGTGCGGGGGGAACATCCGCGAGCCGGGCTGCGGCCTGGTTGGCCCACACCACCGGCATGTCGGGGTGGCAGCGGTCCACGATCAGGATGCCGGTCCGGCTGCCCTGGGTGGCACGCTCCAGCAGGCGCAGGCGCTCCTCGATCTCCTTGAGCGCGGTGATGTCGGTCCGGATGGACACGAACTCCGTGATGTGTCCTTGTTCGCCCCGAATGGGCACGATGGTGGACTGCACCCAGTAGTACCGGCCAGCCTTGCTGCGGTTGCACAGCACCCCCTGCCACACGTCGCCCCGCGTGATCGTTCCCCACATTTCCCGGTACAAGCTGTCCGGATGGCGGCCGGAACGCAGCAGGCCGTGGGTGCGGCCAATCAGCTCCTCGCGTCGGTAGCCGCTGATCTGGCAGAAGCGGTCGTTCACCTCGGTGATCACCCCTTGGCGATCGGTGACGCTGAAGATGGCGTGCTCGTCCAGCGCCATGCGCTCGGTCTGTCCCGTCGGCGTGAGGGCTGTGTCCTCCGGTTCGGCGGCGGGGGCGCTGGGTGCGCCTGCCAGCGTCTGCCGCCATTGGTGGAGCAAGTTCAGCAACTCGAACCGGGTGCTTCGGTAGTCCTGGCCCAGCAGCCCGGGGGCCTGCGCCTGCAAGGCCTGTCCCGGCGCGCGCCAGGCCGGACCGCCATGCTCGGACAGCCACTGTCCCAGGCTTCGAAGGTGGCTCACCAGCCCGGGCCGACGGTCCGGAGAGACCTCGCTCAAGGCCAGGAGGCTGATGGCGCTGTCCAGGGCATCCAACAGGGGCTGGGCAGGGAAGTCTGCTTCGAAGTCCGGGGTGGCGTGGCTCATGAGGGCGGCCCTGGCCGTTCCCGTGCTCGAATGCACACCGGGAGGCCAGCGATCTGACTGCAAACCCTGTAGCGTACGCGTACGTTACATCTGGCATTCGATGGGCTTACCCCTAATTCATGGGGGATGAAAAGCCCTGCCCGGGATGGGCCCTCCCGCCAGGGGGGGCCGTGGCGAGCGCCCGCTGGGCAAGAATCTTCTGCCGCCTTCCCCTGGCGAGCCTTGTCCTGCCGATAGACCGAATGCCCTGTCCTCCCGCCTCCCCTGTCCGCGTTCGCAGACGCAGCGAAGCCGCGCGGGAAGCCTTGCGAGCACGGTTGGTGGACACCGCCATGAGGCTCTTTCGAGAAGGCGGCGAGCGAGCGGTGTCGATGCGGCTCCTGGCCCGGGAAGTGGGCATCTCCACGATGGCCCTCTACACCTACTTCCCCACGAAGGCCCATCTGATGCATCACATCTGGACGGACGTGCTGCGACTGGCCTGTGTTCGTGGGGAAGAGGCGGCGGCGGCGTCTCCGTGTGACTGGAGCCGGCTCGACGCCTGCCTGCAGGGCTTTCTGACCTACTGGATGGACCACCCCGATCATCTGCGTGAGATCCTTCGGGCCTGGCAGGCCGACGGCGATGGGCAAGGGCCACCCACCTGGTTCCATGCGCAGTGTGTTCAGCTGGATCAGCTGCTGCGCCCCTTGTCGTCGCCGCGTGACGAGGAGGTGCGGATGGCGGAGTGTCGGGACCAGATCCTGACCCAGATGCTCGGTGCCCAGATGCTGCTGCTGGTCCATGCCCAGGCGCCCCGCGCGACGCGCCAGCGCCTGATCGAGAACACGACTCGCACGGCCCTGGCCTCGCTGCGAGCCCGGATGAATCCGGAAGGCGCCGCGGGGGCGTGAGCCGGTTTACCCATCTTTACGGTCCGGCCAACGCGGGCTAACGCAGCTTCCTCAGCATTCCGGGGATGCCCGATCAGGGCTCGGAAAGGATGCCGAGATGAAGCGTTCGACCTGGGGCGGACGGCAGGCCAGTGTGGCCCTGCTGGGGTTGGTGTTGGTGATGCTGGGTGGCTTGGGCGTGGTGGCCCTGGCTTCCGCCCGGGCCATGCCTTCCCCCGGCGCAGGCCAGCCGATGCTGGAGACGCCCCATGGTGACCGCTTGCCGTCGGAGCGCCGCCACAAAGAGACACAAGGTGACCAGCGGCCGCCCAACGCCGAAGGGCTGCGCGCACCGCTGGCGCTTGTGTCGTGATCGATCGAAGTAGAGGGAGTTACCATGCTGACGTTCCAGTCTTCCCAGCGGGCGCCGCTGATGGCGTCCGACCTGAAGGTCGAGATGACGGCTGCCAAGATCCTGCTGATTGACGACGATTCCCGTCTGACCGCGATGGTGGGCGACTACCTGCGCGGCCATGGCTACGAAGTGGAGACCGCCGGTTCGCTCGCCGAAGGGCGTTCCCGCTTGCAGGTGGGGGCCTTCGAGGCCCTGGTGCTGGACTTGATGCTGCCCGATGGCGACGGTCTGGACCTGACCCGCGAGCTCCGCAACGATGCTCGGCTCAAGCGCCTGCCCCTGCTGATGCTGACCGCGCGCGGCGAGCCCATGGACCGCATCGTCGGCCTGGAACTGGGCGCGGACGACTACCTGCCCAAGCCCTTCGAGCCGCGCGAGCTGCTGGCACGCATCAAGGCCCTGCTGCGCCGGGCCACGCCCGAGCCCGAGGTCGAGGACGTGCTGGAGTTCGGCCGTCTGGAAGTCGATCTCGGCGCCCGGGAGGCTCGGTTGGATGGCAAGCGCTGCGAGCTGACCAGCCACCAGTTCGATCTGCTGGCCGTGCTGGCCCAGAGCCCGGGCCGGGTGCTGAGCCGGGATCAGATCATGGATGCGCTCAAGGGCCATCCGCTCGAGGCCTTCGATCGCTCCATCGACGTGCATGTCTCCCGCATCCGCGCGGTGATCGAGGATGACCCGAAGAACCCGAAGCGGGTGTTGACCGTGCGCGGCACGGGCTACGTTTTCGCGCGGCGCCAGGACGCGGATTGAGATCCCTCTACATCCGGATCTGGCTGACCGTCATCGCGGCGCTGGCGCTGTTTGCGCTGGCCTCCGGTTGGCTGCTGGAGCGCCACCTGTCCCAGGAAAGGGCCCGGGCCGATGCCCTGCTGTCCGAGCGTCTGGCCGGCTGGGGACCCTTGATCCAGGGCTCGCTGCCGCCCCGCACCGCCTCGCTGGCCGACCAGACGACCGCGCTGGAGGACTGGTCGCACCGCATGCACACGCCGCTGGCCTTGCTGGATGCCCAGGGGCAGCGCATCGCCGCGTCCCGGCGCTACCTGGACATCGAGGCCGAAGGCCACGGGCGGCCGCTGACGGTGCCGCTGGAGGATGGGCGCAAGCTCTCCATCATGCGACCGGACCTGCGGATGCTGCCGCTGCGGCGTCTGCCGCCGGAGGTCGGGGCTTCCGGGCCACCCCGCGATGAGTTCAGGGGCTTTCCCGACGAGCGTCCGGGTGGGGCTCCCGGCGACGAGCGGGGCGGCCCGCTGGAGGCGTTGGAGAACGGGCGGCCGCCCAACCCCGTCGGGCCCGCGCCGGCAGGTGCGGAGCATGGCCCCGGAGGGGCACGGCCCCAGCTGCCGCCACCGGGCTTCCTGCTGGGGCCGGGTGGGGAATGGCCGGCCAGCCTGGGCTTGGTCGTGCTGCTGGCCATGCTGTTCATGGCGGTGGCCGCCGGTGCCTATCCGGTGGTGCGCAGCATCACCGGCCGGCTGGAACGGCTCAAGCAGGGTGTGGAAGCCTTTGGTGCCGGCGCGCTGGCGCAGCGGGTCCAGGAAGAGGGCAAGGACGAGGTGGCCGCCCTGGCGGCCAGCTTCAACCGTGCCGCGCAGCGCATCCAGTCCCTGGTGCAGTCCAACCAGAGCCTGCTGGCCAATGCCAGCCACGAGCTGCGTTCGCCCCTGGCGCGCCTGAAGATGGCCCTGTCCATGATGGACGATGCGGCCCCGGCGCAACGGGTGTCCTTGCGCAAGGAGATCGAGGTCAACATCCGCGAGCTGGATGCCCTGGTGGAAGAGGTGCTGCTGTCCAGCCGGCTGGAGGCCGGCGTGGCGGTGGATCTGGAGGACCCGGTCGATGCCCTGGCGGTCATGGCCGAGGAGGCCAGTCGGGTGGGCGCCCAGGTCGAAGGCCTGCCCCTGATGCTGCGGGGCAGCGAGCGGCTGCTGCGCCGCGCGGTGCGCAACCTGCTGGAGAACGCTCACCGCTACGGTGGCCAGGATGTCCGGGCCGAACTGCTGCAACTGGCCACCGGCGAGGTGCAGCTGAGGGTCTGTGACCGCGGCCCGGGGGTGCCCGAGGCCGAGCGCGAGCGGATCTTCGAGCCCTTCTACCGCATGCCCGGACATGCCGAGCGCGAGGGGGGCGTGGGCCTGGGGCTGGCGCTGGTCCGTCAGATCGCCCGGCGCCATGGAGGCCGCGTGCACTGCGAGCCGCGCGACGGCGGTGGCAGCTGCTTCGTGCTCACCCTGCCGGCGGCGCGCCTGCTGCAGGCCGCGGGGGTCTGAACGACCGCCTGCCCGCCCCGCGGGCCGGGCATCACACGGCGGGCGAGGCCGACGTTCCGGGCGAGACGCGCCGCCGCAGCACCCAGCCCTGCAGCGCCGTCAACCCGGTGCCTGCGGCCAGCAGTCCCAGCGTGGCGGCGGTCCAGAAGCCGGGTGCGCCCTGCAGCGATGAGGGCACTGCGCCCGTCACGTTGAAAGCCAGCAGGTAGCCTCCCCCCAACCCCACGCCCCACAGCGAGAACGCATAGACCACCATCGGCGCCGTGGCGATGCGCCAGGCCCGCAGCGTGAAGGCCACCACGGTCTGCACCGCGTCGGCCACATGGAACACGGCCAGCCAGGCCAGCAGGGGCAGGGTGGCGGCCACCACCGCCGCGTCGCGGGTGTAGAGCTGCAGCACCGGGGTGCGGGCCAGGTAGACGGCGCAACCCACCAGGGCGGCCAGTCCGGCACCCAGCCAGAGTCCGTGCCAGCCCAGCCGGCGGGCGTCGCCCAGGGCCTGTGCACCGATGCGCTGGGCCACC
This sequence comes from Ideonella dechloratans, assembly GCF_021049305.1. GTDB lineage: Bacteria > Pseudomonadota > Gammaproteobacteria > Burkholderiales > Burkholderiaceae_C > Ideonella > Ideonella dechloratans. Next base: position 1,532,638 of record NZ_CP088081.1, read on the forward strand.
AGTGTGCTGGTGGCGTTGCCCACCGACATCGGCAGCATGAACATCAGCGAGATCAGGTTCATCGCGATCTGGTGGCCGGCCACCGGCGTGGTCCCCAGGCGGGCGATGAACAGGGCCATGAAGCTGAAGCCGGTCACTTCGATCAGGAAGCCCGCGCCCATGGGCACGCCCAGGCGCAGCAGCTCCCACAGCGCGGGAGCGTGCGGGCGGCGCAGACCCTGTTCGAACAGCAGGAAGCGGGTGTAAAAGGAGTCGCGGCGCAGCCAGGCCCAGGCGCCGGCCGTCTGGGCCCACAGCACGATGACCGTGGCCCAGGCGCAGCCGGCCACGCCCAGCGAGGGCAGGCCAAGGGCCGGCCAGCCGTTCACCAGCGCGATGGTCAGGGGGACCTTCAGCGAGAGCCCGCCCAGCTGCAGCAGCATCACCGGCTTGGGGCGCGACACGGCGGTGGTGAAGGCGCGGAACACCGTGAACACCAGAGCGGCCGGCAGGGCCAGGGTCAGGGCACGCAGGTAGCTGCGGGTGCGCTCGGCCACCTCCGGGCCCGCCTTGGCCATCCACAGGAAGGGCTCGGGCCACCACAGGAACAGCGCACCCAGGGCGGACAGCCCGAGGGCCAGCCACAGGCCCTGGTGGAACTGGTCCCCAGCGGCTTCATGCCGCCCCGCGCCGTGCAACTGGCCCACCACAGGCGAGAGGGCCAGCACCACCCCCATGAAGCCGATGATGATGGTGATGTAGGCTGCGGTGCCCACCGCGAAGGCCGCCAGGTCCAGGGGGGAATGACGGCCCACCACCACCGTGTCCACCGTGTTGAAGGCGAGCACCGCCAACTGGCCGATGTAGACCGGCCAGGCCAGGGGGACGATGCGCCGCACGCTGGCCAGCCAGCTGCGGTCGCTCATCGGGCGTCCGCCGGGTCGGCCCCTCGGGCCCGCTCGGCATAGCGGTTGAAGCGCCAGGCCGTGCCTTCCAGCGTGATGCGCTGCCAGACCTGGCGCTTCTCGGCCGGGCTCAGCACGGGCCAGTTCTGCACCTCGTCCTCGGTGCGGCCACAGCCCTTGCAGACGGCGTCGCCCTGGGCGGTGGAGCAGATGGCGATGCAGGGGGCGTCGGGCGTGCTGTCGTACCAGGCCAGCCAGGCCGCCAGGGCCGCCGGGCTGAGCGCCGCCTCGTCCACCTCGCGGGCCTGCCGGTAGACCAGCAGGGCATAGGGCTCGCCCAGGGCCAGCACCTCGGGGCAGGCGGTCACGCCATCGGGTGAGGGCGAGCGTTCGCGCCACCAGTTGATGGCGGATTCGAGGTCGGAAATGTGGATGCCGGCCATGGCGTCGTCGTGCGTGCAGAAGAGCCACCGTCCGGGTGGCCTCCGATGCAGAAGGGCCGGCCGACGGGGCTCAGGGAGAGTTCGGAGCGCGGGCGGTGGTCCAGCCGGTCGGCGGCGCCGAACCGGCCACGCGTGCCGCATGTTCCGCCCGTCACTGGCGGACCCACAGGCCGCCCGCGACACCCGCCAGGACCAGCATCAGGACGATGCAAGCCGCCCAGATCCCCATTCTTGAGCCTACTTCCAGGTCTTCGAGCATGGTGACCTCCGCAATCGTGGCGGGTGAACGGCCATTGTAGGAGACCGGCGGCCGCAACCGGTCAGAAGCTCGACCTTACAGGAGGTAGGTGCACAGCCGGAAGTCGGGGTCTTCCGGATAGGGTTTGACCTCGAAGTGCAGGCTGCGCATCAGGCGAAGCATGCTGTCGTTGTGGGTCAGCACCAGGCCCTGGATCTCGCTGAGCCCCTTGGCGCGGGCGACATCGATGATGGACAGCATCAGGCGCGAGCCCAGTCCCTGGCCGGACACGCTGTCGGCCACCACCAGCGAGAACTCGCAGGTGGTCTGGTCCGGGTTGGTGATGTAGCGCGAGACGCCGATGATCTCCTCGCGGTCGGTGAAACTGCCGTCCTCGTTCGCCTGACGGTGGTGGCGCACGGCCACCAGCGCCATCTCGCGGTCGTAGTCGATGAGGGTGTAGCGCGCCAGCATGCGGGCCGGCATCTCCTGCATCGCGCTGACGAAGCGGAAGTAGCGGCTTTCCGGCGACAGACCGCGCACCAGGGCCTGCAGCATGTCGGCGTCGTCAGGCTGGATGGGGCGGATGGTGCACAGCCCGCCGCCCTTGAGCGGCCACTCGCGCGCCAGCCCGGCCGGGTAGGGCAGGATGGCCAGATGCTGGTAGGGCAGGCTCGACGAGGGCGCGGCCGGTTCCACCACGATGCGTGCATCCACCGCCACCGCCCCGGTCTCGTCCAGGATGATGGGGTTGATGTCCATCTCACGCAGCTGGGGCAGGGCGCAGACCATTTCCGACACCCGCAGCAGCACCTGTTCCAGCGCGTCCACGTCCACGGGTGGCGCGCCGCGCCAGCTGCCCAGCGTCTCGGCCACGCGGGCCCGCTCGATCAGACGGTGGGCCAGGAACTGGTTGAGCGGCGGCAGCTCCATGGCCCGGTCGGCGATCAGCTCGATCATCGTGCCGCCGGCACCGAAGGTGATCACCGGACCGAAGGGGTCGTCGGTGGTCATGCCGATGTAGAGTTCCCGCCCGCGCGGCTTGCCACTCATGGGCTGGATGGTGACGCCGTTGATGCGGGCCTGGGGCTGCACCTTGGCCACCGCGGCCAGCATGTCGTTGTAGGTGTCGCGCACCTGGGTGGCGGTCATCAGATTGAGCGCCACGCCGCGCACATCGCTCTTGTGGCTGATGTCGGGCGAGTCGATCTTCAGTGCCACCGGGTAGCCCAGCTGGCTGGCGATCAGCATGGCCTCGCTGGCGCTGCGGGCCAGCATGGTGCGCGTGACCGGGATGTGGAAGGCCGCCAGCAGGGCCTTGGATTCCATCTCGGTCAGCACATGGCGCCGCTCGGCCAGCACGCTCTCGATCAGCAGGCGCGCGCCCTCGGCGTCCGGGCTGTCCAGCGCGCTCATCGGCGGCGGGGTCTGCTGCAGCAGCTGCTGGTTCTGGTAGAAGCTGGCGAGGTTGCCGAAGGCCTCCACGGCGGCTTCCGGGGTGCGGAAGTTGGCCACCGCATGCTGGGCCAGCAGGGTGCGTGCCCCGCGCACCGTCTCGTCACCCATCCAGCAGGCCACCACCGGCTTGCCCTGCAGGTGGGCCACCTCGGTCACGGCGGTGGCCACGGTGTCGGGTTCGGTCCCCGGCAGGCCGCCGGGTTTGGGCGAGTAGATCACCAGGGCGCCGTCCACCCCGGCATCGCCGCTGGCGGCCTTCAGGGCCGCAGCGTACTGCGCGCCGGTGGCCTCCTCGCCCAGGTCGATCACCTGGCCCAGCGTGGCCTGGCTGCCCAGCTGCGGTGCCAGGCCGATGCGGCTGGCGTCGCCCAGCCGGGCCACTTCCAGGCCCAGGTCGTTGGCCCAGTCGGCGGCCAGCACAGCCGGCCCGCCGCCGTTGGTGATGATGGCCAGCCGGTTGCCCACCGGCCGGTAGCGCGAGGCCAGGCATTTGGCCGCGGAGAACAACTGGGTGAAGGCGCGCACGCGCACCACGCCGGCACGCCGCAGGGCGGCCTCGAACACGTCGTCCGAGCCGACGATGGCGGCCGAGTGGGTCAGCGCGGCGTGGGAGCCGGCCGGCTTGCGCCCGGCCTTCATCACCACCACGGGCTTGATCGAGGCAGCCGCCCGCAGCGCGCTCATGAAGCGCCGCGCGTTGCGGATGCCTTCCATGTAGATCAGGATGCTGTGGGTGGCGCTGTCATTGGCCAGGTAATCCAGCACCTCCGCCAGGCCCAGCGAGCTGTTCGCGCCCAGCGAGACCACGGTGGAGAAGCCCACGCCGTTGTGGCGCGCCCAGTCGAGGATGGAGGTGGTCAGCGCGCCCGACTGCGACACCAGGGCCAGCGGACCCTGCTGGGCCAGCGGGCCGGTGGCGCCCGCGTTCAGGTGGGCCGAGGGGCGCTGGAAGCCCAGGCTGTTGGGGCCCAGCAGCGGCATGTGGTGGCGGCGGGCCACGGCATGCAGCGCGGCACAGGTGCTTTGCGGCAGGCCCGAGGACAGCACCATGGCCGCGCGGCAGCGGATGCGCCCGGCGATCTCCAGGGCAGCCTCGATCTGGGCATCGGGCAGGGCGATGATGGCCAGATCGGCACGCGTCTGGGCCAGTTCGGACAGTTTGGCGGTGATCTCGCCTTCGATGTCCAGCCGCGTGACAGGTCCGGAGAAGCCGCTTTCTTCCAGCGATTGCAGCAGCACCCGCCCCAGGGGCGTGGCGGAATCCGGCTGGGCCGGGTTGCCCGCGAAGACCACCAGGGACCGCGGGGTGAACAGGGAGGTCAGAAAGTGCTTGTCCACGGGAGGGCTCATCCGCGCGAGCGGCAGGTTCTGGGATGGGCGCAGCATACGATGCGCCTTCCGTTTGGGGGCGGAGAAAGAAGGGTGGGATTGCCCTTGATCAAGTGGGTGGGCAGGGATCACCCCAAATGCAACGGGCGACCCGGAGGTCGCCCGTTGTGGAGGCCGGCGGGGCGGCCGGCGAGGGCAGGTCGCCGGCTTACCAGGAGGCGCGGCCCATGCCCATGACGCGGCGGTACCACTCATGGAAGTGCTGCATGCCGTCCTCCATGGGGCTCTGGTAGGGCCCGACCTCGTCGTCGCCACGCTCGAACAGGGCCTTGCGGCCCAGGTCCATGCGCTCGCCGATCTCGTCGTCCTCGATGCAGGTCTCCATGTAGGCGGCCCGCTGGGCCTGGCAGAACTCCGGCTCGAAGGCGGCGATCTCCTCGGGGTAGTAGAACTCCACCACGTTGAGTGTCTTCTGCGTGCTGACCGGGTACAGCGTGGAGACGGTCAGAACCTTCGGGTACCACTCGATCATGATGTTCGGGTAGTAGGTCAGCCAGATGGCGCCCTGCTTGGGCGGTTGGCCGTCGTGGGCCTTGAGCACCTGGTCGCGCCAGTCCTTGTACACGGGCGAGCCGACCTTGCGCAGGCCGTCGAACACGCCCACCGTCTGCACCGAGTGGTGCTTCCCGAATTCCCAGCGCAGGTCGTCGCAGGTGACGAAGTTGCCCAGGCCGGGGTGGAAGGGGCCGACGTGGTAGTCCTCCAGGTAGACCTCGATGAAGGTCTTCCAGTTGTAGTTGCACTCGTGCATCTCGACGTGGTCGAGCACGTAGCCGGAGAAGTCCAGGTCGGCGCGCGGGCCCAGGCCCGCCAGGTCGGCCGCGATGTCCCGGCCGTTGTCCTCGAACACCATGCCGTTCCAGGTGCGCACCTTGTAGTTGTTCAGGTGCAGGCAGGGGTCGTGGTCGAAGTGCGGGGCGCCCACCAGTTGGCCGCCCAGATCGTAGGTCCAGCGGTGCAGCGGACAGACGATGTTGGACTTCGTGTTGCCACGGCCGCGCAGCATGACGGCCTGGCGATGGCGGCAGACGTTGGAGACGAGTTCGACACCCTTGTTGGTGCGGATCAGCGCGCGACCTTCGCCTTCCTGCGGGAGGGCGTAATAGTCGCCCACCTGCGGAACGGACAGTTCATGCGCCAGATAGCGCGGTCCGTGCTGAAAGATGAGTTCCTGCTCGCGGCGGAACAGGTCCTCGTCGAAATAGGTGCTGACAGAGAGTTGAGAGCGCGCGCGCTCCAGAGCTTCCAGCGTGATGCTCAGGTTCGACATGATCCCCAGGATCTCCAAAAAACATGTCTTGAAACCCCCCACCCGGTGGCCCCGCGGGTGGGAATGAAAAAACCCCCACCGGCAGGGTGAGGGCAACTTGAATTGTAGCCGAACCCTCTGGATCAAGGGGTATTGGGGGATTGACGACAGTCAAAGAGCTTGTTTCTGATTTGTGAAGCTTTCCCCGTCGTCTGCCACGGATCGCCATGGCGGCTGACTACAATGGGGGTTATTCATCTGCAGCGTCCATGCCCCGTTCCCCGACCCCTCAAGCCCCCGCCGCGCCTGCCAGCTACGAAGAAGCCCTGGCCGAACTGGACCGCTTGCTGCAGGCCATGGAAGGTGGGCAACTGCCGCTGGACAAGCTGCTGGAAAGCTACCAGCGGGGCAGCCAGTTGCTGACGTTCTGCCGGGGCCGTCTCAAGGCCGTGGAGGACCAGATCCAGGTCCTCGAAGAAGGGCAGCTCAAGCCCTGGACAAGCGAATGACAGTGAACCAATGGGAGCGTTGGGTCCAAGAGAGCCTCGCGGAAGTCGAAGAGGCCCTGGACCGATTTGTGCCGGCCGATGCGCCGGCGGGGCTGGGCGAGGCCATGCGCTATGCCGTGCTGGGCGGCGGCAAGCGCCTGCGCCCGGTCCTGGTGCTGGCGGCCTGCGAGGCGGTCCAGGGACACCGCGAGGCCGCCTTGCGTGCGGCCGTGGCCGTCGAGCTGATCCACGCCTATTCGCTGGTGCATGACGACATGCCCTGCATGGACAACGACATGCTCCGGCGCGGCAAGCCCACGGTGCATGTGCAGTTCGGCGAGGCCCAGGCCATGCTGGCGGGCGACGCCATGCAGGCCCTGGCCTTCGAGGTGCTCACGCCGGAAACCGGTGTGCCTCCCGAACTGCAGGCGCGTCTGGTCCGCCTGCTGGCCCGCGCGGCCGGGCAGGAAGGCATGGCCGGTGGCCAGGCCATCGACCTGGCCAGCGTGGGCAAGCCGCTGACCGAGGCCGCGCTGCGCGACATGCACCGCCGCAAGACCGGTGCGCTGCTGCAATGCAGCGTGCTGATGGGGGCGGCCTGCGGCCAGCCCGGCGACACCGGCTGGCAGGCCCTGAGCGATTACGGCGCGGCCATCGGCCTGGCTTTCCAGGTGGTGGACGACATCCTGGACTGCACCCAGGACTCGGCCGTGCTGGGCAAGACCGCTGGCAAGGACGAGGACGCCAACAAGCCGACCTACGTCTCGGCCCTGGGTCTGGAAGCCGCCAACCAGTACGCGCAGCGCCTCTACACCGAAGCCATGCAGGCCCTGGACCGCTCCGGGCTGTCCGTGGGCCGCCTGGCCTGGCTGGCCGGGCGCGTGGTGGACCGACAATACTGAACTGCGGCACCATGGATGGTCGATCCCTCGTGCCGGTTCCGGAGCAATCCCTGATGAGCAAGCCTACCTTGCTGGAGAACATCCACGGTCCGGAAGATCTGCGCAAGCTGTCCCGGCCCCAGCTCAAGCAGCTGGCCGATGAGTTGCGGCAGTTCCTCCTGCAGTCGGTCAGCCGCACCGGTGGCCACCTGTCGTCCAACCTGGGCACGGTCGAGCTGACCATCGCCCTGCACGCGGTCTTCAACACCCCGCAGGACCGGCTGGTCTGGGATGTGGGTCACCAGTCCTACCCGCACAAGATCCTGACCGGCCGGCGCGAGGCCATGGCCACCCTCAAGCAGCTCGGGGGCATCAGCGGCTTCCCGCGGCGCAGCGAGAGCGAGTACGACACCTTTGGCACCGGGCATTCGTCCACCTCCATCTCGGCCGCGCTGGGCATGGCCCATGCCGCCCGCCTCAAGGGTGAAAGCCGCAAGGCCGTGGCCATCATCGGCGATGGCGCGCTGACCGGCGGCATGGCCTTCGAGGCCCTGAACCACGGTGGCTTCCAGGGTGGCGCGGGCCTGCCGGACATGCTGGTCATCCTGAACGACAACGACATGTCGATCTCGCCGCCGGTGGGGGCGCTCAACCGCTACCTGGCCCGGCTGATGAGCGGCCGCTTCTACTCGGTCGCCCGCGAGGGGGCCAAGTCGGTGCTGAAGAACACGCCGCTGTACGGCCTGGCCAAGCGCTTCGAGGAGCACACCAAGGGCATGGTGGTGCCCGACGCCACCATCTTCGAGGAGTTCGGCTTCAACTACGTCGGGCCGATCGACGGCCACGACCTGGACGCCCTGATCCCCACGCTGGAGAACCTGCGCCAGGCCAAGGGCCCGCAGTTCCTGCACGTGGTCACCCGCAAGGGTTGCGGCTACAGCCCGGCCGAGGAAGACCCGATCAAGTACCACGGTCCTGGCAAGTTCGACCCGTCCATCGGGCTGGTCAAGTCCACCGCCCCCGCGGCCCAGACCTTCACCCAGGTCTTCGGCCAGTGGCTGTGCGACATGGCCGCGGCCGACGAGCGTCTGGTGGGCATCACCCCGGCCATGCGCGAAGGCTCGGGCATGGTCGAGTTCGAGAGGCGCTTTCCCACCCGTTACCACGATGTGGGCATTGCCGAGCAACACGCGGTGACCTTCGCCGCCGGTCTGGCCTGCGAAGGGATCAAGCCGGTCGTGGCCATCTACAGCACCTTCCTGCAGCGGGCCTACGACCAGCTGATCCACGATGTGGCACTGCAGAACCTGCCGGTGGTCTTCGCGCTGGATCGCGCCGGCCTGGTCGGTGCCGATGGCGCCACGCACGCCGGGGCTTATGACATTGCCTTCCTGCGCTGCATCCCGAACATGAGCGTGCTGACGCCGGCCGACGAGGCCGAGTGCCGTCGCGCCTTGACCACCGCCTATCGCCAGGAACATCCGGTGGCCGTGCGCTATCCGCGTGGCGCGGGCGTCGGCACGGTGCCGGCCGCCGAGCTGGACGAACTGCCCTGGGGCAAGGGCGAAATCCGCCGCGAAGGCCGGGGCGTGGCCATCCTGGCCTTTGGAACGCTGCTCTACCCGGCCCTGCAGGCGGGGGACAAGCTGGATGCCACCGTGGCCAACATGCGCTTTGCCAAGCCGCTGGACAAGGCCCTGGTGCTGGACCTGGCCCAGCGCCACGAGGGCCTGGTCACGATCGAGGAAGGCTGCATCGCCGGTGGTGCCGGCAGTGCGGTGATGGAGGCCTTGGCCGAAGCCGGCGTCACCGTGCCGGTGCTGCAGATGGGCCTGCCCGACGAGTTCATCGAGCATGGCGACCACGGCAAGCTGCTGGCGCTGTGTGGCTTGGACGCCGCGGGCATCGAGGCGGCCGTGCGCCGCCGTTTCGGGGCCCCGCTGGCCCTGGTGAAGCCGGCCGCCGCCTGAGCGCGGCCCCGGCGTTCTCGCACTCATAGCACAATCGAGGGTGACCGGCATCAACCCTGCGCCAGCGGGGTTGCCGGTTCGCTGTCACATTGACAGCCTGAATCCCCTGCCGTTCCCATGAATACCCTGACCGACGCCCTGCACATCCCCGACACCCAGAGCGAGCGCGACGAGCGCCACCTCGCGATCCAGCGCGTGGGGGTGAAGGATGTGCGCTATCCGCTGAATCTGCGGGTGGCGGGAGCGGTACAGTCCACCGCGGCGCTGTGGAACCTGGACGTGGCCCTGCCGGCCGAGAAGAAGGGCACCCACATGTCCCGCTTCGTGGCCTGGCTGGACGCCCAGAGCGAGCCGCTGGACGCGGCCGGCCTGGCCCGTCAACTGGACGTGATGCTGGACAAGCTCGGGGCGACGGATGGCCGCATCGAGGCCCGTTTCTCCTTCTTCATCCGCAAGAAGGCGCCGGTCTCGGGCCTGCAGAGTCTGCTGGACTACGCCGGGGCCTTCATCGCCGAACGCAAGGACGGCCGCACAGCCATCTGGGCCGAGGTGGGCGTGCCGGTCAAGAGCCTGTGCCCCTGCTCGAAGGAGATCTCCGACTACGGCGCGCACAACCAGCGCTCGCTGGTGACCATCCGCGTCGAGCTGAAAGACCCGGTGGCCGGTGCCATCGAGTGGCAGGAGCTGGTGCGCTTTGCCGAGGAGTCGGCCTCCAGCGAGATCTGGCCCATGCTCAAGCGGGCCGACGAGAAGTGGGTGACCGAGCGCGCCTACGAGAACCCCAAGTTCGTCGAGGACCTGGTGCGTGACGTGGCCCTGCGCCTGAACGCCGATGCCCGCATCGGCCACTACCGGGTGGATGTCGAGAACTTCGAGTCCATCCACAACCACTCGGCCTGGGCGCGCATCGAGCGCTGAACCCGCCTGGCCCCCGGGGTCAGAACAGCGACTGCCCCGTCAGGGTGGTGAAGCGCTCCAGCGCGTAGCTGCCGGCCAGCGAGTTGCCCGAAGGCTCCAGCTCGGGTGACCAGACGCACACCCCCAGCTGGCCCGGGATGTGGCCGACGATGCCGCCGCCCACGCCGCTCTTGGCCGGAATGCCCACGCGGAAGGCAAAGTCCCCCGCCGCGTCGTAGGTGCCGCAGGTCAGCATCAGGGCCGAGAGCCGCTTGGCGGTGCTGGCGCTGACCACCCGCTCACCGTTCCAGGGGTTCACCCCGCCGTGGGCCAGGAAGGCCACCGCCCGCGCCAGGTCCACCGCGTCCATGCGGATGGCGCAGTGCCGGCAGTAGGCCGCGATCACCTCGTCCACCGGGTTGTGCAGGTTGCCGAAGCTGCGCATGAAGTGGCCCATGGCGCGGTTGCGCTCGGCCGTGGCCATCTCGCTGCGGGCCACCCGGTCGTCGTACTGCAGCGTGGCGTTGCCCGACAGCCGCCGCACGAACTCCACCAGCGCCGTTTCCGGGTTGACGAAGCGGGTGCACAGCACATCCGTCACCACCAGCGCGCCGGCGTTGATGAAGGGGTTGCGCGGCTTGCCCTGCTCGGATTCGAGCTGCACCAGCGAGTTGAAGGGGTTGCCCGAAGGCTCCCGGCCCACCCGCTGCCACAGTGCATCGCCCACGCACTGGTAGGCCAGGGTCAGCGCGAACAGCTTGGAGACCGACTGGATGGAAAAGGGCACCCGGGCGTCGCCGCAGGCGCTGACCTGACCGTTCAATGTGACCACGGCCATGCCGAACTGGTCGCCCCGCACCTTGGCCAGCTCCGGGATGTAGCTGGCCACGCGGCCCTGGCCCAGCAGGGGCTGGATCTCGGTGCGGATCTGGTCGAGGACGGTCGGGTAATCGTGGTCGGGGATGCTCTGGCTCATGGTGCGCCGCAGTCTAGCGTCGCGCCTTGCCGGCCGCGGCCAGGCTGCGGCGCAGGAACTGCCCGGCCACGAAGATGTCCTTCTCCACCGCGCGCCGCGCCCCGGCGCTGTCGCCGCGCGCCAGCGCCTTCACCAGGTCCTCGTGCGCGTCGTTGAGCACCGCGCTGGCCTCGGGCGTGTCGAACAGCCGGTTGGAGATGGGGCCGGCCTTGAGCCACAGCGTGTCGATCAGACCAAACAGCGTGGGCGAGCCGGCGGCCTTGTACAGCAGCACATGGAAGTCCTCGTTGGCGGCCAGGTAGTCGTCGCCGTCACCACGCGCCAGGGCCTGGGCCATGCGCTGGCTCAGGGCCTGCAGCCGGGCCTGTCCCTCGGCGTCCAGTCGCAGCGCGCCGCGCTCGGCGGCCTCGCCTTCCAGCAGCATGCGCATCTGCAGCAGGTCGTCGAATTCGGGCCCCGACAGCCGGGGCACCGCCACCCCGGCATTGGGCACATTGACCACCGCGCCCTCGGCGGCCAGGCGCTGCAGCGCCGCCCGCACCGGCATCTGGCCCACGCCCATGTCGGCCGCCACGGTGCGGATCTTCAACCGCTCGCCGGGCAGGAAGCGGCCCACGGTCACCCACTGCCGCAGCGTGGCGTAGATCGCGTCCTGGTGGGTGGCGGCCGCCGGCGGGGCGGGGGTGTCGGTGTCGGCGGCGGTGGGCATGTCAGCGGGGCAGGGCGGGGACGCGCAGTGTAGGCCTCAGCCCGGCCGGGTCTCGCCGACGAAGGCGTCGAAGCTGGCCACCAGGCGGTCCACATCCGCCGCCGTGGTGTCGGGGCAGACCAGCATCATGTTGTGGAAGGGCGTGATCAGCAGGCCGCGGTTGAGCAGGTACAGATGCACGATCTGCTCCAGGGCCGGGTCCAGGATGGCATCGGCCTGGCTGCCGTTGCGCGGCGGGGTGGGCGTGAACTGGAATTCGGTGCGGGCGCCCACCTGGGTCACGCACCAGGGCAGGCCATGGCGAGCGATGACGTCGCGCAGTCCGTCGGCCAGGCGCTCGGCCAGGGTGGCCATGCGGGCGTAGGCGGCTTCGGTCATCACCTCGGCCAGGTTGGCGCGCATCGCGGCCAGGGCCAGCAGATTGGCCGTCAGCGTGGTGCCGATGCCGCTGTGGCCCGGCGGGGCGTTGCGCTTGGCCTGCTCGGCCCGGCGGGCCGCCTCGGCCGAGAAGCCGTAGACCGCGCAGGGCACGCCGCCAGCCACCGGCTTGCCCAGCACCAGCAGGTCCGGCTGCAGGCCGTGGGCCCGGGTGTAGCCGCCAGGGCCGGTGCTGATGGTGTGGGTCTCGTCGATCAGCAGCAACGTGCCGTGGCGCCGGCACAGGGCCTGGGCCGCCTCCCAGAAGCCGGGCTCGGGCAGCACCATGCCGATGTTGGTCATGGCCGGCTCGGCCAGCAGGCAGGCCACCTGGCCGTCGGCCAGCGCGGCCTCCAGCGCGGCCAGGTCGTTGAACTCGACGCTGCGGGTGGTGCGGGTGATGTCCACCACCTGGCCCAACAGGCTGTCGCGGGTGCGGGGCTGGCCGTCTACCAGGTCGACGAACACGTCATCCACGGTGCCGTGGTAGCAGCCGTTGAAGATCAGCACCTGGTCGCGGCCGGTCAGTGCCCGCGCCCAGCGGATGGCGAAGCGGTTGGCGTCCGAGGCGCTGAGCGCGAACTGCCAGATGGGCAGGCCGAAGCGCCGGGCCAGTTCCTCGCCCACCCACACCGCGTCCTCGCCGGGCAGCATGGCGGTGATGCCCTGGGCCGCCTGACGCGCCAGCGCTGCGGCCACCGGCGCCGGGCTGTGGCCGAACATGGCGCCGGTGTCGCCCAGGCAGAAGTCGGTGTAGGCGTGGCCGTCCACGTCCTGCAGCCGCGCGCCCCGGGCGCTGGCCACATGCAGGGGGAAGGGGGTGGACCAGTCGTTCATCCAGTGCAGCGGCACGCCGAACATCAGGTGCCGGGCGGCGCGCTGGGCCAGGGCCTGGCTGCGCGGGTGGGCGGCGGCGTAGGCGGCGCGCTCGCGCTGCTGCAGGGCGGTCAGGCGGGCCGGGTCCAGGCCGGCGCGCAGAGTGGGGGCAGTGTTCATGTCGGTGGGCATCGGGATGTCTCGGCCTCAGACCAGCAGCAGCAGGTGCTCGCGCTCCCAGGAGCTGATGACCCGGTTGTAGGTGGCGTACTCCAACTCCTTCACGGCGCAGAAGGCGTCGACGAAGCTGTCGCCCAGCACCTCGCGCATGGGGGCGCAGGCGCGCATGCGCTCGATCGCGTCTTCCAGGTGCCGGGGCAGTTCGTGGGCCACGTTCCAGGCGCTGTCGGTGGTGGGCTCCGAAGGCGTCAGACGCTGCTCCATGCCCAGGTAGCCGCAGGCCAGGGTGGCGGCCATGGCCAGGTAGGGGTTCACGTCCACGCCGGGAACGCGGTTCTCCACCCGGCGCGCGGCCGGGCCGGACTTGGGCACCCGGATGCCGCAGGTGCGGTTGTCGTAGCCCCAGCGCACATTGATGGGCGCCGACATGAAGGGCGCCAGCCGCCGGTACGAGTTCACATAGGGCGCGAACATGGGCATCAGTTGGGGGATGTAGGTCTGCAGCCCGGCGATGTAGTGGGCGAACAGCGGGCTGGCGCTGCCATCGGGCTGGCTGAAGATGTTGCGCTCCTGGTCGTCGTGGATGCTCTGGTGGATGTGCATCGCACTGCCGGGCTCGGCCTCCATCGGCTTGGCCATGAAGGTGGCGAAGATGTTGTGGCGCAGCGCCGTCTCGCGCACCGTGCGCTTGAACAGGAAGACCCGGTCGGCCAGCTCCAGCGGTTCGCCGTGGCTGAAGTTGATCTCCATCTGGCCCGGGCCGGCTTCGTGGATCAGGGTCTCGACGCCCAGCTGGTGCAGCTCGCAGAAGTTGGAGAGCTCCATGAAGAAGGGGTCGAAGTCGTTGACCGCGTCGATCGAGTAGCTCTGCCGTCCGGCCTCGGGCTTGCCGGTGCGGCCCAGCGGCGGCTGCAGCGGCTCGTGCGGGTTCTGCTGGCGGGCCACCAGGTAGAACTCCATCTCCGGCGCGACGATGGGCTTCCAGCCGCGCTCTTCATAGAGCTTCAACACCCGACGCAGCACGCCGCGCGGCGACAGCGCCACCGGCGAGCCGTCCCATTCCTGGCAGTCGTGGATGACCACCGCCACCGGCTCCGCCGCCCAGGGCACCAGGCGCACGGTGGCGGCGTCGGGCACGCAGACCATGTCCGGGTCGGTGTCGCCGACGAAGGGGCCGTTGTCCGGCTGCTGGCCGTTGACGGTGTTGAGAAGCACGCTCTTGGGCAGGCGCATCTCGCCGGCGGCCTGGAACAGGTCGCGCGGCAGGATCTTGCCGCGGGCGATGCCGGTCATGTCGGGGATCACGCACTCCACCTCGTGGATGCGGTGCTGGGCGAGGAAGCTGTCGAGCAGGGAGGCCATGGGCGGGGCGGGAGTCGCGATGAGCGCATCCTAGCAGGATTGGTAATTTGTGATCACAAGTGAAGACACTGAGGCCATATATGCCGGAATGGTTCGATCATGTGATCTGAAACCGGATCGGCGGCGGGCCTGTCCCTGCTGCCCGGCGGGCAGGTGACAATCGGGTCTGTTCCCCTCACTCCGCTTCGCCGCCATGTCCATCCTCGTGCTCAACGGCCCCAACCTGAACCTGCTCGGCACCCGCGAGCCCCAGATCTACGGGGCCGAGACGCTGGCCGATGTGGAGGCCCGGCTGGCGCAGGAGGCGCAGGCCCTGGGCCTGGCCCTGCAGTGCTTCCAGAGCAACCACGAGGGCGCGCTGATCGACCGCATCCACGCCGCCCGGCTGGACGGCACCCGGGCCTTCATCGTCAACCCGGGCGGCCTGACCCACACCAGCGTGGCCCTGCGCGACGCCTTTGCCGGCGTGGCTCTGCCGGTGGTGGAGGTGCACATCAGCAACGTGCACCGGCGCGAGGAATTCCGCCACCATTCCTTCATCTCGGGCATCGCCGAGGGGGTGATCGCCGGCCTGGGCACCGAGGGCTACAGCGCCGCCTTGCGCTTTCTGGCGCGGCGGCTGGCCCAGGCCTCGACTGCGTCACGCTGAGTCGGGTTTACCCCGATTCATTCGGGGAAGCCTGCGACGAAGTGTCAGGAAAGGTTGACGTTCCGGCGTCATCCAGCACCGTGCTTCGACTGGCTTCCCGAGATGACGAGCGACCCGACCGCTTCCACCCTGGTGTCCCGCGCCCCCTTCGAGGGCGCCACCCTGCTGCTGGTGGACGATGAATCGGGCGTGCTCAACGCCCTGCGTCGCCTCTTCCGCGGGCAGGGCTACACCGTGCTGCTGGCTTCCAGCGGCGCCGAGGGCTTGCAGGTGCTGGCCCAGCAGCCGGTCGATCTGGTGCTGTCGGACATGCGCATGCCCGAGATGGACGGGGCCCAGTTCCTGGCCGAGGTGCGCCAGCGCCATCCGCAGGCCGTGCGCCTGCTGCTCACCGGCTATGCGGACATCGGCTCCACCATCGCGGCCATCAACCAGGGCGAGATCCACCGCTACATCGCCAAGCCCTGGAACGACCCCGACCTGCTGTTGACCGTGCAGGAGGCCCTGCGTCGGCGCCAGCTGGAGCTGGAGAACCAGCAGTTGCTGGCCCAGGTACAGGCGCAGAACCAGGCGCTGGCCGAGCTCAACCAGGGCCTGGAGCAGCGGGTCAAGGCCCGCACGGCCGAGATCGAGCAGATCAACGACATGCTCGAGAAGGCCTACGAGGAGCTCAACGAGAACTTCATGGTGGCCGTCACCGTGTTCTCGGGCCTGCTGGAGATGCGCGAAGGCGCCGTGGCCGGCCACGCCCGGCGGGTGGCGGCCCTGGTCAAGCGCATGGGGCCGCACCTCGGGCTGGATGAGCGGGCCCTGCAGGAGGTGTACCTGGGCGCGCTGCTGCACGACATCGGCAGCATCGGCTTTCCGGACCGCATGCTGGGCAAGCCGCTGTCCCTGCTGGTGCCCGAGGACCAGATCCGCTACCGCCGGCATCCCAAGGACGGCGAGGCCGCGCTGATGCCCCTGGCCAGGCTGCACGGCGTGGGGCGCATCGTGCGTCAGCACCACGAGCGGATGGACGGCAAGGGCTTTCCGGACGGCCTGGAGGGCGAGGACATCGTGCTGGGCGCGCGCATCGTCGCTGCGGTCAGCGATTACGACGACCTGGTCCACGGGGCCATGTCGGCGCAGGCCCATTCGCGCCAGCAGGCGCTGCAGACCATCCGCGGCGGCGTGGGCACCCATTACGACCCCCGGGTGGTCGAGGCCCTGGAGGCGGTGCTGGCCGAGCCCGATCCGCAGGAGCGCGAGGACGAGTGCATCGAGGCCATCCAGCTGCGGCCGGGCATGGTGCTGGCCCGTGACCTGCTGTCGGCCAAGGGCGCCCTGCTGCTGGCGGCCGGCTATGTGTTCGAGGAACGCGTGATCCGCCAGATCCGCGAGTTCGTGTCCAGCGAGGGCGTGCGCCTGACCCTGCATGTGCGCCGTGTGCCGGGGGATGCGGCACCCCGCCTGACACCGCCGAGGTCAGCCGCGGCCACCCCCGCAACCGCCACCACCGCCACCGCGTCCCCGGAGCTGCGCCATGCCTGACGGCAGCGGCCATCTCGCGCATCCCACCGGGGCCGCCCTGTCGGCCTACGACGTGGTGGCCGTGCCGGTGCTGCTGCACCGCGGCGGCGCCGTGCTGCACGCCAACCCGTCCATGCTGCGGCTGCTGGGCTGCCCCCAGGAAGAAGCCCGCACCCTGGACGTCATGTCGCTGGTGATCGCCGAGGACCGCGACGCCCTGCACGAACACCTCCAGGCCTGCCTGTCCCCGGACGCGCAGGAGCCGCCGGCCCAGGCCTACACCCTCGAATCCCGCCAGGGCGTGCGCCGCCGGGTGGAGTGGACCTCGCGGGCCTGTGCCATCGAGGGGCGGCACACGCTGGTCGTCACCTGCCAGGACCTGAGCGACATGCAGTTCGTCCAGGACAGCCTGCAGCAGCTCAGCCAGATGCTGCACCAGATCATCGAAGGAGGCCCCATCCCCACCTTCGTGATCGGCGTGGATCACCGGGTGACCCACTGGAACCGCGCTTGCGAACGTTTGACCGGGGTCTCGGCCATGGAGATGCGGGGCGCCGAAGGCGCCTGGCGGGGCTTCTGGACCTCGCCCCGCGCCCTGCTGGCGGACCTGATCGTCGATGAGGCGCCCGAGGATCTGCTGCGCAGCACTTATGCCGATGGCGATGCGCGCCAGATCGAGGGCGGGGACGGCGCCTGGGAGGTCGAGCAGTTCTTCCCGCAGCTCGGGCCCGAAGGCCGCTGGGTGCATTTCACCGCTGTCCCGTTGCGCGACACCGCCGGTCGCATCATCGGCGCCATCGAGACCCTGCTGGACGTGACCGAGCGGCGCCAGGCCGAGGAGGCCCTGCGCCAGCACCGCAACGAGCTGGAACTGCGGGTGCAGGAACGCTCGGCCGAACTGCGCGGCACCCTGCACCAGCTCGAGGCCTTCATGGCCAATGCGCCGGTGGGCGTGGCCCGCACGCGGGGGGCGCGCATCGAGCACCACAACCGCAAGATGGCCGAGATCCTGGGCTGGGCGGACGATCGGCCGCCGCAGGACACGGCCGAGCTCTTCCGCACCCGCGAGGAATTCGAGTGGTTGCGCCAGCGCTCCACCCCGGTGCTGCTGACCGGCCAGGCCTGGCGACAGGAGATGTGGCTGCGCCACCGCGACGGCCGCCTGATGTGGGTGCAGCTGATCGCCTACCCCGCCGACGTGGACCACATCGAAAGCGGCGCCTGGTGGCTGGTGGAGGACCACACCGAGGTCCGCCGGGCCCAGGACGAGCTGCGCACCCACAACGAGCAGCTCAAGGCCACGCTGAGCAAGCTCGAGGAGGCACAGAACCAGCTGCTGCAGTCCGAGAAGATGGCCTCCATCGGCCAGCTGGCCGCCGGCGTGGCCCACGAGATCAACAACCCGATCGGCTTCGTCAGTTCCAACCTGCACACCCTCAAGGGCTATGTGGGGCAGCTGCTCGAGCTGGTGGGTGCCTACGAAAACGCCCAGACCCGGCCCGGCGCCGAGGCCCAGGCCGCGGTGGCGCAGGCCCGCGACGCGGCCGAGATCGACTATCTGCGCGAGGACCTGCCCGCCCTCATGAGCGAGAGCGAGGACGGCCTGGCCCGGGTCAAGAAGATCGTGCAGGACCTCAAGGACTTCTCGCGGCTGGACCAGTCCGAATGGCAGGACGCCGACCTCAACGCCGGTCTCGAATCCACGCTCAACGTGGTGCGTCACGAAGTGAAATACAAGGCCGAGGTGCGCAAGCTGCTCGAACCCCTGCCGCTGGTGCGCTGCCTGGCGGCCCAGCTCAACCAGGTCTTCATGAACCTGATCGTCAACGCGTCCCACGCCATCCAGGGGCACGGCGTCATCACGCTGGCCAGCGGCCCTCAGGACGGCTGGGTCTGGATCGAGGTCGGCGACACCGGCTGCGGCATGAGCGCCGAGGTGCAGCGGCGCATCTTCGAGCCCTTCTTCACCACCAAGCCGGTGGGCAGCGGCACCGGTCTGGGCCTGTCGCTGTCCTTCTCCATCGTGCAGAAGCACGGCGGGCTGATCCAGGTCCATTCCGTGCCGGGCCAGGGCAGCACCTTCCGGGTCTGGGTGCCGGTGGCCGGGCCGGGGCCGGACGGTACCGCTGGCACCCCGCCTGAACGGCCCTGGGTGGACCGCCAGGCCCAGGCCTCGCTGGGGGCGCCATGACGGCACCGCAGCAGCCCCTCGTGCCGCCGGCGACCGCGGCCGTGGACGTGAGCGCCCTGGTGGTGCCCGAAGGCGCCTCGCTCCCGTGGTTCGCCGCGGTGCTGGAGCACTCCGAGGTCGCGCTGGTGCTGGCGCAGGCCCAGGGCGTGCGCTACGCCAATCCGGCCGCCCGCCGTCTGCTGGGCTGGGACGGCAGCCCGCTGGAGGGCCACCAGCTCTCCGACTGGGTGGCGCCCGAGGACCGGCCGCGCATCGCCGAGCAGTTGCGTCGGCGCCTGGGAGGCCAGTCGGGCCAGTTCTGGGAGGTGCAGGGCCTGCGCCGGGACGGCAGCCGATTCGATGTGCGTCTCTGTGGCCAGCCTGTCGTGGTGGACGGGCAGCCGGCCGATCTGGTGACCCTGTTCGATGTCAGCGAGACCCGCCAGGCCCTGCGCCAGGCGCAGTGGAACGCAGAGCTGCTGGACCACAGCGAGCAGCTGTCCCGCTCGGGGTCCTACGTGCTGGCCTGGCCCGAGGGCCGCCTGCGGCCCTCGGCCGGGCTGCGTCAGCTGGTGGGCACCCTGGCCGATGCCGGCGCCGCCGACCCGGACGAGGCCTGGGCCTGGGTGGCCCCGGAAGATCGCATCCGGGTGATGCAGGCCTGGCGCGAGGCCCGACCCGACCAGCCCTTCCAGCTCCAGCACCGGGCCCTGGGCGCCGAGGGCCAATGGTTGCAAGTGGTGCACCGCGGCGTGCTGCACACGCAGACGCCGGGCGACACCCCGCAAGGCATCGGGCTGGTGCAGGACATCACCCGCCAGCACGAGGCCGAGCAGAAGGTGCAGACCCTGGCCCAGTACGACGTGCTCACCGGTCTGCCCAACCGGGCCCACTTCATCCAGCAGCTGGCCGCGCGCATGCAGATCGCCCGATGGGACCGCAGCGGCTTTGTGCTGACGGTGGTGGAACTGCCCCAGCTGCAGGAGTTGCGTGTCACCCTGGGCCACGAGGCCGCCCAGACCGTGCTGCGCACGCTGGCCCAGCGGCTGCAACAGCAGGCGCAAGAGCAGGAGCTGGTGGCGCGGGTCAGCGGCCAGGGCCTGGCCCTGATGGGCCGGGCGGCGCCCGAGGTCCAACCCGAGGCCGCTCTGGAGCAGGCGCACCAGCTGCGCAAGTGGCTGCAAGCCCCCATGCTGATCGATGCGGCCGAGGTCCTGCCCCGCTGCCGCATCGGGCTGGCCATGTTCCCCGGCGATGGCCAGGACGGTGCCACCCTGCTGGAGGCGGCGGAGAAGGCCTGCGCACTGGCCGACGAGGCCGGCGGCGTGGCCTTCGCCCGCGCGGAGGCCCATGCCCATGCGCTGCGCGAGATGCAGATGGCCAGCGCGCTGCGCCATGCCCTGGAGCGCCAGGAACTGCGCCTGGTCTACCAGCCCCAGGTGTCGCTGAGCAGCGGGGCCATCGTCGGTCTGGAGGCCCTGGCGCGCTGGCACTCGCCGCAATGGGGCGAGGTGCCACCCACCGAATTCATCGGCGTGGCCGAGCGCAGCGGTCTGATCGGCGCGCTGGGCCAATGGGTGCTGGACACCGCCTGCCGCCAATGGGTGACCTGGCGGGCCGCCGGCCTTCAGGCCCCGCGGGTGGCGGTGAACGTGTCACCCCACCAGCTGCGCCGGGGTGATCTGGCCCTGGCCGTGCAGCGCGTGCTGCTGGACACCGGCATGGACCCGCGGGGCCTGGGCATCGAGCTGACCGAGAGCGCGGTGATGGACGACCCGGCCCGGGCCGGTCAGGCGCTCAGCGAGTTGCGAGCCCTGGGCGTCGAGGTGGCGCTGGACGACTTCGGCACGGGCTACTCCAGCCTGGCCTGCCTGCGCAGCCTGCCCATCGATGTGGTCAAGCTCGACCGCAGCTTCGTGAGCGACCTGGACAGCGCACCCGAGAGCATGGCCCTGACCCGGGCCATCCTGACCATGGCCCACGGGCTGGGCATGCAGGTGCTGGCCGAGGGCGTGGAGAACGAGGAGCAACTCAACCTGCTGCGGTCCAAGGGCTGCGACCTGATCCAGGGCTACTGGTTCAGCCCCCCCGTGGCCGCCGAGGCCCTCGCCGAACGCCTGGCCACCGGCTGGCGCCTGGCCGCGCGGCATCTCTCCCGCGACGACGGCCGCCGCACCCTGCTGCTGGTGGACGACGAGGACAACATCCTGTCCGCGCTCAGGCGCCTGCTGCGCCGCGACGGCTACGAGATCCTGACCGCCCGCAACGGCGAAGAGGCCCTGCGCCGCCTGGCCGAGCACCCGGTGGACGTGATCCTGAGCGACCAGCGCATGCCCGGCATGACGGGGGTGGAGCTGCTGCACCGTGCCGCGGCCCTGTACCCGGACACCGTGCGCATGACCCTGTCGGGCTTCACCGATCTGCAGTCCATCATCGATGCCGTCAACGAAGGCGCCATCTACAAGTTCCTGACCAAGCCCTGGGACGACGACCGCCTGCGGGCCCATGTGGCCGAGGCCTTCCGGCGCAAGGGCATGGCCGACGAGAACCGGCGGCTGAGCACCGAGGTCGAGACCACCAACGCCTTGATGGCCCATGTGAACAGCCAGCTCAGCGCCGCGCTGGACCGCCAGCGCGAGCAGGCCCTGCTGCTGCAGGCCAGCGTGGGGGGCGTGCGGGAGATCCTGGACAGCCTGCCGCTGGCGGTCATCGGCGTCGATCCCGACGGGCTGCTGGTCTATGCCAACGCCCAGGCCCACCGGCTGTTCCCGCCCGAGACGCTGGCGCTGGGCGTGCCTGCCCGCGCCGGCATGCCGGGTCTGGCTTCGGCCGGCAGCCAGGAGCACTGCGAGATCCAGGGCCAGGCTTGCCGCGTCTGGCGCCATCGGTTGGGCGCCGAGTCCGGGGCCTGGCGGGGCGACGTGCTGATCTGCCTTCCCATTTCCGAGGACCTCTGCCATGAATCCGCCTGACGCGCCGCCTGCACCGGTGCCCGGCCCGCCCGCTGCGGCCGGGCCCGTGCACCCTCCGGGTGAGGACCGCCTGGCCCACCTGTTCCGCCACAGCCTGTGCGAGGGGCGGCTCCACCCGCTCTACCCCTTGCTGCGCAAGTACCGGCAGGAGGCCGGTCAGCCATGAGCACCGCCGCCATCTCGCTGGACAAGGTCCAGTCCTGCGTCGACGCTTTGCCGGCCCTGCCGCAGGCCGTGCGCGAGGTCATGCAGGCCCTGCAGCGGGACGATGTCTCCGTGGAGCGCAGCGTCCACCTGATCGAACAGGACCAGTCCCTGGCCGCCCGCACGCTGCGGGTGGCCAACTCGGCCTTCTACGGCATGTCAGGGCGGGTCGGCCGCATCGGCGATGCCGTCACCCTGCTGGGCCTGCGGGCCGTCTCCGGCGTGCTGCTGGCCGTCTCCTTCACCCACGGCCTGGACACCCTGCGCTGCAGCGGCTTCAGCTTTCGCAGCTACTGGCGACACAGCATGGCCACCGCACTGGCGGCCCGCCTGCTGGCGCCGCGCCTGCGGCTGGACCCCGACGAAGGTTTCGTGGCGGGGCTGCTGCACGACATCGGCAAGCTGGTGCTGGCCGCGCACTTCCCGGCCGAAGGCGCCCAGGCCCTGGCCCTGGCCCGCAGCGCCGATGTGTCGGATGTCGAGGCCGAGCGGGCGACCCTGGGGCTGAGCCATGCCGAGATCGGCGCGGTGCTGGTGCGCCACTGGCGCTTCCCGGCCGAAGTGGCGCAGGCCGTTGAACACCACCATCAGCCCACCGCTGCTGCCGATCCGGCCGCACGCAGTCTCGCCGAGTTGATCGAGGTGGCCAACGCCGTGGCCCATGCACTGGACCTGGCCGAGGACCCGCTGGAGGTCGTGCCGCCACTGGATCCGGCCCTCTGGCTGCGGCTGGACCTGAGCGACGCTGCGGCCCTGGCCCTGCTGGCCGGGGTGGAGCGGGGCGTGGACGACATGTGCCGTGCCCTGACCCTGTGATGCGGCACCCTGATGCCTGAGTGACCCTGGAGACGACCATGCCCCGACTGCTGCTGGTGGACGACGAACCTTCCCAGCTCAAGGCCCTGCAGCGCACCCTGCGCGGCCTGTGCCCCGACCTGCACCTGGATCTGGCGTTGGGCGCGGAGGAAGCCCTGGCCCATGTGCGGGCCCGGACCCATGACGTGATCGTGGCCGACCTGCGCATGCCCGGCATGGACGGCCTGGCCCTGCTGGGCGAGGCCGCGCGCTGGCAGCCGCTGGCGGTGGCCATGCTGCTGACCGGCGTGGCGGACTTCGGCACCGCGCAGCGGGCCCTCAACGAAGCCGGCGTCTTCCGCTACCTCACCAAGCCCTGGGAGCCCGAGATGCTGCGCAGCCAGGTGCGCACGGCCTTGGCCGAATTCCAGCGGCGGGCGACCCAGCAGGCGCAGGCCACGGCCTGGCAGGCCGGGCAGGGCCAGCTCACGCCCCAGGAGTTGGAGCGACTGCGGTTGGAGCAGGAGGAGCCCGGCCTGACCCATGTGGAATGGGCCGATGACGGTGCGGTGCTGATGCCGGCCCTGGATGCCGACCTGTCCGCCCCGCGCTGACCTGGGGGCTGCGGGGGGGGGGGGGTGTCGCGTCTGCCTGTCAAGTTTCCGGCCCCGCCGGCCGATATGACGAACAGCATCCGAAGCGGGTGCATTGAACCCTCGCCCCCCCCTTCATGCGCGCCATTTCCCCACCATCCGCCGCGCACGTCACCTCCCGGTGGCGTGGGTGGATGCCTGCGCGCTGGCGCGGCTCGCTGCTGCTGCGGCTCACCCTCGGGTCGCTGCTGGTCGGCGTGCTGGCCACAGCCATGATCTCGGGCCTGCTGATCCGCGACGCCGAGCGGGAGACCGAAGCCCGGGTGCGGCAGGTCGTGCTGCAGGACGCGGTGCACGGGGCGGCCGCCCTGTCGCGGCGGCTGATCGAGCGGCAGCAAAGTCTGCAGGCCGCCGCGCAGACGGTGCGCGATCCCGCGCGCTGGGACGCCTCCAGCGACGCCCATCCCGGCCTGGCCGTGATGTTCGACGACATCTTCGTGGCCGACCCGCAGGGGCGGGTCTTCCCCTCGCCCAATGACGATCCGCCACTCGGCATCCCGCCGGGGGCCCTGGCCCGGCAGGCCGGCTTCCTCACCACGGTCCAGGAAGCCCGCCCCCTGATCTGGTTGCTGCAGAGCGACGGCATCTCGCCGGGCCGGCCCGGGGCCGCCACCGCGGGTGCGCTCGCGGTCTTCACCGAGCCGGTGCTCCGCGCGGGCCATGTGCAGGCCGTCCTCGGGGGCGTGCTGCGGCTGGGTCGCACCGGGCTGATGGGCGATGTGGTCGAGGCCGGCCCCGACTTCGGCGAGGGGGCGATTTCCCAGCTGCTGGCGGTCACCGATGGCCAGGGGCGCCGCCTGGTGGAGGGCGAGGCGGCACCGGGCGTGTCGCCTGCGGCCTCCGCGCAGTGCTTGTCCGAGGCCATGCGCCGGTGGCGGGCCCAGGGCAGCCCGGTGGAGCCTGCCGGCGTGGTCTGGCTCGACGGCGACCAGATCGTGGTGGCCGCGGGTGTTCCGGGGCCGGACTGGGTGGTCTGGCGAGCCTATTCCCGTGCCGTGATGGTGGCCCCGCTGGACGTGCTGCGCGAGCGCTCGCTGCGCTGGGCGCTGGGCACCTGGGCGGGCCTGTCGCTGGTGCTGTTGCTCTACCTGGGCTGGCAGCTCAGTCCGCTGGCCAAGCTGGAGCGGCGCGTGGTGGCTCTGCTCGATGGCGCACAGGCTGCTGACGAGGGCTGGCCGATCGCGCGTGGCGAGATCGGTGCGCTCAGCGCCACCCTGCACAGCGTGGCCCTGGCGCTGGCGGACAAGGACAACGAGAACCGGCAGCTGCTGGAGCGGCTGGAGAGCGTGATGGCGGCCGCCCCGCTGGGCCTGGCCTTCCTGCGGGGCGACCGGCTGAGCCTGGTCAACGCCGAGATGGCCCGCCTGCTGGGCTACGAGCCACGGGCGCTGAGCGGCCTGCCCGCCCGCGTGCTGCTGGCCGATGCCGGCGAGGCCGACCGGGTGCTGGGCGCCATCCAGGGCGCGCTGCGCACCGGCCAGGCCTATGTGGGCGAGCACCGCTTCCTGCGCCTGCAGGGCAGCAGCTTCTGGGGCCAGCTGCACGCCAGCGAGGTGCGGCCGGGCGAGCCCGAGGCCGGCATGGTCTGGACCCTCAGCGACATCACGACCCAGGTGCAGTCGCGCCATCAGCTGGAATGGTCCGCCACCCACGATGCGCTGACCGGCCTGCTCAACCGCCGGGGCTTCGAGGAGCGCATGGCGCGCTTTGTCGAGGGCCGGCAGCGTCGCCCCACGGCCCTGCTCATCATCGACCTGGACCATTTCAAGCCCATCAACGACAGCGAGGGCCACCCCGCCGGCGACGCCATGCTGCAGGCGGTGGCCGCGGCCCTGAGCGAGGGCGTGCGGGCCAGCGACGCGGTGGGGCGGCTGGGAGGCGACGAATTCGCGGTGCTGCTGGAAGGCTGCCCGCCCCAGTGGGCCCAGCGGCTGGCGCAGAAGCTGCTGGAACGGGTGCAGGCCGCGCGCGTGCCCTGGAACGGGCGCGTGCTGCAGGTCGGCGCCAGCATCGGCCTGGCCATGTGGGACGAGCGCATGGGCAGCGCCCAGCGCTGGAACCACGCAGCGGACCAAGCCTGCTACGAGGCCAAGCGCTCAGGCCGGGCGGCGGTGCGGTGCAGCAGCGCCGAGGCGCTGGACGAAGCCCTGCCGGGCTGAGCGGGCTTCTTCAGGCCTTCAGGAACAGCCCGATCGTCAGGGCCACGCCCAGGGCCACGATGGCCATGCGCAGCAGCCGCTCGTTGACGCGGTGCAGGGCCCAGGCCCCGGCCAGGCCGCCCACCATCGCACCCGCGCCCAGCACCAGGGCCTGCAGCCAGTGCACCTGGGGCGACAGCACGAACAGCGCCACCGCCGAGGCGTTCATCACGCCGGCCAGCGCGTTCTTGGTGGCGCCGGCATTGCGGGTGGCCATGCCGGCCATGGTCAGTGCTGCCAGCATCAGAAAGCCGATGCCGCCGCCGAAGTAGCCGCCATAGATCGCGATCAGGAACTGCGCCACGCCCGCGCCCACCGGGCCCAGATGGGCCCCGTCGGCCCCGGGCTTGCGGAAGAAACTGCCCCAGGCGAACACCGTGGTGGCGAACAGCACCAGCCAAGGCACCAGCCGGGCGAAGATCGAGGAGGGCGTGTTCAGCAGCAGCAGGCCGCCCAGCGCACCGCCCACCAGACTCAGGATGAACAGGGCCTTGAAGGGCAGGGGGCCGCAGCCGCTGACCATCTTGCGCCCGGCCAGGCCGGAGCTGACCTGCCCGGGGAACAGGGCGACGGTGGAGGTGATGTTGGCCGCCAGCGGCGACATGCCGGTGAGCATCAGGGCCGGCAGGGTGACGAAGGAGCCACCGCCCGCCAGGGCGTTTTGCAGGCCGGCCCACAGGCCGGCCACCAGGACGATCCACAGCATCGGGAATTCCGCAGAGAGAGGGGGAAAGGGGAGATCAGGGGGCCTTGGGCTTCCAGGCCGAGCACCAGCCCGCGGCCTTCACCTCGACCCCGTAGAACAGCTGGCAGCCGCCCTGGCTGTCGGCGGCCTCACCGCCGTACAGCTCGCAGTTGCGGCAGGTCTGGCCGGGGGCGTACTGGGTGAAGCGCTGGCGGTCCACCCGCAGCGCGTCGGCCACATAGCCCAGTTGCCGGGCGGTCGGGTTGTCTTCCTGCAGCAGCGGCAGCGATTGCGCCTGGGCGCCCAGTGGCGACAGGCCGACCGCAGGCAGGCAGACCGCAGGCAGAGCGCGCAACAAGGTGCGGCGGGTGGGGTGGTGGGGCATGTCCGTCCTGGTGGGGTGGGGCGCACCGGCCGTCAGGCTGCGGTCGCACCCAGGGCCTTGGCGTGGCTGCGCGAGCGTACGACAAGCAGCGCCCCGGCGAAGACCAGCAGCCCCAAGACCCCGATGCCTGCTTCGACATTCAGCATGGTGGCCATGCCCCAGCGGTCATAGGCCTGGCCGTCGATCCAGGTCACGTAGCCGATGGGCACGTTCGACAGCGAGGCCATGATGTTGTACTTGGTGGCGGCGGCACCACGGCCGATGACCTCCAGCACCAGGGCCGAGAAGCCGGCGTAGGCCATGCCCACCGCCACGTTGTAGGCGCTGGCCAGCACGATGAAGCTCGTCTCGCTCTTGGGCGCCAGGGCCATCACCACCGCCAGCACCACCTGCAGCAGGCCGAACAGGCAGTAGGCCGTCTTGCGCTCCAGCCGGTCGCAGACCCAGCCGCCCAGCAGGCAGCCCGCGGCCGAGGCCAGCCCGCCCAGGCCGCCGTTGACCAAGGCCACCGTGTTGGCGCTGGCATGCCAGTCGCCCGCCATCACCGACCAGAGGTTGGACACCGCGCCGCTGCCGATGGGCAGGAAGCAGACGATCAGGGCCAGCAGGCCCGAGCGCGAGGCGATGACCGA
The DNA here is from genome assembly GCF_021049305.1 of Ideonella dechloratans. Classification (GTDB taxonomy): domain Bacteria; phylum Pseudomonadota; class Gammaproteobacteria; order Burkholderiales; family Burkholderiaceae_C; genus Ideonella; species Ideonella dechloratans. Next base: position 1,559,850 of record NZ_CP088081.1, read on the forward strand.
CCACAGGTCGCCCCACAGCCCCCAGAGCACGCCCTTGAAACGGGCCAGCACGCTGGCGTGGGCCGCGCGCGATTCATGCGGCGTCTTGGCCGGCTCCGGCAGAAACAGCAGCGGCACGCAGCTCAGCACGCACAGCGCGGCCATCACCCAGCCCGAGGCCAGCACCGAGACCTGCCAGTCCTGCACCAGCCACAGGGCCAGGCCGCCACCCAGCGCCCCGCCGCCCAGGTTGCCGGCCTGGAACCAGCCGGCAGCGCGCCCCTTTTCCTCGTCGGCGGTGCTGTGGGCCATCAGGCTGTCCACCGCCATGCCGGAGACGGTGCTGGTGACATTGGTGATCAGCATCACCACCGTCAGCGCGCCCCAGTGCAGCGCATCGCGCGAGAACCAGGCCATGCTCACCATGCCCAGGCCGGTCACCAGGGTGGAGGCCAGGTACCAGTGGCGCCGCGTCCAGCTCAGGTCGACCAGCGGTGCCCACAGGAACTTCCAGGTGTTGGGCACGTAGCTCAGGGCGATCAGGCCAGCGATGGCGGCGGCCGAGATGCCCGCCTGCTTCAGTTCGTAGGCCAGGGCCACGCCCAGAAAACCGCCCACCAGCCCGAAGGGCACGATCAGCACCATGAAGATCCACGGCGGGGCCGAAGGGCTGGCGTGCGGGGCGGCGGAGTGGGAGGCCATGGTGCTTGCGGGGGACAGCTGTGAAGCCGCGGATGGTAGCCGGCGGCCGGGCTCGGGTCCTTCCCCAGTTCCCCTGGGGCGCCGCCGGCTCCCGTCCGCGCGGCCCCGTAAAATCAGGGGTTTTTTCCGTCCGCACCCGTGAACTCCCCGACGGCGCGTTCTGCGCGCCCCGTGTCCTCCTCTGCCATCACCGCCACCAGCGCCCTGGCCGGCTCGGATTTCCTGCGCCTGCTGGCCGCCTGGGGGCTGGCCGCGCCTGCGACGGCCCCGGAGGCCTTCGGCCAGCGCCTGGCCCAGTGGTTCAGCTGGACGGACGCCATCGCCCTGTCCGGCGCCCTGGGCGGCCCGGCCGAGCCCGTGCCGGCCGGCCTGCTGACGGCCGCCGAGCGCCTGGCGGTGGAAACGCGGGAGCTGGCCCGGGTGCGTGCGCAGCTGCTGGGCCACATCCGCGGCGAGCCGGCCGGCGCCCGCAGCCGCCCGGCGGCGCGGGTGGCGGTGTCGCCCCGCGTGCAGGCCCGCCTGGCGGCCGAGCAGCTGGGCGACGAGGGTTTCGCTCCCCACCGCCAGCGCTGCCTGGCCGTGCACAAGGCCATGGACAACGCCATCGGTGCGCTGCGCCAGCGCGTGCGCGACGCGGTGGCCGCGGCCTCGCCCGCGCTGGCCCACCTGGCCACGCTGGACGTGGTGATGGAGGACGTGGTGGGCGGCCGCGAGCGGGCCCTGCTGGCCCAGCTGCCCGGCCTGCTGGCCCAGCGCTACGAGCGCCTGCAGGCCGAGGGCACCGAGGACCTGAACCCGCGCTTCCAGCGCGAGCTGCAACAGCTGCTGGAAGCCGAACTGGACTTCCGCCTGCACCCCGTGGAGGGCCTGCTGGACGCCTTGCGCCAGGCCGCCACGCACTGATCTGATCGACAAGGAACCGATGAACCGCACGCTGCAACTGCTTGTCTTCCTCGCCGGCCTGGCGGGCATCGCCTGGGTGGGCGCCGGCTACCTGGGGGTCAACTCCCTGGCCCTGGCGGTCACGGCGCTGATTGGCGCGCTCTACGCCACCGGTGCCCTGGAGCTGCGCCGCTTTGCCGGCGACACCGCCGCGCTGGACCAGGCCGTGGCGGCCCTGGACGGCTCGCCCGCCACCCTGGCCCCCTGGCTGGACGGCCTGCCCGCCGGCCTGCGCAGCGCGGTGCGCCGCCGCGTGGAAGGCGTGCCGGCGGCGCTGCCAGGCCCGGCGCTGGCGCCCTCGCTGGCGGGCCTGCTGGTGCTGCTGGGCATGCTGGGCACCTTCCTGGGCATGGTGCTGACCCTGCGTGGCACCGGCGCCATGCTGGAGCTGTCCACCGACCTGAGCGCCGTGCGCGACGCCCTGGTCACCCCGGTCAAAGGCCTGGGCCTGGCTTTCGGCACCTCCATCGCAGGCGTGGCCGGCTCGGCTGCGCTGGGCCTGCTCTCGGCCCTGCTACGGCGCGAGCGCCAAGCGGTGGTGCAGCGGCTGGATGCGGTCATCGCCGGCCCCCTGCACACCTTCTCGGCGGCGGCCCAGCGCGAGGAATCGCTGCGTCTGCTGCAGCAGCAGACCGCGCTGATGCCGGCCCTGGTGGACCGGTTGCAGGCCCTGGTGGAAGGGCTGGACCGCCGCAGCCAGGACCAGCAGACCCAGCTGCAGGCCGGCCAGGCCGAATTCCACGCCCGGGCCGAAGCTGCCTACACCGGTCTGGCGCGCTCGGTCGAGCAATCCCTGCAGCAGAGCCTGGACCGCGCCTTGACTGAGAGCGCCCGCGCCACCAGCGCCACCCTGGCCCCGGTGGTGGAGAGCACCCTGGGTGGCATTGCCCGCGAGGCCCAGGCCCTGCAGCAGACGCTGGCGGGTGCCGTGCAGACCCAGCTGGCCCAGCTGGGCCAGGGCTTCGAGGCCAGCCAGGCCCGCGTGGCCGAGGGCTGGCAGGCCGCCCTGGCCGAGCAGGCCCGCGCCCACCAGGCCCAGGCCGAGACCCTGGGCCAGACCTTGCAAGGCTTCAGCCAGCAGTTCGAGGCCCGGGCCGAGGCCCTGGTCAGCGCCCTGGCCGCGCAGCAGCAGCTGGGTCAGGCCGACCAACTGGCCCAGTGGCAGGCCCAGATGGACCAGGCCCGCGAGGCCCAGCAGGCCGCGGCCCAGCGCTTCGAGCAGCAGGCCGCCGCGCTGGTGGAGCGCCTGGCCCAGGCCCAGGCCACGCTGGCCGACGAGGCCCGCCGCCGCGACGCCGCCCAGCTGGCCGAGGTGCAGAGCAGCCTGCAAACCCTGAGCGAGCGCCTGCACGCCACCTGGACCGAGGCCGGCCAGCAGGCCCTGGCCCAGCAGCAGCAGGTGGGCCAGGCGCTGGAAGGCGCCGCCACCCGCTTCGAGACGCACGCCGCCACCCTGGTGGCCGGCATCCAGCAGGCCCAGTCTGCGCTGGAGACGGCCGCCGGCGAGCGCGACGCCGCCCGCCTGAGCGCCATCACCCAGGCGCTGGACGGCGTGTCCGCCCAGCTGCGGCAGCACTGGACCGAGGCTGGTGCGCAGAACCTGGCCCAGCAGCAGCAGATCTGCGAGACCCTGGCCCGCACCGCCCAGGAGATCAGCGCCCAGGCCGAGGCCCATGCCCGCAGCACGGTGGGCGAGGTGGCCCGCCTGGTGGACACCGCGGCCCAGGCCCCGCGCGCCGCCGCCGAGGTGATTGCCGAGCTGCGCCAGCAGCTCTCGGCCAGCATGGCGCGCGACAACGCCCAGCTCGACGAGCGGGCCCGCCTGCTGCAGACCCTGGACACCCTGCTGGGCGCCGTGACCCAGGCCGCGCAGGAACAGCGCGGCGCCATCGACGCCCTGGTGGCCTCGTCGGCCCAGACGCTGGAGGCCGCCGTCACCCGCTTCAGTGAGACCCTGGCCGCCCAGGCCCATCCCCTGGGCGAGGTGGCCGCGCAGCTGAGCACCGGCGCGGTGGAGGTGGCCAGCCTGGGCGAGGCCTTCGGCCAGGCGGTGCAGCTCTTCACCCAGTCCAGCGGCCAACTGGCCGGTCAGCTGGAGCGCATCGAGGCGGCCCTGGGCCAGTCCCTGGCGCGCAGCGACGAACAGCTGGCCTACTACGTGGCGCAGGCGCGCGAGGTCATCGACCTCAGCATCCTGTCGCAGAAGCAGATCCTGGATGACCTGCAGCGCATCGCCGAGCGCTCCACCCAGGCGGCCGAGCGGGTGGAAGGGGCCGCCGCATGATGGGCGAGGCCCAGCACGGCGACGTGGCCGAGGCCGATCTGGAGGCCAACGCGCCGGTCTGGCCGGTGTTCGCCGACCTGATGTCCGGCCTGGTGGGCGCGCTGGTGCTCATCCTGCTGTGCGTGCTGGGCGCCCAGTACGAGCTGAGCAGCCGGCTGGACCGCGAGGTGCAGCAGCGCCAGCTCGAAGCCCAGCGCCGCCAGGCCCTGGAGCAGGCCCTGGCCGGCCCGCTGGCCGCCGGGCGGGTGACGCTGGACCACGGCCGCATCGGCATCGCCGGCAGCGTGCTGTTCGCCTTCAACTCGGCCGATCTGCAGCCCGAGGGGCGCCAGCTGCTCAAGAGCCTGGCCGCGCCACTGGGTGCCTACCTGAAGGCCCGCGACGAGGTGCTGATGGTCAGCGGCTTCACCGACGACCGTGCCGTGCGCGCCGGTGGCAAGGCCGGGGGCAAGGGCGGCGAGCGGCCCTTTGCCGACAACTGGGAGCTCTCCGCACAGCGGGCGCTCACCGTCACGCGGGCGCTGATCGAGGAGGGCGTGCCGGCGGCCAATGTGTTTGCCGCCGCCTTCGGCGCGCAGCAGCCGGTGGCCTCCAACGCCGATGCCGAGGGCCGGGCCCGCAACCGCCGGGTGGAGATGGCGCCGATGGCGCGGCCGGCCCGTGGCGGGGCCCCGGCCGCGTCTGCCGCCGCTGCTGTCGCTTCCTCTGCCCAGTCCGACCATGGCTGAGCCCTGGTCGCCCGAAGCCGAACTGGCGGCGCTGCGGGCCGCGGGCCTGGACCGGGCCGACCCGGTGCGCTTTGCCTACCTGCAGGCCCTGGCCCGGCGCCTGCCAGCACAGCCCGCGCGGGCTCAGGCCCTGCTGGCCGAGCGGCTGCAGCAGGCCGCCGCCGCGCTGCGCGCCGCCAGCACCCAGCATGGGGCCCAGGCGCCCGTACCAGCACCCGCCCAGGCCGGTGCGCTGGCGGGCCTGCTGGCCCGGCTGACGCCCCCGCCCTCTGCGCAAGCGGCCCCCGCTGCGGCGGCTGCGGCCGTCCCGGGCCGGGCACCGGCTGCGACCCCGGCCGTGTCCGCCACCGCGGCCCCGGCCGAGCTGAAATCCGTGCGCCATTTCCGCCAGGCCTGGAAGCGGCTGAACGCCGAGCAGCGTCTGGCCCAATCGCGCGCGGCCCTGCCGCAGAACGCCGGGCCGCTCAACTCCCAGCACCTGGTGCACAAGGCGCTGCAGCAGATGCGCCAGCTCTCACCGGCCTGCTTCGAGCGTTTCGTCGCCCAGGTGGATGGGCTGATGTGGCTGGAGCAGGCCCTGGGCGAGGCCGCGCCGCGCGAACCGGCCGGCAGCAGCCGCCCCCGGCGCTGAGCCGCCGAGGCGGGCGGCCGCTCAACCCTGCGGCGGGCGCAGGCTGGCGGCGATCTCGTCCAGCCGGGCCAGCATGGCCCGCATCAGCGCCAGTTGCTCGTCCTGCGGGCCGGTGGCGGTGCCGGCCTGGGCGTGGCGCTGCCGCAGCACATCCCGCTGGGCCAGGATGCGCTGGCGCAGCAGCGCGGCGTCGATCACCCCCACCAGCTTCATCTCATTGCCCTGGTTGGCGCTCTGGCCGGCCGTCTCGAAGCGCAGCACGCTCAGGTTGAAGCGCCGGAGCAGCGGACCTTCGATGAAGGTCACATCCTGGATGTTGTCCAGCGGAATGGTCTTCTCCACCTGCACCAGGATGCCCTTGCGAAAGCGCAGCGCCGTCTCGCCCAGCTCGCACTCCAGCCGCTCGAAGTAGTGCCGGGCCCACCACTGGCCCACGCCGCACAGCCACAGCAGCGCCAGCGGAAGGCCCACCAGGGTCATGGCCAGCACACCGGCGCCGTAGATCACGAAGTAGGGGCGCAGCAGCGGGTTGAAGGCTGCGCGCTGGGGCAGGTCGGGTGGGGTGGGGGACAGCATGGTGGGCGCAGGGTAACCCAGGCGTCCGGTACCGCTTGAGGGACAATACAAACCCTGATCTTGATCCGGAGCAGGGCCGGCGCCGTCCAGGCGTTGTCCACTGTCCTTCGGGAGGTCCGAGATGAACGGTATCGCGCAGTTGAACATGCTCCCTGAACACCTGCACCAGGCCCTGGATGGCTACCCGGTGGAGGAACTCTTCCAGATGGGGCTGGACCCCTCGTCCGCCCAGCGCACGGTGCGGGCCTGGCTCGACACACTGGAGCACGATCTGGCGGTGTTCCCGCCGGCGTCCACCGATGTGCTGGTGAACATCAAGAGCCAGATGGAGATGGCCCGCGAAGGGCTGGCCGAGGTCATCGAGACCTGCTGGTGATGGCGGGCGCGCCGAGGGCGCGATCCAGCTGCTCGCACAACACCGTGTACAGCCGGGCGGGTTCCACCGGTTTGGTGAGGTAGCCGTCCATGCCCGCGGCCAGGCAGCGCCGCTGGTCGTCCTCGAAGGCATTGGCCGTCAGGGCGATGATGGGGCGGGCCCGGCTGGCGCCGGCCGCGCGGATCTGCTGCGTGGCCTCCAGCCCGCCCATGCGGGGCATCTGCATGTCCATCAGCAGCAGGTCGTAGGCCTGCCTCTGGGCCAGGTCCCGGGCGGCCTGGCCATCGGCCACCACCTCCGGCCGCAGGCCCGCCTGCTGCAGCAGCGCGCAGCAGACCTCGGCGCTGACCGGGTCGTCCTCGGCCACCAGCACCCGGCGCCCCGCATGGCGCGCGCGCAGGGCCAGCAGGCTCTCCGGCAGGGCGTGTGGTGCCTGCGGGTGGGAGGCCGCCGGGGCCGTCAAGGCCAGCGGCAGGCCCAGGGTGAACCACACCCGGGTGCCCCGCACGGGGGCACCTTCCAGGCCGATCTCGCCGCCCATCATCTGCAGCAGCTGGCGCGAGATCGTCAGGCCCAGGCCGGTGCCGCCATGGCAGCGCGTGGTGGAGCCATCGGCCTGCTCGAAGGGCTGGAACAGCCGCGGGAGGATGTCCGGGCTGACGCCGATGCCGCTGTCCACCACCTCGCCCCGCAGCCGCAGCGCGCCGTCCGTCCCCGGGACATCCTGCCGCAGGCTCACCACGATCCGCCCCTGCGGCGTGAACTTGATGGCGTTGTCCACCAGGTTGAGCAGCACCTGCTTGAGACGCAGGGCATCGCCCACCACCGCCTGGCGGGCGAGCGTGGGCTCGATGTCGATCTGCAGCGCCAGCCCCTTGGCCTGGGCGCGGTGGGCCGACAGGTGGTAGACGCTGTCGAGCACGCTGCCCAGTTCGAAGGGCTCGGCGCCCAGCGTCATGCGCTCGGCCTCGATCTTGGACAGGTCCAGGATGTCGTTGATCAGCGAGAGCAGGTGCTGGGAGGCCTGCTCGATCTTGCCCAGCGGGTCCCGCAGGTGCGGGTCCTGCGTCTGCTGCAGGGCCAGGCCCGCCAGGCCGATGACGCCGGCCAGCGGCGTGCGCAGCTCATGGCTCATGTTGGCCAGGAAGCGGCTCTTGGCCTGGCTGGCCGCCTCGGCCGCGCTCTTGGCCTCGGACAGTGCCGCCGTGCGTTCCAGCACCAGTTCCTCCAGGTGCTCGCGGTGGCTGCGCAGTTCCTCCTGGGCCTCGTGGCGGGCCGTCACGTCCTGCACCATGCCCACCACCCGTGTGGGCATGCCCTGCTCGTCGCGCTCGCACACGCGCCCGCGGTCTTCCACCCACAGGTAGTCGCCATTGCGGCAGCGCAACCGGTATTCGGCCTCGTAACGCTGGCGGCGGCCCGCCAGGTGTTCCTGCAGCCGGGCCATCACCCGCGGCGCATCGTCCGGGTGCACATTGCGTGTCCAGGTCTCCAGCGAGGGCGGCATCTCGTCCGGACCGTAGCCCAGCATGCGCTTGAGCTGCGGGCTGAAGAACACCTCCCCGGCCGGGATGTTCCAGTCCCACAGGCCATCGGTGGCCTCGTTCAGCGCGAACCACAGCTGCTTCTCGCGCTGGTTCAGCTCGGCCTCCAGGGCCAGGCGCCGCGAGATGTCGCGCGCCACCGACAGGAAGTACTCCCGCCCCCCGTCCACAAAACAGGTGGTGCTGACCTCCACCGGCACCTCGTGCCCCAGCGCGTGCCGGTGCCGCCCCACGAAGGTGTAGGGCGCCGCGCGCCGGATGACCTCGGCTATCTCGCTCCACTGCGGCAAGCCGGTCACGTCCATCTGCAGGCTCAGCACGCTGTGGTTGAGCACCTCGTCCGCCGTCAGCCCCAGGCTGTCCCACGCCGCCCGGTTGCCCCACAACACCTTGGACGTCGCCGGGTCCAGCAGGTACACGGCATCGGCCATCTGCTCGAACAGCATGGCCAGGGCAGGGCGGTGGTCGGCGGCGTGCGTCATAGGTGGCATGGTATGCCGAGCCTGTGGCAGACCATGCCCTGCAGAACCCGCCGGAACTGTGTGACATCTTCACCTTGGCCGGCCCGCCCCGCCGCCGTGGCCGGCCTGGCGCCAGGGCGGAACCGGGCCCGGTGCAGAATCAGGCGCGATGGCCAGGCGCCAGCCGCCACACCCGAAGATCGGCGGCCCGTCGCCCAGCCCGGAAGTACCCCAGATCCCGCATGAACCAAGACCTCAAGAAGACCCTCTGGGCCGCGGCTGACAAGCTGCGTTCCAGCATGGACGCGGCCGAGTACAAGCACATCGTCCTCGGCCTCATCTTCCTCAAGTACATCTCCGACGCCTTCGACCAGCGGCAGCAAGAGCTCTACGCCGCCTTCGAGGATGAAGCCCACGAGCTCTACCTGCCCGATGCCGAAGACCGCGTGCTGGCCTCCGAGGAGCGCGACTTCTACACCATGGCCAACGTCTTCTGGGTGCCGGGCCCGGCCCGCTGGGAGACCCTCCGCGCCAATGCCAAGCAGGCCGACATCGGCACCCGCATCGACCTGGCACTGGACGCCATCGAAGCCGACAACCCGCGCCTCAAGGGCATTCTGGACAAGCGCTTCGGCCGCGCCCAGCTGGAGCCCGGCAAGCTGGGCGAGCTGATCGACCTCATCTCCACCATCGGCTTTGCGGACACCGACGGCCATGCCGCCAAGGACCTGCTGGGCGAAGTGTACGAATACTTCCTTGGCCAGTTCGCCAATGCCGAGGGCAAGAAGGGCGGCCAGTTCTACACGCCCGCCAGCGTGGTCAAGGTACTGGTGGAGGTGCTGGCGCCGCACAAGGGCAAGGTGTACGACCCCTGCTGCGGCAGCGGCGGCATGTTCGTGCAGAGCGAGAAGTTCATCGAAAGCCACGGCGGCCGGTTCGGCGACATCTCCATCTACGGCCAGGAAGCCAACCCCACCACCTGGCGCCTGGTGGCCATGAACCTGGCCATCCGCGGCATGGACTTCAACCTGGGCAAGGAGCCAGCCGACACCTTCCACCGCGACCAGCACCCCGACCTGCGCGCCGACTACGTGCTGGCCAACCCGCCCTTCAACATCAGCGACTGGGGCGGCGACCGCCTGCTGGACGACCGCCGCTGGGTGTATGGCACCCCGCCTGCGGGCAACGCCAACTACGCCTGGCTGCAGCACATCCTGCACCACCTGGGCCCGCGCGGCCAGGCCGGCGTGGTGCTGGCCAACGGCAGCATGTCGTCCCACCAGAACAGCGAGGGCGAAATCCGCCGCGCCATGGTGGAGGCCGACGTGGTGGAGGTGATGGTGGCCCTGCCGCCGCAGCTCTTCTTCAACACGCAGATTCCGGCCTGCCTGTGGTTCCTGGCCAAGGACAAGCGCCAGAACGGCCGCGACCGGCGTGGCGAGGTGCTGTTCATCGACGCCCGCAAGCTGGGCCGGCTGGAAACGCGCGTGAACCGCGTGTTCGACGACGAGGAGGATGTGAACCGCATTGCCAGCACCGTACACCGCTGGCGCGCCGACGGCAAAGCTGGTTCGGACGAGCCCTATGCCGACGTGCCCGGCTTCTGCCGCGCCGTGACGCTGGCCGAGATCGCCGAACACGGCCATGTGCTGACGCCGGGGCGCTATGTGGGCGCCGAAGCCACCGACGATGACGACGAGGCCTTCAGCGAGAAGATGGAGCGGCTGACCGCGCAACTGGCGGAGCAGATGGCCCGGGGGGCGGAACTGGAGGCGGTGATTCGGGAGAAGCTGGGAGGACTGGGGTATGCAGTCTGAAGTCCGTCAGCTCCGCGAACTTTGCATCCTGATCGCTGACTGCCCTCACAGTACGCCCGTCTGGACTGACTCTGGCTACGTTGTCGTTCGGAATCAGAACATCAAGAGCGGGCGACTCGACTTGAGTGCCCCATCTTTCACTGATGCCGAGCACTTTGCGCACCGTGTCCGACGGGCGAAACCTACTGCCGGCGACATCATCTTCACCCGCGAGGCCCCGATGGGCGAGGTGTGCATGGTGCCGCCTGGGCTCGAATGCTGCGTTGGGCAACGTCAGGTTTTGCTTCGCCCAAACCCAAAGGTGGTTGACGGCCGCTTTCTGCTCTTTGCGCTGCAGTCTCCTCAGGTTCAACACGAAATCGGCTGGAACGAGGGAACAGGATCGACAGTCAGTAATGTCCGGATTCCGGTATTGGAGGCGCTTCGCATCCCCACGCCCTCGCTTGAGACTCAGCGAGAGATTGGGGAGGTTCTAGGAGTGCTTGACGATCGGATCGACCTCCTGCGCCAAACCAACGCCACCCTCGAATCCATCGCCCAAGCCCTGTTCAAGAGCTGGTTCATCGACTTCGACCCGGTGCGCGCCAAAGCCGAAGGCCGCGAGCCCGAGGGCATGGACGCGGCCACGGCGGCGCTGTTTCCGGCGGAGTTCGAGGAATCGGCGCTGGGGTTGATTCCGAAGGGGTGGTGTGTGGGCACCTTCGGAGACTTGGCCGTATTAGGCAAGGGGTCCGTGAATCCCATGGACTTCCCGACGAGCACGTTTGAGCACTACAGCCTGCCGGCCTTCGACGCGGGGCAACTGCCAATATTGGAAGAAGGGGCGTCTATCAAGAGCAACAAGACGCGTGTGCCACGTCGTGCAGTGCTGCAGTCGAAGTTGAACCCTCACATCCCCCGGGTTTGGCTCATTGGCGATGCTGACAAGCAGGCAGTGTGTTCGACCGAGTTCCTGCCATGGATGGCCCGCGAGGGTGCAAGCCCAGCATTGATCTACTGCACGCTTCGCAGCCCCAGCTTTGAGGCTCAGGTCCGCACCCTGGTCACCGGCACGTCGAACAGCCACCAACGCGTGAAACCAGACCAAGTCGCGTCTTTGGCAGTTGTCGCCGCGCCGCCGGTTGTCGCTAGCGCGTTTGCCGCTCTTGTCGAGCCGATGCTTGGCAAGGTCCTGGCGAACCGTTTGAAGGCACAGAATCTCGCTGAGCTCCGAGATGCACTTCTCCCCCGCCTCATCTCCGGCAAGCTCCGCCTGCCCGAAGCCCAAGAACAACTGGACGACGCCCTCGCATGAGCAAAGCCCCCCTCGGCAAACTGGAGCGCATTCCGCTGCGCAAGGCCTGGGCCCATGAGGCCGGTGAATTCACGCCCTGGCTGGCACAGGCCGACAACCTGACCCTGTTGGCCGAGACCCTGGGGCTGGACGAGCTGGAGTTGGTGGGCACCGAGCACCCGGTGGGCGACTTCAAGGTGGACATCCTGTGCTCCGACAACGGCGGCAAGGTCATCATCGAGAACCAGCTTGAGAAGACCAACCACACCCACCTGGGCCAGATCCTCACCTACGCGGCCGGCGTGGGCGCGCGCAAGGTCATCTGGCTGGCCGAGTCCTTCCGCACCGAGCATGTGGCGGCGCTGGAGTTTCTGAACCAGCACACCACCGACGAGCTGGACTTCTTCGCGGTGGAAATCGAGCTCTGGCGCATCGGCGATTCGCCCATGGCGCCCAGCTTCAACGTGGTGGTCAAGCCCAATGACTGGGCCAAGACCGGCCAGCAGAACGCCAAGGCCGCGGCCACCATGACGCCCACCAAGCAGCGTCAGCTGGCCTTCTGGACGGGTTGGCAGGCCTGGCTGCAGGCCAAGGGCTCCACGCTGCGCACGCAAAAGCCGCTGCCCCAGCACTGGACCAATCTTGCGCTGGGCCGCGCCGGCGTTCACCTGGCCGCCACCGTGAACTCGCGCGAAAAGCGGGTGGGCATGGAGGTCTACATCGACCACGACAACTCCAAGGCCATGTTCAAGCAGCTGGAGGAGCAAAAGGCCGCCATCCAGGCCGAGCTGAACGCGACCCTGGACTGGCTGGAGCTGCCCGACGGCCATGCCTGCCGCATCATCCAGTACAGGCCGGATTCGCCGCTGGAAGACGAGGCCCAGTGGCCGGCCTATTTCGCCTGGCTGGAGGCGGCGGCGCTGGGCATGTCGGCGGCTTTCCGGCCGCGCATCAAGACGCTGGGGTAGGCTCCCGCCGGGGAGATGGCCGTGCAAGGCGGGCTGCCTTCGGCGGATAAGACAGGGAGCGGAAGATGGAAACACAAGAGCTTGATGAGCAGGGCAGGGCGGGGTGGCAGCGGGCTGTGGAGCACGCTCGCCATTTCGCTGACGAGCATGGTTGGCAACTGGGCGTGCTGGAGATGGCGCTGGGGGCGGGCCTGCTGGCCTGGGGCATCCAGGATGGCGTGATCGACATGGGCACACAGCTGGTGGCTTCTGTGCTGGACCACGGCACCACGGAAGGCGCCATCGGGGCCGCGACAGGCGGAGCCCTGGGGGTGTTGCCAGGGCTGGTGCTCAAGTCCATCGGCGTAGCCGCCATGGGGACTGCGTTCTCTGTGCCCGCGGTGGTCTTGATGGGGGGCGGCGCATTGCTCATGGGCTTGGCAGGCTATGGCGCGGGCCGGTTGGCGGCCGACTTTTTGCACCCAGCGCCCTCTCTGGGGGAGTTCATCGGCCCGGCGTGCCTGGCAGCGGTGGGTGTTGCCTTGTTGCTTGATGGTGCCCGGCGTTTGGCCCGCGATGAAGAGCTGCGAGGTGCTGTCTCTCGCTTCGCGGATGGCGTTCTCTACCTGCGGCATCTGCCCTTGCAACAGGTGTTGGACAACCGTGAAGCCTTGCTGGCCAGTCTGTCTGCCGAACTGACCGCGTTGTCCAAGAGCCCAGTGGGCATGGGCGGCGTGGCCACGGCCACGGCGGCGGGTGCCGCGGCCGGCAGTGCGCTGGCCGCCGGCTCCGTTACCGTGGTTGGCTCTCACGCCCTGGGTGGGGCGGCGCTGGCCCTCGGTCTGGTTTCTGCGCCCGTCTGGCCCGTGGTGGTGGGTGGTGCGGCCGCCGGTGGGGCGGCGTATGCGGCGTGGCGCTGGTGGCGCAAGTCCGGTACGGAGAGCCCTGAGTTTCAGATGCCTGTGTTGCCGCGCATGACGCCGCTGGCGATTGAGTTCGATCCCCCCATCGGGGACAAATGACAGGTGAGGTTGATGCGCTGATGGCCGCGAGGAGCTGACATGGCAATGGGGGTCACCGAAGACGCACTTGAGCAAGCCCTGCTTGCATGGCTGCTCGGGCTGGGCTGGGAGGTTGGCCACGGCCCGGATGTCTCGCCCCCGGACGCCAAGACCCCCGGCACCGAGCGCGACAGCTACCGCGAGGTGCTGCTCAAGCACCGGCTGCGCGACGCCATCCGGCGGCTGAACCCGCACATTCCGGCGGGTGCACAGGACGAAGCCGCGCGCATGGTGCAGAGCCCCAACGTGCCTGGACAGGTGCAGGCCAACCGGGCCATGCACCGCTGGCTGGTGGAAGGGGTGCCGGTGCAGTACCAGAGGGACGGCGAGACCCGTGGCGACCGGGTGAAGCTGGTGGACTGGGACGACCCGGCGGGCAACGACTGGCTGGCGCTCAACCAGTTCAGCATCCAGGGGCCCAAGCAGACGCGCCGGCCGGATGTGGTGCTGTTCCTCAACGGCCTGCCGGTGGTGGTGCTGGAGCTGAAGAACCCCGGCGACGAGAACGCCGACCTGTGGGCGGCCTTCAACCAGTTGCAGGCCTACAAGGAGGACGTGCCCGACTTGTTCATCGCCAACGAATTGCTGGTGATCAGCGATGGCATCGAGGCGCGGGTGGGCTCGCTGACGGCCGACCGGGAGCGCTTCATGGCCTGGCGCACCATCGACGGGGTGACGGTGGACCCGCTGGGCGGCATGCGCGAGCTGGAGACGCTGGTGCACGGCCTGTTCCAGCGCGAGCTGCTGCTGGACTACCTGCGGCACTTCATCCTGTTCGAGGACGAGGGCCGGCTGGTCAAGAAGGTGGCCGGTTACCACCAGTTCCATGCGGTGCGGGCGGTGGTGGAGAGCGTGCTTGTCGCGTCCAGCCCGAAGGCCGAGGCCGCACGGCGCGGCAAGGGCGGGGTGGTGTGGCACACGCAGGGCGCCGGCAAGAGCATCGAGATGACCTGCCTGGGTGGCAAGCTGATGCAGCACCCGCAGATGGGCAACCCGACCTTGGTGGTGGTGACCGACCGCAACGACCTGGACAACCAGCTGTTCGGCGTGTTCGCGGGGGCCACCGAGCTGCTGCGCGAAACCCCGGTGCAGGCCGACACCCGGCCCAAGCTGCGCGAGCTGCTGGCCCACCGTCCTTCAGGCGGCATCATCTTCACCACCATCCAGAAGTTCACGCCGGGCGAGGACGAGGACAGCTTCCCGGTGCTTTCCGACCGGCACAACATCGTCGTCATCTGCGACGAGGCCCACCGCAGCCAGTACGGCTTTCAGGCCAGCATGCCCAAGCTGCAGAAACAGCTGAGGGATGCCCGCAATGCCTCAGCCGCGAACGAGCCCATGGCGCTGCAGGCTGCGGAGCCCGCCGCGGACTACGGCGGCCTGCGCAACGTGCGCTACGGCTACGCGCAGCATCTGCGTGATGGCCTGCCCAACGCCACCTTCGTGGCCTTCACCGGCACGCCGGTGTCGCTGGAAGACCGGGACACCCGCGCGGTGTTCGGCGACTACGTCCACATCTACGACGTCGAGCAGGCGGTGAAGGATGGCGCCACCGTGCCCATCTACTACGAGAGCCGCCTGGCCCGCCTGGAACTGCAGGAGGCCGAGGCCCCCTTGCTGGACGACGAGGTGGAGGAACTGACCGAGGACGAAGAGGACGACACAGCCAAGGCGGCCCAGCTGCGCCGCTGGGCCGCGCTGGAGAAGCTGGTGGGTGCACCGCCGCGCATCCAGAAGGTGGCGGCCGACCTGGTGGAGCACTTCGAGAACCGCCTGGCCAGCCTGGAGGGCAAGGCCATGGTGGTGGCCATGAGCCGGGAGATCTGCGTTCACCTGTACGACGCCATTGTCGCGCTGCGCCCCGGCTGGCACGACCCGGACCCGGAGAAGGGCGTGGTCAAGATCATCATGACCGGCTCGGCCTCGGACAAGGCGCTGCTCAAGCCCCACATCTACAGCAAGGACGTCAAGAAGCGCCTGGAGCGCCGCTACAAGGACCCGGCCGATCCGTTCAAGCTGGTCATCGTACGCGACATGTGGCTGACCGGCTTTGACGCCCCGTGCATGCACACCATGTACGTGGACAAGCCGATGAAGGGCCACAACCTGATGCAGGCCATTGCCCGCGTGAACCGGGTGTTCAAGGACAAGCCGGGCGGCCTGGTGGTGGACTACATCGGCATCGCCAATGAGCTGAAGGCTGCGTTGAAGGACTACACCCAGGCCAAGGGCAAAGGCAAACCGACCATTGCCGCCGAGGATGCCCTGGCCGTGCTGCAGGAGAAGATGGACGTGCTGCACGACATGCTGCACGGCTTCGACTACAGCGCTTTTCGCACCCAGGCCTGGCAACTGCTGCCGGGGGTGGCCAACCATGTGTTGGGCTTGGAGGATGGCAAGAAGCGCTTTGCCGACACGGTGCTGTCCGCCAGCAAGGCCTTCGCCCTGTGCTGCACCCTGGACGAGGCGCTGAAGCACCGCGACGAACTGGCCTTCCTGCAGGCGGTGAAGGCTGCGCTGACCAAGTTCGGCAGCTCCGGCAAGAAGCTCAGCGACGAGCAGAAGGAACACGCGCTGCGCCAGATCATGAGCAAGGCCGTGGTCAGCGCCGAGGTCATCGACATTTTCAAGGCGGCCGGACTGAACCGACCGGACATCGGCATCCTGTCCGATGAATTCCTGGAAGACGTGCGCCACATGAAGGAGCGCAACCTGGCAGTCGAACTGCTGGAGCGCTTGCTGAAGGACGACATCCAGTCACGCTTCAAGACCAATGTGGTGCAACAGGCCAAGTTCTCGGAGCTGCTGCAGCTGAGCCTGCAGCGCTACCGTGCCCGAGCCATCGAAACGGCCCAGGTCATCGAAGAGCTGATCGAGATGGCCAAGAAGTTCCAGGAGGCGGCGCTGCGCGGTGAGCGCCTGGGGCTGAATGCGGACGAAGTGGCCTTCTATGACGCCTTGGCGGCCAACGAAGCGGCGGTGCGGGAACTGGGGGACGAGACCCTCAAGAAGATCGCCGTGGAACTGACCCAGCAGCTGCGCGCCTCGGTGACCGTGGACTGGTCGGTGCGCGAAAACGTACGCGCTGCCCTGCGGGTGAAGGTGCGGATGCTGCTCAAGCGCTACAAGTACCCGCCGGACCGACAGGACGAGGCCACGGAAACCGTGCTGAAGCAGGCTGAGACGCTGTCGGCGAACTGGGCTTGAGGGGCTCACCCGGGCCAAGATTCGGTCCGGTCGACCGGCGCCCCAAAAGCACAGGGCCCGCACATGGCGGGCCCCGGAAAAGATTGGTGCCGGTGAAAGGAGTCGAACCCTCGACCTTCGCATTACGAATGCGCTGCTCTACCAACTGAGCTACACCGGCATCGCAGGCCTGGGGTGAAGCCCTCGGCGGATGCGAGCCCGCGATGATAGCGGGAAATTTCGTGGGTGGGAAGGCCGTGTGGGGCCGGCAGGGCTCGGGACAATCCGGCGACGCCGCTGCCGGCGCACGCTGGAAGGACTCCCATGCCCCACACCCCGGACGCCACATTGCCGCCCGCCAACACCACTCCGCTCTCCCGGCCGTTGCAGGGCCTGCGGGTGCTGGAGTTCGAAGGCCTGGGCCCGGGGCCGCTGGCCGGGCGCATGCTGGCCGACCTGGGGGCCGAGGTGACGGTGCTGGTTCGCCCGGGCGACGGTGGCGTCGCCGCCCGGCTGGGGGGCGGCAGCCAGCCGCTGCGGCGGGGCAAGCGGGTGCAGGTGCTGGACCTGAAGAGCGAGGTCGGGCGGGCCGCCGCGCTGGACGCCGTGGCCCGGGCCGAGGCTCTGATCGAGGGCTTTCGGCCCGGTGTGATGGAGCGTCTGGGCCTGGGGCCGGCCGATTGCGCGGCACGCAACCCGGCCCTGGTCTATGGCCGCATGACGGGCTGGGGCCAGACGGGCCCGCTGGCCCAGGCGGCCGGGCATGACCTGAACTATGTGGCGCTGAGCGGCCTGCTGGGCCTGGGGGCGCGGCCGGAGACCCCACCGCGGGTGCCGCCCACGGTGCTGGGCGATGCGGGCGGCGCGCTGGCGCTGGCCTTCGGCATTGTCAGCGCGGTGCTGGCTGCGCGGGCGACGGGGCAGGGGCGGGTGGTGGATGCGGCCATCGTGGACGCGGTGGCCATGCTGGGCGGCCTGGCCCAGTGGATCGGCGCCAGCGGCCAGTTGGGCGGGCCGGCACCCAGCCCTTTCCACGATTCCCCCTTCTACGACAGCTACCGCTGTGCCGATGGCCGGGACATCACCGTCGGGGCGCTGGAGCCGGCCTTCTATGCCGAACTGCTGCGGCGTCTGGGGCTGGATGACGTGGACCCGGCGCAGCAGCACGACACGGCGGCCTGGCCGGCGCTGAAGGCGCGCTTCACGGCCCTGTTCGCCAGCCAGCCGCGCGCCCACTGGGTGGCCTTGCTGGAGGGCACGGACGCCTGCTTTGCGCCAGTGCTGTCGCTGGACGAGGCCGCGGCGCATCCGCAGCTGGCGGCCCGGGCCGTCTATCGGCGTGACGGGCAGGGCGCCTGGCAGGCGGCCCCGGCGCCGCGCTTCATGCCGCTGACGGAGCCCGGGGATGTCCAGGGCTGAGGCCGGGAACTGGGCGGTGGCGGCGGCGTTGTTCGGCGCATGAAGGCTTCAGCAAGCTGACACCATGCCGATATCGTGAAATATGTCCGCAGGAAGGTCCTGCGGATGAACGCTCCGCCCAGGAACCGGCCATGGCCTTGCTGACCGAACCCCTGCAGTTCCTCGTCCCCGCCGCGCACGGACTCAGCGTCCCCGTGGGTGGGTTCCTTCGTGCCTGGCAGGCGCAGCGCGTGCTTTTCGACGAGTTGCGGGGCCTGCAGGTCGCCCTGGAGCTGACGGCCCAGCGCCTGGCCAACTGCCTGGGCGCCGGGGGCAAGCTGCTGTGGTGCGGGCAGGGGGCTTCGGTGGCCACGGCCCAGCGGCTGGCCGCCATGCTCAGCGGCGTGCTGCGCCCCGACGGGCGCCCGCTGGCCGCGCTGGCGCTCAGCGGCATGGGCATGGATGTGCTGGCCCGACAGGTCCAGGCCCTGGGCCGGCCGGGCGATGCGATCGTGATGCTGTCGGCCGGCGTGGCGCCGGGGCCGCTGCTGGAGGCGGCGCGTGCCGCGGCCGACGGGGCGCTGCTGGTGGTGGGCCTGCTGGGCCCGGCCCCCGAGGAGCTGGCCGCCGATTGCCACCTGACGCTGCAACTGCCGGAGGCCCCGCCGGAGCGGCGGGAAGAGGCCGAGCTGTTTCTCGGCCACTGCCTGTGCGGGCTGATCCGCGACCAGCTGGCCGGCGCCTGAACGGTCACCGGCCAGCGGGCGGGGCTCAGCCGCCCTTGGCTTCCTGGTGGTAGGCGGTGACCCGCTCCACCTCGTTCTTCGAACCCAGGATTACGCTGACGCGCTGGTGCAGCTTTTCGGGCTGCAGGTCCAGGATGCGCTGGTGGCCGTTGGTGGCGGCGCCGCCGGCCTGCTCGATCAGGAAGCTCATGGGGTTGGCTTCGTAGAGCAGGCGCAGCTTGCCGGGCTTGTCCGGCTCGCGCTTGTCCCAGGGATACATGAAGATGCCGCCGCGGGTCAGGATGCGGTGCACGTCGGCCACCATGGAGGCGACCCAGCGCATGTTGAAGTCCTTGCCGCGCGGGCCTTCCTGGCCGGCCAGGCATTCGTCCACGTAGCGCTTGACCGGGGTGTCCCAGTGGCGCATGTTGGACATGTTGATCGCGAACTCCTTGGTGTCGGCCGGCACCTTGACGTTCTCGGCGGTCAGCACCCAGGAGCCGGTTTCGCGGTCCAGCGTGAACATGGCCACGCCGTCGCCCACCGTCAGCACCAGCATCGACTGCGGGCCGTAGATGCAGTAGCCCGCGGCGGCCTGCTGGCTGCCCGGCTGCAGGAAGTCGGCCTCGCTGACCGGCTCGATCTGGTTGGGGTCGTCGTTGGGCTTCTTCAGCACCGAGAAGATGGTGCCGATCGAGACGTTGACCTCGATGTTGGACGAGCCGTCCAGGGGATCGAACAGCAGCAGGTATTCACCGGCCGGGTAGCGGTTGGGCACCGTGTGGATGGTGTCCATCTCTTCCGAGGCCATGGCCGCCAGGTGGCCGCCCCATTCGTTGGCCTCGATCAGCACCTCGTTGGAGATGATGTCCAGCTTCTTCTGGACCTCGCCCTGCACGTTCTCGGTGCCGGCCACGCCCATCACTTCACCCAGCGCGCCCTTGTTGACCGCGATGGCGATGCGCTTGCAGGCGCGGGCCACCACCTCGATCAACAGGCGCAGCTGGCCCGGGATGTGGCCGTGCAGCCGCTGCTGCTCGACCAGGTACTGCGTGAGACTGACGCGTTTGCTCATGACTTGTCCTCCTGATCAGTCCTGCAGCGCACGCTCGATGATCTCGCGCGTGTCGCTGGAGAGTTCGGCCTTGGCGGCCACGCGGGCGATGGCCTCGCGGGCGGCGCTGCGGTAGGGCTCGGCCAGGTTGCGCCAGCGGTCCAGCGAGCGCGCGAAGCGCGAGGCCAGCTGCGGGTTGATCGCATCCATCTCGATGACCTTGTCGGCCCACAGCACGTAGCCGGCGGCATCCGTGCGGTGGAAGGCGGCCGGGTTGGACGCGGCCAGCACAAACAGCAGGGCACGGGCGCGGTTGGGGTTGCCCAGCGTGAAGTCCGGGTGCTTGAGCAGGGCCTTGACCTGGGCGAAGACCTGGCCGTTCTTCTCGGGGGCGCGGGCCTGCAGCATGAACCACTTGTCCAGCACCAGCGGCTCGTGGCGGAACAGCGCGTAGAAGCGCTCCAGCGCCGGCTGGGCCAGCTCGTGGTGGGCACCGACCAGGGCTTCCAGCGCGCCCAGGCGGTCGGTCATGTTGGTGGCGTCCTTGAAGCGCTGGTAGGCCTTGCCCGGCCAGACCGGCTCGCCGCTGAGGGCCGCGGCGCGCACCAACATGGCCAGGGCCTTGTTGGCCAGGGCGCGGCGGCCGCTCTGCTCGGCGTCGGGGCGGTAGCCGCCCTGCACCTGGTGCTCGTCCCAGGCCCAGGCCCAGTCGGCCTGCAGGGCGGTGGCCAGCTGGTCCAGCATGGCTTCGCGCACGGTGTGCAGGCGCTGCGGGTCCACGTCGCTGATCTGTTCGGCCACGTAGATTTCCGAGGGCAGGGTCAGGGCCAGGTCCTTGAAGGCCGGGTCCAGGCCGGGCTCGCGCAGCAGGCTGCGCATGGCCTCGACGAAGGGCGCGTCCAGTTGCACCGCCTCGCCATGGCCCAGGGCCGCCTTGATGCGGTTGAGCGCCAGGCGCTGACCGGCTTCCCAGCGGTTGAAGGCGTCGCTGTCATGGGCCAGCAGCACCAGCAGGTCGGCGTCGGTCAGACCATCGTCCAGCACCACCGGGGCCGAGAAGTTGCGCAGCAGCGAGGGCACGACCTCGGCGCCGATGCCGATGAAGGTGAAGCTCTGCTCGGCCTCGGTCAGCACCAGCACGCGCTCGGTGCCCTGCGGGGCGTCCTCGCCCTGCAGCTGCAGTGGCAGGGCCTGGCCTTCGCGGCTCAGCAGGCCCAGGGCCACCGGCACCAGCTGCGGCTGCTTGCCGCTCTGGCCCGGGGTGTCGGGCAACTGCTGGCTCAGGGTCAGGGTGTAGGTGGCGGCCTCGGCGTTCCAGTTGCCGCGGGCGTTCAGGCGCGGCGTGCCGGCCTGGGCGTACCAGCGCTTGAAGCTGCCCAGGTGCTGGGCCAGGGCGCTGGCCGGATTGGCATCGGCCATGGCCTGGGCGAAGTCGTCGCAGGTCACAGCCTGGCCGTCGTGGCGCTCGAAGTACAGCGCCATGCCGGCGGCAAAGCCCTCGCGGCCCACCAGCGTGTTCATCATCCGCACCACCTCGGCGCCCTTTTCGTAGACGGTGGCGGTGTAGAAGTTGTCGATGGCCTGGTAGGCGTCCGGGCGCACCGGGTGGGCCATGGGGCCGGCGTCCTCGGGGAACTGGCGCTCGCGCAGCGCGCGCACGTCGCCGATGCGGCAGACGGCCCGGGCCGAGGGGCTGCCGGCCATGTCCATGCTGAATTCCTGGTCGCGGAAGACGGTCAGGCCTTCCTTCAGGCTCAGCTGGAACCAGTCGCGGCAGGTCACGCGGTTGCCGGTCCAGTTGTGGAAGTACTCGTGGGCGACCACGCTCTCGATGCCGTCGAAGTCGACATCGGTGGCGGTGGCGGGGCTGGCCAGCACGTACTTGGTGTTGAACAGGTTCAGGCCCTTGTTCTCCATCGCGCCCATGTTGAAGTCGGGCACCGCCACGATCATGAAGCGCTCCAGGTCCAGCGGCAGCTTGAAGCGGGCTTCGTCCCAGACGATGGAGGCGATCAGCGAGTTCATCGCGTGCTCGGTCTTGTCCAGCTCACCGCGGGTGACGTAGACCTGCAGCAGATGCTCCTTGCCCGAGCGGGTGCGCACCCACTGCTCGCGCGCCACCAGGTCGGCCGCGACCACGGCGAACAGGTAGCTGGGCTTGGGGAAGGGGTCGTGCCACTTGGCGAAGTGCTTGCCACCGTCGAGCGTGCCCTGTTCCACCAGGTTGCCGTTGGACAGCAGCACCGGGTACTTCTTGGCGTCGCCGCGCAGGGTGACGGTGTAGACCGCCATCACGTCCGGCCGGTCCAGGAAGTAGGTGATGCGGCGGAAGCCCTCGGCCTCGCACTGGGTGAACAGGCCCGAGCCCGAGGCGTAGAGGCCGCTGAGCTGGGTGTTTTTCTCGGGCGAGATGGTGTTGCGGATCTCGAGCGTGAAGGCATCGGCCGCCGGGGCGTCGATGACCAGCAGGCCGTCCTCGTGGCGGAACGAGACGCTCTGGCCGTCCACCAGCACGCGCAGCAGGTTCAGGTCCTCGCCGTGCAGGCGCAGCGGCTGCACGGGCAGGGCGCTGTTGCGCTCGATGGCGAGCTTGCTGGAGACGATGGTCTTGGTCGCGTCCAGGTCGAAGGTCAGGTCCGCGGTACGGATCCAGTAGGCCGGGGCGAGGTAGTCTTCCCGGCGCACCAGGGTGGTGGTGCCTTCACGCATGTGGTGGTGTCCTTGGATGGGTTGAGGTGGGCTCAGAGGCCCTGCTTCAGACTGGCGGCGATGAACGCATCGAGGTCACCGTCCAGCACCTTCTGGGTGTTGGAGATTTCCACGTTGGTCCGCAGATCCTTGATGCGGCTCTGGTCCAGCACATAGGAGCGGATCTGGTGACCCCAGCCGACGTCGGTCTTGGTGTCTTCCAGCTTCTGCTGCTCTTCCATGCGCTTGCGCATCTCGTGGTCGTACAGGCGCGAGCGCAGGCGGCGCCAGGCCACGTCCCGGTTGCTGTGCTGCGAGCGGCTGTCCTGGCACTGCACGACGATGCCCGTCGGGATGTGCGTCAGGCGCACGGCCGAATCGGTCTTGTTGATGTGCTGGCCGCCCGCGCCGCTGGCACGGTAGGTGTCGGTGCGCACATCGGCCGGGTTGATGTCGATCTCGATCGAGTCGTCGATTTCCGGGTAGACGAACAGCGAGGCAAACGAGGTGTGGCGGCCGCCGGCCGAGTCGAAGGGGCTCTTGCGCACCAGGCGGTGCACGCCGGTCTCGGTGCGCAGGTGGCCGTAGGCGTACTCGCCTTCGACCTTGATGGTGGCGCTCTTGATGCCGGCCACGTCGCCCGGCGTCTCGTCTTCCATCGTGGTCTTGAAGCCCTTGCGTTCGCAGTACTTCAGGTACTGGCGCAGCAGCATGCCGGCCCAATCGCAGGCCTCGGTGCCACCGGCACCCGCCTGGATGTCGATGAAGCAGTTGCTCGGGTCGGCCGGGTTGCTGAACATGCGGCGGAATTCCAGCCGCTCCACGATCTCGCGCAGCTTCTCCGCGTCGGCCTCGATGGCCTCCAGCCCGGCCACGTCATTTTCTTCCTTGGACATCTCGAACAGCTCGGTGTTGTCCGAGAGGTTCGCGGTCAGGTGGTCGATGGTGCCGACGACTTCATCGAGCTGCTTCTTTTCCTTGCCCAGTTCCTGCGCCCGCTTGGGGTCGTTCCAGATGTCCGGGTTCTCGAGGGTGGCGTTGACCTCGTTCAGCCGCAGTGCTTTGCGGTCGTAGTCAAAGATACCCCCGTAGGTCGAGCGTGCGCTGGGTCAGGTCGGCCAGCGTGGTGCCAATGGCATTGATGCGTTCGACGTCCATGGTGTGTGTCCTCGTTGACTTGTGTTCAAACCCCGGATTTTCGCTCAAGAAGCCGGGGTCGCGACGCCCCATCGTCCCCGAGGGCTTGCCCGGCCCCGGGGGTGGCGTCGCGGCGGCTCATTTGCCGCGACAATGGCGGCTTTCCGGGGGCGTGCGGCCTCCGGCCAGAGGCAGCAGCAGGTGGCAGTCACAGAGCTTCGCAGTCACGACGCAGGCACGGCAGCGGTGCCCTCGCCGGCGGCCCAGGCCGCGGCGCGGCGGCGGGACCATTGGCAGGCCGTGCGGCGCTGGACGGCGGTGTCCCTGCTGATCTGGTTGCTGGGCAGCTTCGGCGTGCCCTTCTTCGCCCGGCGGTTGGATTTCCCCTTCGGCGGCGGTCCCTTCAGCTTCTGGTGGGGCGCGCAGGGCGCCATGCTGGTCGATCTGGCCCTGGTGGTGCTGTATGCCTGGGCCACGCACCGCATGGACCTGGCCCACGACTTGGACGAAGAGGACTGAGCGCACGGTGAGCACCCGGCTTGTTCCTCCCCGCCCCAAGGCGCTGGCCAGCATGAGCTTCCGGCGCCGCCTGCACGCCCTGTACCTGGGCTACACGGTGTGTTTCCTGCTGTTCCTGCTGGGCATGGGCCTGCTCGAACGCTGGGGCGTGGCGCACCAGTACATCGGCTTCATCTTCCTGGCCGCGCCGCTGGTCATCTACGCGGTGGTGGGGGTGCTCGGGCGCACCACGGATCCTTCCGAGTACTACGTGGCCGGGCGCCGGGTGCCCGCGCTCTACAACGGCATGGCCGTGGGGGCCGACTGGCTGAGCGCGGCCTCCTTCATCGGCCTGGCCGGCACGCTCTACCTCAGCGGTTACGGCGGCCTGGCCTTCGTGATGGGCTGGACCGGCGGCTTCGTGCTGGTGGCCCTGCTGCTGGCACCCTACCTGCGCAAGTTCGGCCAGTTCACCATCCCCGATTTCCTGGGCACCCGCTACCAGGGGCAGCTGCCGCGCTTCATCGGCCTGGTGGCCACCATCCTGTGTTCCTTCGTCTACGTGGTGGCGCAGATCTACGGCGTGGGCCTGATCACCACCCGGCTCACCAGCATCGCCTCCTTCGAGATCGGCATCTTCCTGGGCCTGGGCGGGGTGCTGGTCTGCTCCTTCCTGGGCGGCATGCGCGCCATCACCTGGACCCAGGTCGCCCAGTACATCGTGCTGATCTTCGCCTACCTGGTGCCGGTGATCTGGCTGAGCGTGAACCAGACCGGCGTGCCGGTGCCGCAATGGGCCTCCAGCCTACAGTTGCCGGCGGTCAGCCAGGCCGAGGCCCGGCTCGAGGCCGATCCCGGCGAGCAGGAGGTGATCCGCCTGCTGCGCGACCAGGCGCGGGTGCTGGAGTACAAGATCGCCCATGCCGACACGGCCCTGCAGGCCGACCGCGACAAGGCCTGGCGCGAGGTGGAGGCGCTCAAGCGCAGCCGCGCGCCGCAGTACGAGATCCAGGCGGCCGAGCGCGCGCTGGCCCAGCTGCCGGCCACCTCGGCGCAGGCCATGGCCCAGTGGAAGACCGAGCGCGACGACCTGCTGGCCCGCGCCCGCCCGTTGGGCGGCATGCCCGAGCATGCGGCCCAGTTCGATGGCAACCCGGACGGCACGCCGGCCGAGCAGGCCCGCTACGACGCCTCACGGCGCAACTTCCTGGCCCTGGTGTTCTGCCTGATGGTGGGCACGGCCGGGCTGCCGCACATCCTGATGCGCTTCTACACCACGCCCTCGGTGCGGGAGGCGCGCGCTTCGGTGGGCTGGTCGCTGCTGTTCATCGTGCTGCTCTACATGACCGCGCCGGCGCTGGCCGTGCTGATCAAGTACCAGATCTTCACCCATGTGGTGGGCACCCGCTTCGACGCCCTGCCGGCCTGGATCGCCAACTGGAGTCGGGTGGACCCGAGCCTGCTGTCGGTCAGCGACATCAACCACGATGGCGTGCTGCAACTGGGTGAGCTGCACATCGGCAGCGACATCCTGGTGCTGGCCATGCCCGAGATCGCCGGTCTGCCCTATGTGCTGACCGGCCTGGTGGCGGCCGGTGGGCTGGCCGCGGCCCTGTCCACCGCCGATGGCCTGCTGCTGACCATCTCCAACGCGCTGTCGCACGATTTCTACTACCGCATGGTCTCTCCGCGGGCCATCAGCTCGCGCCGGGTGATGCTGTCCAAGCTGCTGCTGCTGCTGGTGGCGCTGTGCGCGGCCTGGGTGGCCTCGCAGAAGCCGGCCAACATCCTGTTCCTGGTGTCGGCGGCCTTCTCGCTGGCGGCGTCGGCCTTCTTCCCGGCCCTGGTGCTCGGGGTGTTCTGGAAACGGGCCAACCGCTGGGGCGCGGTGGCCGGCATGCTCAGCGGCCTGGGGGTGACCTTCTGGTACATGGTCACCACCCACCCCTGGCTGCGCGGATTGTTCGGCATCCGGTCGCCGGTTCAGCTCTGGTGGGACATCGACCCCATCTCCGCGGGCGTCTTCGGCGTGCCGGTGGGCTTCGCGGGCATCATCCTCGTGAGCCTGCTGACCCCGCCGCCACCGCCCGAGGTGCGCGAGTTCGTCGAGCGCCTGCGTTATCCGCGCTACGACTGAACCGCTTCAGGGCAGGTCCAGGAAGGCCTGCAGATGGCGCGCGAGCGCATCGGGCTGGTCGTGGTGCAGCATGTGGCTGGCGCCGGCCAGGGTGTGGCGTTCCAGCCAGCCCACCACCGCCAGCCGGGCCTCGAACTCCTCGCGCGGGAAGCGGTCGCCCCACCAGCGGCTGGTCTCCGACTCGGCCCCTTCCACCCACAGCACCGGGGCGGTGATGCGGGCCCAGCAGGCCAGCACCTCTTCCACCCGGTAGACCAGGGGGTTGATGTTCTTGTGGGCCTCGTCGGCCAGGATGTGCCACTGGCCATCGCTGCCGGGTTCGGCCCACTGGTGGGCCAGCCACAGGGCGCGCTCGTCGGGCAGACGGGGGTTGTTCTCCTGCAGCCGGGCCTTCACGCCGGTGACGCCGGCAAAGGTGCGCAAGGGCCGCGGGTGGCGCAGGTGGTTGAGCCAGCGCGCCATGCGGCTGGGGGCTTCCGAGGCCTCGGCCCGCGGCAGGCCGAAGCCTTCCAGGTTGACCAGGCGGCGCACCCGGGCCGGCTGCACCCCGGCGTAGTTCATCACGATGTTGCCGCCCATGCTGTGCCCCAGCAGGTCCACCGGCCTCTTGCCGTCCAGGCCCAGGGCTTCGCAGCAGAGCAGGGCGTCCAGGTCGGCCAGGTAGTCGGGGAACCAGTAGGCGTCCGTGGCCGGCCCGCGGGTGCGACCGAAGCCGCGCCAGTCCATGGCCAGGATGTAGCGGTTCTCGCCCTCGTGGTCGGCCATCGCGTCCACCAGGAACTGGAAGGAGGCCCCGATGTCCATGAAGCCATGGCACAGCAGCAGCGGCGGGCGCTGGGCTGTCACCAGGCTGGGGTCGCCCCATTGGCTGATGTGGTACTCCAGGCCGCGGATGTTCACCCAGCGGTGGCTGGGGGCGCGGCGGGGTTGGTACATGGGCGCGGGCTTGGGCGCGGCGGCGGCGCTGGGGTCGGCGGGCGTCATGCGGCAAATGTAGGGCCAGGGGACCCCTAGGGACATCCCCAGGTCGATGACAGAATCGCCGCATCATGACCCAGATCCATGTTTTGCGCGCGGCCGAACCGCGCGACGTGCCCGCCATCGTCGGCCTGATCCGCGAACTGGCGGACTTCGAACAGCTCAGCCACCTGGTGCAGACCACGCCCGAGAAGCTGATGCCCCACCTCTTCGGCGAGCGCCCGGTGGCCGAGTGTCTGGTGGCGGAGGTGGATGGGAACGTGGTGGCTTTTGCGCTCTTCTTCACCAACTTCTCCACCTTCCTGTGCCAACCCGGGCTGTACCTGGAAGACCTCTATGTGCAGCCGGGCCACCGTGGGCAGGGCATCGCGAAGGCGCTGCTGCAGCGCCTGGGCCAACTGGCCGTGGAACGCGGCTGCGGCCGTTTCGAGTGGAGCGTGCTGGACTGGAACGCCAACGCCATCGCCTTCTACGAACGCATGGGCGCCACGGTGCTGCCGGACTGGCGCATCTGCCGGGTGACGGGCGAGGCACTCAGCGCGCTGGCGGCTTGAGGACCGTTGCTGCCGGAAGCGGACGGATGAGCGCGTTCAGCGCGGGCAATCACCGCTGATCACGCGCGCGGCCAGCCAGGGCAGGGCCAGCAGGCCGGCGGGCGAAGTGTCGCGCAGGCAGTCGCTCTTGGCCGACTGCCCAACCCCTTCGGACAGGCGCTGCGCCTGGGTGCGCGGCACGATGCCGGTGGCCGAGGCCGCGCGCTCGGACAGCAGGGGTTGGCGGGCCGCCTCGCGGATGGCGGCCTGGGTGGCCGCGTTGTCCAGCAGCCGCCCGCGGGATGGGGCGGGCGCCGATGGCGCCGGCGCCGTGGCTGGCGGAGCCTCCGCCGCGGGGGCCGACCACTGCAGCGGCGCGGTTGGCGGCGCGTCGGGGCGCTCCGCGGCCGGCGCCCCGGGGCGCACCTGGGCCGGTGCAACTTGGGCCGGTGCAACTTGGGCCGGTGCCACTTGGGCCGGTGCCACTTGGGCCGGTGCCGCCAGCGGCCGGGTCGGCTCGCGCCGAGGCGATGCCGCGGCCGGCACCGGCGCCGGCAAGTTCAGCCACACCAGCGGTGACGTGGCGGCGAGCGGCACGGCGACTTCGGTCTGGTGCAGGGCCTGCCGCCACAGCCCCAGCAAGGCCAGGTGCAGGGCCAGCACGCCCAGCCAGCCGCGGCGCCAGCCGGACGCGGGGCGGAACTCAGAGGGGCTCGCCGTGGCCTGCATCGCTGCCGTCGGGCTCGTAGCTCAGCAGGTCGCCGGGCTGACAGTCCAGGGCCTGGCAGATGGCCTCCAGGGTGTCGAAGCGCACGCCCCGCACCTTGCCCGACTTGAGCAGCGAGATGTTCTGCTCGGTGATGCCCACCCGCTCGGCCAGTTCGCGCGAGCGCATCTTGCGCTTGGCCAGCATCACGTCCAGGTGTACGACGATGGGCATCAGACGAAGCCCTCGTTCTCGGCGGCCGCCCGGGCCGCCTCTTGCATCACCCGCGCCAGGGCCAGCACCAGCAGGGCGAACAGCAGTTGCTGGTAGTCGGTGGAGCCGACGCTGAGCGTGAGCATGCGCTGGCCGGGCGGGTTGTCCCAGGTGCGGGCCACGCTGGCCGCGGCATGGATCAGCGGGCCGGCCACCCAGTCGGCCAGCAGCCAGGCGCCCAGGCGGCGCAGCGACTGCACGGCCCGGTCGGAAAAGAGGCGCCCCTGGCCGTACTCGCCGAACAGGCACCAGAGCTGCCAGGCCATGCCCAGTGCGAACACCAGGCCCAGGTAGGTCAGGCCCAGCAGACGCAGCTGGGCGGGGGCGGGCAGGCTGGCATCGCCCAGGCCCAATGAATCGGTGCCGTCCAGGGGGATGGCGCCCGGGCGCCACCACAGCCACAAGGGCGAGAGCAGCAGCAGCGGCAGGCCGATCAGCAGCAGGCCGCGCACCAGGCGGCTCAGGCCGCGCAGGCGAGCGGCCAAGGCCTGTTCGTGAGGTGAGGCGGTAGAAATGGTTGTCGGATGCATAAAATTTAATGTAAAACAGTAAATGTTATGCGTCAAACAAGCATTGATGAGCTGCCTGGCCCCAGCCATTGGCGGCGCTGGGTGGCCGCACTGCTGCTGGCCCTGCTGGCGCTGGGCCTGTGGTGGCTCGCGCCACGGGTGGAGTTGGAACTGGCCTTGCACTGGGCGGCGCCGCGCCTGACCCTGAGCCTGGGCGCGGGCCTGCGCTGACCGGGGGGCCAACGCCCCTGGGCGCTGCAGCGCCGTGCCGCTTGGGGCACACTGCCGGCCCATGAAAGCCATTCCCTCCTTGCCGGCGGCCCGCGTGTCGCTGGGCCGCAGCAACCTCTCCGTCAGCCCCGTGTGCCTGGGCACCATGACCTTCGGTGAGCAGGTGGGCCAGGACGAGGCCCATGCCATCCTGGACCGTGCCCTGGCCGCGGGCGTGAACTTCATCGACACCGCCGAGATGTACGCGGTGCCGGCCCGGGCCGAGACCTGCGGCGCCACCGAGTCCATCATTGGCGAGTGGTTTGCCCGCCGCCCCGGGGCCCGCCAGCAGGTGGTGCTGGCCACCAAGGTGGCCGGCCCCAGCCGCAACATGGCCTGGATCCGCGACGGTGCCAGCGACCTGAAGCCCGAGCACATCGTGGCGGCCTGCGAGGCCAGCCTGAAGCGCCTGCAGACGGACGTCATCGACCTCTACCAGATCCACTGGCCCAACCGCAATGCGCCGGCCTTCGGGGCCCTGTACTTCGACCCCGCCAAGGAAACCGAGAACAGCACCATCGAGGCCCAGCTGCGGGCCATGGAGACCCTGGTGCGCGACGGCAAGGTGCGCCATGTGGGCCTGTCCAACGAGACGCCCTGGGGCGTGATGGCCTTTCTGCGCGAGGCCGAGCGCCACGGCCTGCCGCGCGTGGAAACGGTGCAGAACCCCTACGCCCTGACCAGCCGCGCGGTGGACAACGGCCTGGACGAGGTGCTGTGGCGCGAGCAGGTGAGCCTGCTGGCCTATTCGCCGCTGGCCTTCGGCGCGCTGACCGGCAAGTACGACGGCCCCGGACTGGATGCCGACCAGCCGGAGCTGGGGCGCCTGGCGCGCTTCGAGTCGATGCGCCTGCAGCGCTGGGCCCGTGGCGAGGCGGTCAGCGTGGCCGCGAAGTACAACGCCCTGGCCCGCGCGCATGGCCTGACTCCCACCCAGCTGGCGCTGGCCTTCTGCTACCGCAACTGGCGGGTGGCCTCCACCATCATCGGCGTGACCAGCGTGGCCCAGCTGGACGAGTGCCTGGCCGCCTGGCCGGTCACCTTGTCCGACGAACTGAACCAGGCCATCGACGCGCTGCGCTGGCAGCACCGCGACCCGGCACAGTGAGCGGGGAGGGCAGCAGTTCATGGCCAAGAAGGACAAGCACGTCAGCGAGACGCCCGCCACCCAGTGGCTCAAGCAGCAGGGCGTGGCCTACACCGAGCATGTCTACGAGTACGTGGACCATGGCGGCACCGGCGAATCGGCCCGCCAGCTCGGCTGGCCCGAGCACGCGGTGGTCAAGACCCTGGTGATGCAGGATGAGAAGGCCGAGCCGCTGATCATCCTGATGCACGGTGACAAGCAGGTCAGCACCAAGAACCTGGCGCGCGCCATCGGCGTCAAGAGCGTGGAGCCCTGCAAGCCCGAGGTGGCCCAGCGCCACAGCGGCTATCTTGTGGGCGGCACCTCGCCCTTCGGCACCCGCAAGGCCATGCGGGTCTTCGTCGAAGAGACCGTGCTGGCGCTGGAGCGCGTCCTGATCAACGGTGGCCGACGTGGCTACCTGGTGGAGATCGCCCCCGCGGTGCTCATCGGTCCCCTGGGCGCGCAGCCGGTGCACTGCGCGATCTGAGCGCCCTCAGGCCACGGGCAGCAGGCCCAGGGCCAGCCGCACCAGGGCGTCCTCGAAGGCCGGCCTGGCGATCAGCGCCGGCTCGTCCAGCAGGGCGGCGCGCACGCTGGACAGCAGCGCATGGCCCAGGACGAAGCGCAGTTCGGGGGTCAGCGACGGGTGACCCTGGCCGCCGGTCACCGTGATCAGCCGGTCGGCCACGCGCAGGGCGGCCGGGGAGAAGCGGCGGTGCACGTCCTGCACGTCCCGGTGCAGCAGCACGGTGCGGATCACGTCGCCCATCACCTTGTGGCGCCCGCCGAAGGCGCGCAGCCACACCGCCAGCACGGCCCGCACCGCGGCCTCGCGCGGCGCACCTGCCTGGGCCTGCACGACGCCCTCCAGCGCTTGCAGCCCGCGCTCCAGTTCGTCCTCGGCCATGGCCACCAGCAGTTCCTGCTTGTTCGGGAAGTACTGGTAGAGCGTGCCCACCGCGAAGCCGGCACGCGCGGCGATGCGGTTGGTGCTCAGCCGGTCCAGGCCTTCGCCTTCCAACAGCTGGGCCGTGGCCTCGAAGATGGCCCGCAGCGTGTCATCGACCCGGGCCTGCACGGGCGCCTTGCGCCAGCGCCCGAGGCGCGAGGTGGGGGAGTTCATGGGTGGCAAGGGCACTGAAAACTGAGCATGGGGATCGCCGCGCATCCGGCCGGCGGCCGCGTCGGCCCGAGGCCCACCGCCGCCGGGTGGCTGAGGATGATCTGCTTGATGCGCATCAAGGCCGCTGGAATCTGAGCACCCGAAGGCGGCCCCGCTTCCTAGAATGAATTTCATGCTGCGTTGCAACGATGGCGCGGCGCCCGTCACTTTGCCACAACCCCATGTCGCAGCCTCTGTCCGACTTCCGCTGGCGCCTCGCGCCCGTCCTGCTGGCCTGCCTCTCCATGCCGGTGGGGCTGCACGCCGAGACCCTGGCCCAGGCCATGGACCAGGCGGTGCAGGTCGATGGCCAGTTGCAGGCCAGTGAACACCAGGTCAGTGCCGCCCAGGCCGCATTGGCTGCGGCCCAGGGCCAGGCCCTGCCCAGCTTCGCGGTGGATGGCCTCTACAACCATTGGTCTCAGGCCCCGGCCGTGCAAGCCACCGTGCCCATGCTGGGCACGCTGCAGATGCCGGTGATGGAGGTCAACGGCGGCGTCTACCGCGCCGGCGTGAGCGTGCCGCTCTACACCAGTGGGGCCTTGAGCAGCAACGCCCAGGCTGCCGAGGCCACGGTGGGCGCGGCGCGCAGCGCCAGCGAGCGCAGCCGACAGGACCTGCGCCTGCAGGTGGCCGAGGCCTACATCAACGTGCTGCGCGCCCGCAGCCTGCTGGACCTGGCCGACAGTGGCGTGCAGACCCTGGCCTCGCACCTGACCGACGTGAAGGCCTACCTGGACAAGGGGCTGGTGGCGCGCGGCGACCTGCTGGCGGCCCAGGCCGCGTCCGACAACGCCCGCCAGGACCGCATCCGCGCCCAGACCGCGCTGCAGATCGCCGAGTCGGCCTACAACCGCCTGCTGGGCCGGCCACTGGCGCAGCCGGTGGTGATCGACGAGATCGCCGTCAACCCGGCTGAGCTGGCCACGCTGGACACCGGCCGCACCCGCGCCGAGGTGACCGCGCTGATCCGCCAGACCGAGGCGCTGCGCGCCCAGTCCGACGCCGCGCGCGCCCAGGGGGGCCCGCAGGTGCTGCTGAGCGCCGGCTTCAACCAGATGGACAACCGCTACCTGGCCAAGGAAGGGCTGTGGAACGTGGCGGTGGGCCTGCACTGGTCGCTCTTCGATGGCGGCGTGTACAGCAGCCAGGCCGATGCGCTGGCGGCCAAGGCCGATGCGGTGGCCGCCCAGCGGGCCGATGCCGAGACCCAGATCGCGCTACAGCAGCGCGCCGACCGCCTGCGGGTGGACGAGGCGGCCGCCCGCATCGACGCGGCCCAGAGCGCCGTCGCCCAGGCCGACGAGAACCTGCGCGTGGCGCGCGATCGCTACCAGTCCGGCGTGGGCACCAACACCGAGGTGCTGGACGCCGAGACTCTGCGCCTGAAGAGCCACAACAACCTGAGCAACGCCCGCCACGACCATGCCCTGGCGGTGCAGCGGCTCAAGCGCGACTACGACGCCCTGTGACCCCGCCTCTTCCACTCCATACCGCACTCCATACCGATCTGCCATGAAACTCTCCAAACCTGTCGTGCTGGGAATCGGGGCTGCGGCCGTGCTCGTGGCCGCCGTGCTGGGTTGGCGTCTGGTGCTGGCGCACCGCGCGCTGCCGGAAGGGCTGATCCAGGTGAACGGCCGCATCGAGGGCGACCAGGTCAGCGTGGCCAGCAAGCTGGCTGGCCGCATTGCCGAGCTGAAGGTGCGCGAGGGCGACAGTGTGCAGGCCGGCCAGGTGCTGGCGGTGATGGATGCGGCCCAGATCCAGGCCAAGGTGGAGCAGGCCCAGGCGGCCGTGACCGCGCTGGCCTCGCAGCGGGCGGCGGTCGAGACCTCGCTGGGGGCGCTGCGCCGCCAGGTGCCGCTGGACCAGGCCGCGGCCGACACCGGCGTGTCGCAAGCGGCCGCGGTCAAGACCAAGGCCGATGCCGCCCGGGCCCAGGCCGAGCGCGATGCGCAGCGCCTGGAAGACCTGGCCCAGCGCGGCTCGGTGCCGGTGCAGCGCGCCGAGCAGGCCCGGCTGGCGGCCACCGCCGCCGCAGCCGATGCCGCCGCAGCCCAGGAGGCCCTGGCCCGTGCCAAGGTGATGTCGGCCCAGGCCGGCCTGGGGGCGGACAAGATCCGCGCCCAGGAAAGCCAGCTGGCGGCCGTCACCGCCCAGCAGGCCCAGGCCCAGGCCACACTGGCCGAGGCCCAGAGCGTGCTGAACGACCTGAGCCTGAAGGCGCCCAGCGCCGGCGTGGTGGTCACCCGTGTGCGCGAGCCCGGCGAGATCGTCGGCGCCGGCAGCCCCATCGTCGAGCTGGTGGACCTGGACCACCTCTACCTCAAGGCCTATGTGCCCGAGGCCCAGATCGGCCGCCTGCGCCTGGGCCTGCCCGCCCAGGTCTGGACCGACGCCTTCCCCGGCCAGGCCTTTGCCGCCACGGTGAAGAACATCGGCCAGCGCGCCGAGTTCACGCCCAAGGAAGTGCAGACGCCCGATGAGCGGGTCAAGCTCACCTACGCGGTCAAGCTCTACCTGGACCAGAACCCCGAACACCGCCTGACCCCCGGGGTGCCGGCCGACGCCGTGGTGCGCTGGAAGGACGGTGTGGCTTGGCAGCAGCCGCGCTGGTGAGCCGCCCCATGACCGGAGATGCCACCGCCTCGCCGCTGGTGCTGCGGGCGCAGGGCTTTGGCAAGCGCTATGGCCGGACCCAGGCGGTGCAGGGCCTGGACCTGGAAGTGCGGCGCGGCGAGATCTTCGGCCTGATCGGGCCGGACGGTGCGGGCAAGTCCAGCCTGATGAAGGCCGCGGCCGGCGTGCTGAGCTTCGAGGAGGGCAGGCTGGAGGTCTTCGGCACCTCGCTGGACAGCGACGCCGCGGCCGAGCGCATCAAGGACCGCATCGGCCTGATGCCCCAGGGCCTGGGCCAGAACCTCTACGCCGACCTCTCCATCGAGGAGAACGTCGACTTCTTCGCCCGCCTGCGCCTGGTGCCCAAGGATGAACTGGCCGAGCGCAAGCAGACCCTGCTGGCCATGACCCGGCTGGACAAGTTCCGCGACCGGCCGATGAAGCAGCTCTCGGGCGGCATGAAGCAGAAGCTCGGCCTGGTCTGCACCCTGATCCACCAGCCCCAGTTCATCATCCTGGACGAGCCCACCACCGGGGTGGACCCGGTGTCGCGGCGCGACTTCTGGGCCATCCTGGCCGAGCTGCTGCGCAGCCAGGGCACGACGGCGCTGGTTTCCACCGCCTACATGGACGAGGCCAGCCGCTTTTCCCGCGTGGCGCTGATGTTCGGCGGCAAGACCCTGGCCGTGGGCGCACCGGACGAGCTGCGCCAGCTGGCGCGCGGGGTGGTTGTCTCCGTCACCGGCGGCGAGCAGGTGCGCACGCTGGACCGCATTGGCGAGCGCCATCCGCAGGTCGAGGCCCTGGGCCCGGCGGTGCGCGTCTTCGTGGACGACCAGGACGAGGCCGGCGGCCGCGCCGAGATCGAGCGCACGCTGGACGGCCAGTCCCAGGGCTGCGCGTTGGACGTGAGCGCGCCCGAGCTGGAAGACGTCTTCATCGCCATGCTGCGCCGGCGCGAGCTGGTGACGCTGGTGCCGCCCAAGCTGCCGCCCGCCCGCCGCGCCGCGGCGCAGAACCACGACGGGGTGCTGGCCATCGAGGCGCGCGGCCTGGGCCGGCGCTTCGGCGACTTCAAGGCCGCCGACGACGTCAGCTTCCAGGTGCGGCCGGGCGAGATCTTCGGTCTGCTGGGGGCCAACGGCGCAGGCAAGAGCACGGTGATCAAGATGCTCACCGGCATCCTCTCGCCCACCAGCGGCAGTGGCCAGGTGGCCGGGGCCGACATGCGCACGGCCGGCTTTGCCATCAAGGAGCGCATCGGCTACATGTCGCAGGCCTTCTCGCTCTACATGGACCTGACGGTGCTGGAGAACATCCGGCTCTATGCCGCGGTCTATGGCCTGAACGAGGCCCGCACCCGCGAGCGCACCGCCTGGGTGCTGGAGATGGCCGGCCTGGGCGGGCTGCAGGGCATGCGGGCCTCGCAACTGCCCATGGGGCAGCGCCAGCGTCTGGCCCTGGGCTGCGCGCTGGTGCACGAGCCGCAGGTGGTGTTCCTGGACGAGCCCACCTCCGGCGTGGACCCGGTGGGGCGGCGCAGCTTCTGGGACATCCTGTTCCGCCTCTCGCGCGAGGAGGGCATGGCCGTGCTGGTGACGACCCACTACATGAGCGAGGCCGAGCACTGCGACCACCTGGCGCTGATGTACGCCGGCCGGGTGGTGGCCGATGACTCGCCCGCCGGCATGAAGGCCGCGGTGGAGCGTGAGGCCGGCCACCTGCTGGAGATCCGCAGCGGCCAGCCCACCGAGACCCTGGCCTGGCTCAAGCAGCAGGGCTGGCGGCACAGCGCGCTGTTCGGCACCCTGGTGCACTGCCTGCCGGCCGACCCTGCGGTGGACGCCGCCACGCTGCAGGCCCGCCTGGGCGAGGCCGGTCTGCCGGCCCAGGCCGTGGCGGCGCGGCCGCTGTCGATGGAAGACGTGTTCGTCTACCGCATCACCGATCTGGAAGCCCGGGAGCGCCGCGCATGATGAACTTCAGCCGCATCGTGGCCGTGGCCAGCAAGGAGTGGCGCGAGATCGTGCGCGACCGCCTGTTCTTCCTGCTGGCCTTCGTGGTGCCGGCCGTGCTGACGCTGCTGTTCGGCTACGGCCTGTCGCTGGATGTGGAGAACATCCCGATGGCCATCGTGGACCACGACCGCACGCCGCTGTCGCGCGAGTACGCCCACCGCTTCATCGACTCGCGCTACTTCCACTTCGAAGGCTATGCCGACGATGAACGGCAGCTGGACCGGGCCATCACCGCAGGCCAGTTGCGGGCGGTGATCGTCATTCCACCCAAATTCCAGCAGGACCTGCTGGCCAGCCGGCCGGTGCAGGTGCAGACGCTGATCGACGGCACCTTCCCGTTCCGCGCGCTGACCACCAAGAGCTATGTCACCGCCATCAGCAGCGCGATGACGCTGGACGTGCTGGCCGACACCCTGGCCCGGGCCGGCGGCATCACCACCGCGCAGGCGCGCGCCACGCTGCAGCCGGTGGCGCTGCAGGTGCGCTACCTCTACAACCAGAGCGTGGCCAGCATCTGGTCGCTGGCGCCCAAGCTGATCATGGCCATCATGATGATCTCGCCGCCCTTCCTGACCGCGCTGGGCGTGGTGCGCGAGAAGGAGAGCGGCTCCATCTTCAACATCTACGCCTCCACCGTGCGGCGCAGCGAGTTCCTGATCGGCAAGATCGCGCCCTACGTGGGCATCTCCTGGCTGAACGTGCTGCTGCTGTGGTTGATCGCCACGCTGGTGTTCGGCGCGCCGTTCAAGGGCGACTTCGCCTTCTTCATGTTCGCCTCGCTGCTGTACGTGACCTGCACCACCGGCATCGGCCTCTTGGTGTCGGTGGCGGTGCGCACCCAGGTGGCGGCCATGATGGGCACCGCCATCCTGACGGTGGTGCCGGCGGTGCTGTATTCGGGCGTGCTGATCCCCATCCCCTCGCTGTCGGCGGCGGCCAAGGTCATCGCCCACCTGCTGCCGGGCATGTACTACACCGACATCGTGCTGGGCGCCTTCCTCAAGGACGTGTCCTGGAGCGGGCTGTGGCTGAACATGGTGGTGCTGGCGCTGTACGCCGCGCTGCTGTTCGGCGTGGGCTATGTGCTGTTCCGCAAGCGGGTCAAGGCATGAGGGGCGTGGCATGAAGGGGTATTTCAGCGGACAGGACATCGGCGTGTGGCTGCGCCGCCTGCGCGCCATGAGCTGGAAGGAGCTGCTGCAGCTCTGGCGTGATCCGGTGCTGCTGTTCTTCATCGTCTATGCCTTCACGATGGACATCTACAACGCCGGCTCCGGCGTGACGCTGCAGCTCAACAACGCGGCCTTCGCGGTGCTGGACACCGACCGCAGCGCCGCCTCGCGCGAACTGGCGGGCCGCTTCCAGCCGCCGCACTTCAATCCGCTGGGCCTGGTGGGGCAGGCGGGCCAGGGTCTTTCGCTGCTGGACAACTCCGATGCGCTGTTCGTGCTGGACATCCCGCCGCAGTTCGAGCGCACGCTTTCGCGCGGTGAGACGGCCACCGTGCAGATGCAGGTGGACGCCAGCAACTCGGTGCTGGCCACCCTGGCCACGGCCGACGCCACCCAGATCGTGGCCAGCTACGGCCTGGAGACGGGCATCGCCCGGTTGGGCTTTGCCAGCAGCGGCACCGGGCAGATCGCCGGCGTGCCGATGATCAGCAATGTGCCGCGCGTCTGGTTCAACCCCAACCAGAACGACGCCTGGTTCATGGCCATCTCCGAGCTGCTCAACGTCATCACGGTGTTCGCCATCCTGCTGCCGGCCGCGGC